>JAKPFY010000163.1 GCA_029551185.1 Bacillota bacterium
AAAGAAACCTCGAAATGCTGAAGCCACTGAAAGAACAAGTACAGCCGGAGAGACTGCAACGATAGCCAGGGCGGCCCTGGGGTCACGCGCAACATATGTAGCGATAGGTTTAGCCGCAAAAGCCAGTCCTAAAGAAAACAAAGCCCCTGTGAAAATTAGGATAACTGTAGCAACTTGCAGAATCGTAAGCGCGCCTCTCCTATTCTTCTGCACGACTTGCTCTGCGACAAGCTTAGATACTGCAACCGGGATCCCTGCAGTGGAAATCACAAGGAAAATGCTATAAACAGGATATGCCATTTGATACAAACCGACACCTTCATCCCCAATCAGGGTCGGGAGGGCAATCCTTGCGACAGCCCCCAAAAAGCGATTGACCAGTCCTGCAGCTGCCAGGATGGCAGCTCCTCTTATCATGGATTTCTTTGTCATGAATTCACGCTCCCAGGCAAATCAGAACCGCCGACAATCAAGGACCTCACAAATCCCACCGGCACGAGATAATTCTACTACACCCGTTCCGGAAAGCAAATAGCAGCAAGCCTTATGCCTGCTGCCATCTCACTCACTGTCTTTTCGGAGCGCACCCGATATTCTCTGACTTCCAAATGTTACTGTTCCATCTGTTTCGCCAGGAAGCCTGCGGCAGTCTCCACCAGCTTCGTCTCGAGATCAGTCATTTTTACGTTTGGCTCCATTGACGAAAGGATAACAGCTCCGATTGGATCCCCTTCTGCAATAATCGGAGCTATCACTTGACTTGAATATTTACATTCCTTACTGTCTTCAATGACCGGACATGTGGCGCAGTATTCTTCAGTCCCAGGCTCATTAATCACGAGAGTCCTACGAGTCTCCATAGCCGTTTCCACAGCAGGAGAGATTCGTCTTTCAAGGAACTGCTTCTTCGGACCTCCGGCCACTGCGATAATCACGTCGCGATCGGCAATGCAGGAAATGTGGCCTGTCGCTTCATACAACGAATCCGCATATTCCTTGGCAAAATCGCCCAACTCCCCAATGGGAGAGTACTTTTTCAATATAACTTCGCCTTCACGGTCAACGAATATCTCTAACGGGTCGCCTTCACGGATCCGTAATGTCCTTCTTATCTCCTTGGGGATAACAACCCTACCCAGATCGTCGATGCGCCTTACAATGCCTGTAGCCTTCAATCGTTATCCCTCCTCTCAGGCCAGACACTCGGGTTCTTGTCTTGGTGTTCTTAGTCGTTTTCTCAAGTGCCATTTTTGATCAGTTCTTCCAAATAACTTCTCTTTTTTATAGCGCACTCGAGGATGGTCTTCTGACTAAACATATGATATCCAATTACACAACAAACATGCAGAAACACCCATGGAATGTAATAGGGAGGAAAGAGCTGATTGAATGCGCAAAGGCTGCCTCACTACGTGCGTTGCACAGCAGCGCCTGCCCAGGATCGCATTAAACTGTCACTGGACGCTTTGCTTCCTGCCACCTTGAGAGTGTTCTCAATAAGATTCAAAAGGGCCTCATCAGCTAAACCTGCACGCCTGATTCTCACAGAGGGGCTCTTGCCGAAATTCACAAGTATTCTCCCTCTGTTTGCCCTAACAACTTCCATTATGCGGTCCTGAGACACCTTGGCTGCAGGGTGCAGTTTAATGACAATACTGTCACGTTCCGTTGTAACAGAGGCGACCTTCATATCCCGAGCCAAGGCCTTGATACGAGCTATACATAGAAGATTTCTGGAAGGCTCAGGCAGATTTCCGAATCTGTCTTCGAGCTCTTCTTCCAGGTCATTCAAGTCTTCCAGAGTTCTTGCAGCGTTGATTTTTCGATACAAATCAATTTTCTGCCTGGGATCAGCGATATAGTCATCGCCGATAAAAGCGCTGACCGGAAGGTCTATGAACGGATCTTGCTTTTCTTCTTCTTTGTCTATACCCTTTAGTTCCTGTACAGCCTCTTCCACAAGTCTTGAGTAAAGCTCGAAGCCTACTTGGGCAATGTGGCCGTGTTGCTCAGGCCCTAAGAGATTGCCTGCCCCGCGAATCTCCAGATCTCGCATAGCTATCCTGAAGCCTGAACCAAAATCGGTAAATTCGCGTATCGCGGCAAGTCTCTTCTCCGCCACTTCGCTGAGAACAGCGTCACTGCGATACATGAAATAGGAATACGCCACCCTATTGCTTCGTCCGACCCTTCCGCGAAGCTGATATAGTTGGGATAACCCCAGACAATCCGAGTCAGTTACAATAAGCGTATTGACATTGGGTATATCAAGCCCGCTTTCAATGATAGTAGTAGACACCAAGACATCAAACTCGCAATCTAAGAACCTGAGCATAATATCCTCCAGCCGGTCCTCAGGCATCTGGCCATGGGCTACGGCAATCCTGGCGTCCGGGATTGACCTGGCAAGAGCAGCAGCGGTTGCGTCTATAGTTTGGACCCGGTTGTGAACAAAGTAGACCTGTCCCCCTCTGGCCCGCTCCCTCAGGATCGCCTCTCTAATCACAGCATCGTTATGCTCCATGACATATGTCCTGACAGGATATCTGTCCTCAGGCGGAGTCTCAATAGCGCTCATATCACGCACGCCGACAAGCGCCATGTGCAGGGTCCTGGGAATAGGAGTCGCTGTCAAAGTTAAGGTATCCACCGTCTTCTTCATTTCTTTCAACACTTCTTTGTGAGCTACGCCAAACCTTTGCTCTTCATCAACTATCAGTAACCCTAAATCGCGAAACTTCACGTCAGGCTGGAGGAGCCTGTGTGTTCCAATTACGATATCAACCGTTCCTTCTCTTAGATGTTTCAAGATGCTTCGCTGCTGGGACGGGGATTGGAACCTGGAAAGAGCGGCAATATTCACAGGGTACCCCGAAAACCTCTCCTTGAAAGTAGCGAAGTGCTGTTGAGCCAGAATAGTTGTAGGCACTAATACTGCAACTTGCTTTGAATCCATTACAGCCTTGAAAGCGGCTCGAATCGCCACCTCGGTTTTGCCGTATCCTACATCTCCGCAAATCAGCCTATCCATAGGCCTTGACCGTTCCATATCAGCCTTCACTTCTTGAATAGCCTTTAGCTGGTCAGGTGTCTCTTCATACGGAAACGCTTCTTCAAACTCCTTCTGCCACGGGGTATCAGGACTAAAGGAATGCCCTTTCATTGACTCACGGGCCGCATAGAGCTCAAGCAACCCTTGGGCCATTTCGTGCACAGACTCCTTGACCTTGGCCTTTACCTTGTTCCACTCAGCACCACCAAGCTTATAGAGCTTTGGCGGCGAATCTTCAGGGCCTACATATTTCTGCAGGAGGTCTATTTGCTCAGTAGGCACATATAACCTGTCTTCACCTGCATATCGAATCATTAGATAATCCCTTTGAGTCCCTGCTGCTTCCAGCGTAGTAACTCCGATATACTTTCCGATACCGTGTGCTCGGTGCACCACATAGTCGCCGGGCTTAAGGTCTGTAAATACAGAAAGTTTGGCTTTGTCGGGCGGGACAGGTAAAAACCGCCTCTTCCGCTTCTCGACTCCGTACAGCTCTAAGTCAGTAAGTACAACGAGGCGCAAAGACGGAAACTCAAACCCGGATTCAAGGGTGCCAACGGTGACTATGACATTACCGGGTTTCACTTGGTCAGTGACAGTTGGCACATACACAGCTTCGATACCGCACTCAGACATTACCTCAACGAATCTCCCTGCTCTGTCCTGTGTAGAAACACAGATGACCACACGGTAACCTTTTCTTCTCCAAGTCTTGATATCTCGGACCAGAAATTCCACCCGTCCATGATATGAACTCGCTGAATTCGCCGCAAAACCCCTCACGTGCTCGGATTCATGCAGATCCATGCCTCTTGCCAGTAACACAAGTTCCAGTCTCTGCTCCTTTTCTATCCTGGCAAGTGACTCTTGGACAGAATTGAATATCCTCGCCTCATCCGGAAGGACTACGCCGTTCTCAATAAATGACGCATAAGCCTCTTGAATCTCTGCCTGAAATGCCAGAAGAGACTCTTTTACACGCGAAGGCTCATCCACGATGACAAGCGGCATAGCAGCATAATCCAGCACAGTCTCACACCTTGGGTAAAAGATGGGCAGAAACTGTTCTTCACCGTCAAACGGCATGCCTTCCTTAAGTCTTTCCAAACCCTTGAATATCCGCTTTTCAAGAAGAATCGCTCTGTCTTCCGGACCGGTCTCACGTAGTTTCCGGGCTTGCAGGGCCAGTCTGCTTTCGCCTGCAGAGATCCCGATATCCTTAACCTCATCGGCAATAAAGAATTCCTTACCGGGTGGTATGATGACGCGCCTGAACTCACATAATGATCGCTGTGTTTCAATGCTGAATTGTCTTATCGAGTCTATTTCGCTGTCAAAGAGTTCTATTCTGACAGGCTTAGGCTGATCCAAGGGGAAAATATCAATGATATCCCCTCTTATGGCATATTGTCTGTGAGATTCCACCATATCAACGCGTTCATAACCTGTAGCACTGAGTTTCTTCTGAAGTCTGTCTGTTCTAAGTTCATTTCCTACGACAAGCTCAAGCATGGCCCGGGAAAACACGTCATGTGGCATGAGTTTACGTCCTATTGCCCTTGCAGGCACAATGAAGACCCTGCGCTCTCTTCGTGCAAGAGCGGACATCACTGCCATGCGTTGCGAAAGCACGTCAAGGCTTTCCCTGGCTTCTTCGTGTGGCCGGATCTCCGAATAAGGGAAAACCATAACCTCACCGGGGGATAGGAAGGTTGTAAGGTCCTCTTCGAGTTTCTCGGCCTGCTGAGGATTGTAGGTTACCAGTATGAACGGTCTCATGCCGGCGCTGCGATACAAACCTGCTATCAAGTAGGATTTCATGGTCCCCGAAAGCCCCAGGACTACCTCTCGCGTCCTTCCTCTTTCTATTCCTTCAAGGATACTAATAAACTCTTGGGACTTACTGATCGCTGACAAAAAGCTGTTCAAGCCTCATGCCTCCGATGTACAATATGTATTACGTGCCTGCCATTGCAATGGAATGGGAAAATCCAATCTGCAAAGCCGCTCAAAGCCGAAAAGGGCTTCAGCCCGAAACCCGCCGTCTAAAGCCCAATTCATTATATTCTCAGCTTAAAAAGGGAGTCAAGTTGAATGCGACATGGACTTCAACGAACTCTTACAGAGTCTATGCACTCTGATTTTACCTGCAACGGCGTGATCAACGGCAACCCTGGTGTTTTCAACCTGAAAAACCACAACCGGGAATGTAAACTCCACCCTCAATCTGCTGCCGGGGATCACTGCCATGGCAAGGAGCTTCTGAAGGACAGTCCTATCAGCCCTCTGTATATCGACTACCTCTCCTGTTTCGCCCGGCTTTAATTGACACAGAGAAACAACTTGACTGTCTTTATTATACCTGACACTCGCTGTCTCATACCTTGTCCCGGATATCCTCATTTCCGCCTCGGACATTATAGCATCAACCCCAACCATGTCAGGGTAAAATTCAATATCATTCCCGAAGTAAATGCAATAACTATTGTGCTGGCTGCTATGACACAAGCTGTAAGCCCGCCTCGTTCCTTCCACATTATGGCGAACTGGGCAACACAGGGAACAAACAAGGTAAGAACCACACATGCCACCACAAGCTGAACACTGTTTAGTTTGCCTAATCTGAACAAATCATATAAGCCGGCTGCTCCGTAATCCCTGCGCAAAAAACCGAATAGAAAGGCAAACGCAGTCTCTTCAGGGAGCCCAAGAATACAAACAGGAGTCCTTAAGCAACTTACCAGGATCTCAAGAATCCCGGTGGTTTTTCCCACCCATATGAGCAAGCTGGTACCTATGAATATTGGGATGATTTCCGCAAAATACCACTTCAGGCGAACTACGGTTTTGGTGAGTACGTTGGAGAGGATCGGCATTCTAAGCGGAGGAACCTCCATAACAAAAACCGTTTCATCTCCTGGAATGATCTTCTTTGCAATAAACCCTGACAAGAGGAAAACTGCTGAGACAGACACAGCCCATATGAATAAAGCAAGCGGCCTCTGAGACAACATCCCTATAATAACGCCCAGTTGACCTGAGCATGGCACAGCGAGGGCCAGAAGAAACGTGGTTATTACCCTTTCGCGATGGGACTCCAATGTCCTTGTGACCAGTGTAGCCATGGTATCACACCCCAGCCCCAAGGTAAGTGGAATTACAGCACGCCCTGTCAGGCCTACAAGTTTAAGCGCCCTGTCAGCCAAAAGTGACAGCCTTGGCAGATACCCTGTATCCTCAAGCACAGAAAATACGATAAAAAAAGCGCCTACAATAGGAAGAATCATCGCTACAGCATAACGCAGTCCTAATGTGATTATCCCGTACTCTCCGACAACTAACTCCCTTAGGCTTCTGCTACTGATATACTTATCTGCAAGTGATGTCGCCAATGGGTTTATGAAACTATGGAACACCTTGAGCTCCAGGAAATTTACGACTGTGCGGGCACCGAACCCTCCCACGAATCTGTATAAACCATAGTACAGAACAAGACAAAGGATAGGGATACCTGTAACCGGCCATATAGTTATGTAATCTAAAACCCGGGAGACAGCGCTTTGCTTCCTCGGAGATACGCGAGTTACACTATTTGCGATCATTTCCGCCTGACTCTGCCTCTTCAATCCTATCACGTACGACAGCGGTAGTTCATATGACTTCGCGCAAGCATCGATAATACGACAGATGTTCATGTAGTCCTTACGGCTTTCAAGTTTCTTCACAATTTTATGGATATCTTTATCACCTGATAATAGAAGAAGGGCTATCGCTCTACGAGAAAGCCTATACTCTCCTTTGAGCTGAAGGCTTATTTCATGCACCGCAGTCTCTAACCGGTCTCTCTTTGGCTTTTGACTGGAAGATACGAATACCCGAGACATAATGAGCCACCCTGTCCTTTAGTTCGCTCAATCCCCGGCCTTTTGCAAGAGCTGTCCCTACAACAGGGATCCCCAGCGCCTTTTCAAGACCGAGGATGTCTATACTCATCCCTATGCGGGCGGCTTCGTCCAGTATGTTCACATCAAGTATTAATGGAAGGTCTGCTTCAAGCAACTGCAACGTGAAAGCCAACATTCTTCTTAAGCAAC
>JAKPFY010000182.1 GCA_029551185.1 Bacillota bacterium
TCACAGTTTATTTCTATGATACTTATGGGAAAGAACTGGCGAGCCCTAAATTATTGGGAGGATACAAAATCAAAAGATAAAATGCCTGCAAGAAAAGAAGGTGGCGTATATGGACTTCTACCTAACGGCTCCTGACGGGAGCCGTCTTCATTTTCCCGTGAACCCGGAAAGAATAACCTGCGACACCAGCAATAGAATATTGACCTTTGATGTAATTACTTTAGGAGAAATCTCTCTACCCAGAGGGCGAGTGCCAATTAGGTTTTCATTTGAGGGGTTTTTCCCCGGCGAGGCAAGGAAAGATGACCCGATGGTAAAGAGTTGGCGGTCACCGAAGGAGCTTGTCGGTCTCTTATCGTTATGGCGCAACGAAGGAATAAAGCTCCGATTATTGGTCACAGAAACACCTATTAACCACGATGTTTATTTCGATGGTGATGGTAGCTTTCAACATGAATGGCGGGGGAATATCTGATCGCAGAATGGACTGCAAAACTAAGTCTGCCTGCTTTTAGCATTGGTGGCAGCCAAACAGGGCTATTGGACAGTATGAAGGGCGCGGTAACAGGTAATGCGACCTTCAACTTTCAACCGGTAGTCATTGATAACGTCCAAATAGAGGTAAAACCCGATCTCAAGCCCGGCGACCGGGTTTTGGTGGCCTGGGGAGGGAGGAAGGAGATGATAGGATGACTTACATATTCAATAGGCGGGATGCTTCTCTGTTGTATCTTACTGGCCTGGGCCGCCTTCTTGGTTCATTTGTCATTCTCCATGTGTCTGCAATTACTGCCCCAAAAGGTATTCCGTCCCTGGTAAATATCCCAGGCCCAGGTAGAATGGTAGAACAGGGCTTGTAACTTCAATTCTAAGGTGTCTAATTTGCGATTTAAGCCGTTTTAGGGAGAAGGGGGTATAGTTAGTATGGGGAAGGCTTTTTACATGGCTTAAAATGGCGGTAAATTGGCTGTATTGTCGGGGTGGAACTGCCGAAACTTTTATTATGGGACTGGCCGGGCTTGAATTGTACAGTAAACACCCCAAATAGTCACAATACAAAAACCCAGATGCTTTATTCATCGGCATTTCCGAGATTGTGGATAACTCAAAACCAGAGATCGTGTAGGCACAACCAATGTGCATAAAATGGTTGTATTATGTTGATATCCGTGGTATCATATAGATACAATGTACATTAGAACCGTGAAAAGCAGAGGTTACGAATACGTCCAGCTTGCCCACAATTATCGCGATCCAGAAACAGGCGCTTCAAGGGCCAGGGTCCTGTTCAATTTCGGCCGAAAGGACCAGCTAGATGTGGAGGGTCTAACAAGGCTTGTAGGCAGCATTGCCCGCTTTCTGGAGAAGCATGATTTGGCAAGCCTCCCCTTGGTTGAGAGTGACGATGCTCCATTCGAGTTTGTGGGAGCCAAACAGCTTGGCGGTCCCTGGTTGTTGGATGGGCTGTGGGAACGCCTAGGCATTCGCAAGACCCTGGAGAAGCTGCTGCTTGAACGCAACTACAGCACCCCGGTGGAGCGGATGATCTTTGCCATGACAGCCAACCGGGCTCTTAACCCATCCAGTAAACTCTACATGGAGCACTGGGTGCAGGAAGAAGCCTTCATTCCTGGCCTTCCCGAGGTCGATGTGCACTATCTCTACCGAGCCATGGATTTTCTGCTGGAGGCATCTGAGTCCATCCAGGAAGAAGTCTTCTTCCACGTGGCCAATTTGCTGAATCTAGAAGTGGATCTGATCTTTCTAGACACCACCACTACATACTTCGAGATTGCTGAGGAAGACACTGATGCGGAGGAAGGGCCAGGTTTGCGCAAGCGCAGCCAACACAGCAAGGACGAACGTCCTGATCTGCCCCAGGTAGTCATCGCCTTCGCCGTAACTAGAGGCGGCATCCCGGTGCGCTGCTGGGTGTGGCCCGGAAACACATCCGATCAGCAAATCATCAAGGAGGTCAAAAAGGACCTTAACAGGTGGCAGTTGGGCCGAGTTGTCATGGTTCAAGATGCCGGGTTCAACTCTGAGGAGAACAAACGGCTTCTACAGACTGCCGGCGGCCACTACATCATCGGCGAGAAGCTCCGGCAGGGCCGAAAGGGCGATCCAGTCGAAGCGCTCTCTAAGCCAGGCAGGTACACGACCCTCGAAAACGGCCTGGAGATCAAGGAGGTTATCCTGGAAAAAGGCAGTGAAGCCAGGCGCCGCTATGTGTTGGTTCGCAATCCCGATGAAGCGAGGCGTGACGCCCTCAAACGAGCTGATATCGTTAAGGAGGTTGAACGCCGGCTTGAGGAGCTCAAGCAGCTCGACGGGCAACCACACAAAAAGGCGGCCTGTGCCCTTCGGGCTCACAGTGTCTACGGCAGGTATGTCCGGCAGACCAAGACTGGAAAGCTGATGCTCGATAAGGCCAAGATTCGCAGCGAGGCGCAGTACGATGGGAAGTACCTGCTCAGCACATCTGATTTCGGGCTTTCAGCTGAAGATGTCGTTCTCGGCTACAAGCAGCTGTCAGAGATAGAGCTGGTGTTCCGGGACATGAAACACTTGATCGACATCAGGCCGGTACGCCACCGGCTGCCCGCCCGGATCAAGGCCCATGTTCTTCTCTGCTGGCTGGGCATGCTGCTGATCCGCATTGCTGAACAGGAAACCGGCCAGACCTGGTTCCAAATCAAATACTGACCTTGCCAGGGGTTCATCGTACCGGCCTAACGACCAAAGAACTCTATGGCTGACCTGCTTCCCATTTCGGAAAGACTCTACGACTTGAGCATACTTCTTGTCTTTCGCTTTGACGATACGTACGAACATGATGT
>JAKPFY010000183.1 GCA_029551185.1 Bacillota bacterium
ATAATGGGTTCCTTAGGCTTAGTTTCCCCTTTCGTCTTGACTTCCTTTTGGGGCGCCCGAATTACAGAATCAGCCTCTTCTGTTTCAACGGCTTTCCCAGGTTCCCCAGGAGCTTGCGTGGGTTTAGGCGCTTGACGCTCAGGCACACTAATCTCGGGCGTTACGGGTATTGCAGTTTCTACCGCTTCAGCTTTGGTTTCAAGCTTCGTCGCGTCTACGGAACGAGTCATCCGGTCGATTTCTCTGTCTTTCACCATCTCAAGACCTGCTTGCGCCTGTGCTTCCAGCCTCTTCGCCTCGCTGAGAGCTGCATCCGCCTGTTTCGCCCGTGCAGCCCGTGATCTTGCTATTGCGTCAGGTTGAGGCCTTCCCTTCCCTGCCGGTCCCCGCGGAGGTATTGTCGGCGCAATCTGGGTAGGCCATTGTCGTGTCTTCTGTCTGCGTCTTGTGTCATGAGACCCTGTACCGGCGCGCGGTGCAGGCTTGCGACTGCCGTTTTTGTACCTTCTTGCGCTATCCGGGCTTCCGCCTGAACCTTTTCTTTGACTGCTTGGTGTCCCCGCTCTCGCGCCCGGCATTTGGCTTCGCATCCTCTTGAAATCAGCACTTGCAGTAGGATGCTTCGTACCGGAAAGCATTCCCGGAAGACTCCGAGGCTCTGTTTTTCTCACGGGCTGTTTAGGCTTCGGAGCCTCTTCTTCTAATACAGGGGGTTCGTCCGCCTCCGGAGGCCGGCCTTTATCAACAGTCACCTGCGGCGCTTTCCCTTCTTTTTCAGCAAATTTATTCTTGATGAACCTAACAACATTATCATCCAGGGCGCTCATGTGATTCTTATCTCGCACACCGGAATCTGCAAGCAAGTCCAGGATCTCCCTACTTGACTTGCCGAGTTCACGTGCTAACTCATATACCCTGGTCTTTTTTGCCATATACCCACCACCTTTGAGACTTCCTCCATCGGAGCGGGCGGGCCTAAAGCCTCTCGTGCCGTACCAATGATTCCGCCAACTCATCGATCACCTCATCAGGTACTTGGACTCCAAGAGCCTTATCCAAACGCTTACCTTTTACAGCTAAATCAAGACATGCTCTGCTTGGGCAAACGTATGCGCCACGCCCGGATAACTTGCCTGTAGGGTCTATTTTAACAGCTCCTTCAGGAGTACGCACAATTCGGACAAGATCCCATTTTGACTTTACTTCCCTACATCCAACGCAAGTGCGTTGCGGGCTCTTCCTCACCTTGGGTCGAGATTTCCCCTTCGCCATTTACGAGTCACTCGCCTTTGCCATGGGCTCATGAGCTAGAAGTCAGTTTCCCCATTCCATTCATCGTCAGGCTCATAGGCCTCTTGTATCAACTTCTTTTGGCTTCTTCGTTTCACCACGGCATCATCGTCGTCATCCGCTTGGCCCTTCTTGAGCTCCTTCTTCTTTTTCCGCTTAGCCTCCTGAGGTTGAGTCTCAGGCTGAAGCCGAACTTCGTCTGTTTCGCTTTCCACAGGCCTTTCATCTTCCGTGTGCTCATCGTCTTCAGACACTAGGTCACAAGACTCTTCTTGCAGCTCTTCCTCTGACTCGGTCTTCGCTTCAGCCTCTAATTCGGCGCGTCTCTCTTCTTCCTCCTCAAGAGCGCGCACTTGAGAGTCGCTCTTTATGTCTACCTTCCACCCGGTGAGCTTTGCAGCCAAACGTGCATTCTGTCCTTCTTTGCCGATAGCCAACGACAGCTGGTTATCCGGAACAATTGCCTTTGCTATATGACTATCCTCATCCACCCTGGTCAAAATAACCCTCGCCGGGCTCAGCGCATTGGAAACATATATACCCGGATCGTTGTGCCACTGAATGACATCGACCTTTTCGCCTCTTAATTCAGAGACTATTCTTTGGATTCTCATGCCGCGCGGCCCTACACAAGCGCCGACTGCGTCAACATTCGGATCATAGGAAAGAACTGACACCTTAGACCTGGCGCCTGCTTCTCTGGCAATACCTTTAATCTCTACAAGTCCGTCGTGTATCTCGGGCACCTCAAGTTCCAGGAGTCGTTTCAAGAGCGCAGGATGACTGCGCGAAACTATTACCTGAGGGCCTCGAGGGGTCTTGCGCGTCTCAAGGATGTATACCTTTAACCTATCTCCGTACGAGTAAGGCTCTCCGCGCACTTGCTCGGACAATGGCATGACAGCCTCTACCCTACCCAGATCCACTATTACGTTCCGATCATCGCGCCGCTGCACAATACCGGTAACTACCTCGCCCTCTCTGTTACTGAACTCCTCATAGATTATTCCTCTCTCCGCCTCACGTATCTTTTGGACAACAACCTGTTTAGCGGTTTGAGCGGCTATTCTCCCGAACTCGCCGGGAGTAATCTCCACCTCGAATACATCGCCCACTTGATGTTCGGGGTTGACTTTCCGAGCCTCATCCAATGGTATTTCAAGTCTGGGATCGCAAGGCTCTTCAACTACCGATTTATACGCGAAGACAGATATTTCTCCTGTCTCCGAGTTAATTTGCACTTTGACATTCTGGGAAGTACCGTAGTTCCTCTTGAATGCCGAGACAAGAGCAGCCTCCAGCGCCTCGATTACGGCGTCTTTAGGAATTCCTCGCTCTTTCTCAAGCTGTTTAAGCGCCTGGACAACCTCGAAATTCATCCTAACCCTCCTCGTCCCCAGGCGAATCATCTATTCCAACCATGTCTCCTCCGCCTAGCTCCTGGATTTCCACAACCAATCTGGCTTGACTCACCTTGCTCATGGGAATACTGACAGTTTCCCCATGGATCTCCAGCTTAATAACGTCATCGACCAGACCAAGCAGCTTACCTTCCAGCGATTTCATGCCATTTACCGGCATGTACGTATTAATAAGCACTTTCCGACCACTAAATCTAACGTAGTCTGATTCTTTTCTAAGGGGTTTTTCCCCGGAGGACGATACCTCCAGGACATAGCTGTGGGGAATAGGATCGAGAGCATCCAACTCCTTCCCAAGCGTTTCATTGACGAACGTGCAATCGTCCATAGATACCCCTTCCGGGCAATCAATGTAAACCCTGAGAAACCACTGTCCCCCTTCTTTATCGAACATCACGTCTACGATTTCAATGTCCTTGCCTTCTACTATCCTATTGAGCATCGCACATACCAGGTCTTCTACATCTTTCGGCTTCACTTGATCTTCCTCCCTACATGCCCGGCAAAAACCGCAGGTCACAACCTACTCGGCAAACACTCCTTGGTAGTCTGCGACTGACACCACACGCGATGTATGACAAAAATCCATTGCACAACATGAAAGAGTGGGTTCCCCCACTCTCTACCTACAACTCCTGCAACGACGATAACTAGAAGGCCTTACGCCCAAAGTATAACATATGCTTATACTTGTTGCAACACACTGCCCGACACTCAGGGACCATGCCTGATATAGCGTGTCCCGGATATGCGATTTTGAATGCCTCCTCACATCATATAGCGCTTTTGTATTCTGCCGCGAAACATTTTCCGTACAACAAGAGAGCAATACTCGGCAAGAAACCGCCGAAGAAGTCATAGCATTGTTGTAAATGCTGTTTTAAAGGCAGTGATGTTATGAATCCTCATGAAAATCCGGTGTTTCTCATGGCAAGCCTTCGTGTAATCGGAGCAGGAGTTGAAATAGCAGCTGCCATCCTCATGTTAAAGGTAAACACAGTTGAAACAGCTCTTAGAATCAACGCAGTCCTCGGACTCATAGGCCCGGTTGTGTTAATAGCAGTAAGCATCCTAGGTTTATGGGGTCTTGTCGAACGTGTATCTTTCACCAAGCTGGTCATGACTCTTTGCGGGGTTATTCTTATAATAGCAGGCACCGGATAGCGCTATAAAGCCGGAAGGTCTTCGGTATTCTTGAAATTGACATGGAGCAAGTGTAAAATAGTGAAGGTATACAAGCGCCGTAAGAGGATTTCAAGGAGGAGATTCTTTTGAAAAGGTACCGGACTGAGGATATCCGGAATGTTGCCCTAATTGCCCATAGCGGAGCCGGGAAAACCAGCCTTGGTGACGCCATGCTGTTCGATGCACGCGCTATAGAAAGACTCGGTAGGGTCGATGAAGGCGCTAGCACGCTTGACTATGATCCTGACGAGATTAGGCGTAAGATTACGATATCGACTGCAGTGGCACAATGCGAATGGCAGAACACCAAGATTAACATCGTGGACACACCTGGATATGCCGATTTTGTCGGAGAGGTCAAGAGCGGCCTCCGTGTGGTGGAATCGGCGATTGTCGCAGTCTGCGCTACTGCAGGTGTAGAAGTAGGAACTGAAAACGTCTGGAAGTTTGCGGATGAAACCTCCCTTCCCAGGATGATCGCGGTAACTAAGATTGACAGAGAAAACGCTGACTTCTATAAGACGGTAGACGCTATCCGCAACACATTCGGGACGAAATGCATCCCAATCCAGATTCCCATTGGCACCCAGGATTCATTCCGAGGAATTGTGGATCTTGTCACAATGAAAGCCGTTGTCTACACCGACGGCTCCGGCGCCAAGTTCGAAGAGCAGGATATCCCTGACAATCTGAAAGAAGCTGCCGAAAAGTATCATAATGAGCTTGTTGAAGCATCTGTAGAAAACGATGATGAATTAATTGAGAAGTACCTCGAAGGTGAAGAGCTGACTGATGAAGAGATTAAACAAGGCTTGCGGAAAGGCGTAATAGAAGGAAAAACATATCCTATAGTATGTGTTTCGGCTCTGAAGAACATCGCTGTTCAACCTATGCTAAGTGCTATAGTCTCATATCTCCCCTCCCCTGTTGATCGAGGCAAAATTGAATGCAAAACCCCTGGGTCTGATGAGGCAATAGAAAGGCTGCCTAAGGACGATCAGCCTCTCTCAGCCCTTGTTTTCAAGACTACAGCCGACCCATTCGTCGGAAAGATAAGCCTTTTTAGGGTGTTCTCAGGAACTATTCGTTCAGACACGCAAGTCTATAACACTAACAAAGATGCCACGGAAAGGGTAGGACAACTCTTCTTTATGAAGGGAAAGCAACAAGAGCCTGTAGATCTGGTATCCGCAGGCGATATCGCCGCAGTTGCAAAGCTGGGAGTAACGGCCTCAGGCGACACGCTCTGTGACAAGGCGAATCCCATTGTGCTGCCGGGTATAGATTTCCCCAAGCCTACACTTGCCATGGCAATGAAACCCAAAACGAAAGGCGACGAAGATAAGATCAGCGCAGGACTTGCTCGCCTCACAGAAGAAGACCCCACAATCATAGTTCGTCGTGACGCGGAAACCGCTGAAACTATTGTGGAAGGCATGGGCGAGGTCCACCTGGAAGTCACTGCAGACAGACTAAAGCGAAAATTTGGGGCTGAGGTTGTTTTAGACACACCTAGAATACCTTATCGTGAAACAGTCAGAGGAACTGCCAAAGTTGAAGGCAAACACAAGAAGCAGACAGGAGGGCGCGGGCAATATGGCCATGTGTTCCTTGAGATTTCACCCCTGCCTGCAGGAAGCGATTTTGAGTTTGAAGACAAGATATTCGGAGGCGCTGTTCCAAGACAGTATATTCCGGCGGTAGAGAAAGGCGTACGAGAAACCCTAAGTGACGGCGTACTGGCAGGCTATCCTTTAGTAGACCTGAAAGTCACCCTCTATGACGGTTCATACCATCCTGTGGACTCCTCTGAAATGGCGTTTAAGATAGCTGCGTCCATGGCTCTTAAGAAAGGCGTAATGGAAGCATCTCCTGTTCTGCTTGAGCCTATCATGAATGTGGAAGTCACGGTGCCTGAATACCAAATGGGCGATGTTATGGGCGATCTGAATAAGAGAAGAGGAAGAATCATGGGAATGGAGCCCCAAAACGGCAACCAAATCATCAAAGCTCAGGCGCCTATGGCAGAAATGTTTAGGTACGCCATAGACCTTCGATCCATCACAGCCGGGCGCGGTTCATTTACCATGGAGTTCTCCCACTATGAAGAAGTTCCTCAAGCCATCAGCCAACAGGTAATAGAGAAATTGAAGCAGGAACAAGAGCAATAAATTCTTTATTGGAATATGTCACATATCCTATGCAGAAAGGGGTTCGCGAATAAGCGAGCCCCTTTCTGCATAAATCATGTTGTTGCCGGGAATACGAAAGATAACACCACATATTGCATTGCACTTGCGTTTTATCAATTCTATGCTTTAAGGAGTTGTACAAGGTGTGATTCTGACGCTGGATTCTCCCAACACCACAAGGATATTCGGAAGGACCCCACTGGAAGTCAATGTTGCAGTCTCACAGTTTATCTTCGGAAGAGGCTCATCAGGCATAACCTTGGCCGGTCTTGATAACCCTTTGGACGCCCTGGCTGCGCTTGCCCTAACTCATCACCCATTTCCCGGACCGGTCATCTTAGTTCCTCCTACAGGTATAGACCCCATTCTCCTTGACGAAATCCGGAGACTGGCTTCGGAAAGTGCAGACGATATCACTCAGGCAATTCTGATAGGCCCTCTCGGTCAGCACATAGAAGATCAACTGGTGTCATTGGGACTCCGAGTCACAAGAATAACAGGGATGAATGCATACCATACCGCAGCTGAAATAGGAAGGTTCCTGGGATATCCCAATGACATGATGTTAGTGTCAGGACAAGATCCGTACTCAGGGCAAGTATCAGGCGCTATGGCTGCACACCGCGGAATTCCCATAGTCTTCACTCTGAAGGACAGACTCCCCCAGGAGACAATAGCTGTGATTAAAGCAGCCCATGAACCTGCAAATGTCTTTATCATAGGAGGCAGAGATGTTATCTCTGATGAAACAGAGGAGGCTGTACGAGGACTTGTTGACGGCACCGTAAGTAGAATCGCCGGCAAAGACCTTTTTGAGCTTGCAGTCAGATTTGCGAAGTACAAGTCTGCGGACGGCAGGTTCGGCTTTGGAAAAGTCGCAAGACACGGACATGCCTTTACTTTTGTAAATCCCGGCAGGTGGCAGGATTCCATATTCGGATCAATGCTCGCGCATAGCGGGAAGCACGCTCCAATCTTATTCTTGGCAAAAGATGAAGTCCCTCCTGTAACGCGAGATTATCTTCTTCAGGTGAATCCTGCCAAAGCGGTACCTGAGCCTCCTTACATGCACGCGTTCATAATAGGCGATTTTCAAGCCATATCCCCCGGGGTTCAGCTGGATATAGAAAACCTCATGTCTATAGATCAACAATCCCGGAACCCAGTGGTTCACACAGTTGAACCTCATGAGAATCTCTTCGAGATTCCGCCGCATGCCGTTACTGACATGCCCCACACCACCCGGGAACAGGACTTTCACTAAAAACTATCACACACTACGTGTATACCGCCTTTTTGGAGGCATCAGGCGCCTTTCCATTTTATGGAGATGTCTCTTCTAAGATGATCGCAATTAAAAGTTCGCTTGTGCTCAGATGTAAACCTCCTTAGAAAAAGCTACGTCGTTATGTCAACGATACTCCACGGGATGTAAGTGTGTTATCACATTATTATGTGTTAGACAGCATCGTAACGGCAGTCTGAAAAAGCCGGCCGAGCTAAAGGGGGCAGCGATTGCTGCCCCCTTTAGCTCATAGGTTACCACAAGTCTTCACGCTCTTATGAGCACAAGTTTTGTTCAGGTACAGGTTCCCCCCGGTCAGGAAAAGCAATGTAAATGTTGACACCTTAATTAGAACAGGATACCCTTGAACCGGTCAAAAACCACATCTTCCAGATTAGGTCTTGTGATCTCCTCAATCTCATAGCTGACACGAAGAGCGGGCTTGTTTAACGTAATTACACGGCGAAGATCTATAGGCGTTCCGATAATTACAACATCTGCAGGAGTGGCATCTATGGTCTGCTCCAACTCTGTCATTTGCTCCTTGCCGTACCCCATTGCAGGAACAAGCGGTTCCAGTCCCGGGTACTTCTCGAGGGTCGCCTTGATGGAGCCTACAGCATAAGGACGAGGGTCAACAAGTTCAGCTGCGCCATGCTGCCTCGCTGCAATGACCCCTGCCCCATATGTCATTCCGCCGTGAGTCAGCGTAGGTCCGTCCTCCACTACAAGGACTCGCTTGCCCTTTACGGACTCAGGGTTTTCCAAGGTCAAAGGAGAAGCTGCACGAATAATCTTCGCGCCGGGATTGAGCAATCTTACCGATTTTTCTACCTTATCAACATCGTCAGGGTTAGCTGTATCCACCTTATTCAGGACAACCACGTCCGCCATTCGCACGTTGGCTTCGCCGGGGTAAAACATAGCCTCATGCCCTGGTCTATGAGGGTCAGCAAGGGTAATCAGGAGGTCAGGATAGTAGAACGGAAGGTCATTATTGCCACCGTCCCAAAGTATAATATCAGCCTCTTTCTCTGCTTCCTCGAGGATAGCACCGTAATCCACCCCTGCATAAACCACGAATCCCCTGACAATGTGCGGCTCGTACTCCTCGCGCTCTTCGATCGTGGTCTCATGCTTGTCCAGATCCTCTAAGGTTTCAAAGCGCTGAACTCTCTGCTTCATCAGGTCGCCATAGGGCATCGGATGACGAATCACTACTACTTTCTTTCCTCGATCCTTTAGGATCTGCGTTATCTTTCTGGTAGTTTGACTCTTCCCAACGCCCGTTCTGACCGCAGTAACCGCAATCACAGGGACACTTGATCTAATCATGGTGCTGTCCGGTCCCATAAGCCAAAAGTCTGCACCTTCTGAAAGAACAAGTGAAGCCTTATGCATAATGTCCATGTAGGACACGTCGCTATAGGCAAACACTACCTGATCCACGCCTGCTTTCTTAATGATGGAAGGAAGCTCTTCCTCAGAATAAATGGGGATGCCGTCAGGGTAGTTGCGCCCCGCAAGGCCCGGAGGATACCGCCTGCCTTCAATATTCGGTATCTGTGTCGCGGTAAAGGCAACTACCTCATAATTGTCATTGTCGCGGAAGAACGTGTTGAAATTGTGAAAATCACGTCCTGCAGCCCCCATAATCACAACCTTTTTTCTAGTCATCAAAACACCACCTCGTCTGTATCTTGCGTCACCTACGGTCTGCTATTCTATTGACTGAAGAAAAGTCCTGCTTTCAATAAGACTTAATGATAAGAGAAAGCCACCTTTTTGAAGAGATGGCTTTCTGCATCCGGATCTATTGGCATTGCTTATGTCAGCCGCAGTGTAACTCATTTCCTACTGTTACTTCATCAGCCAGGGTTACAGCAGGAATCTCCGGGATATCTTCAGCAACAGGTGTTTCATAGGCCATAACGTCTTTTCTCAATGCAAACTCCAGAACTTCGTCTACATGATCGACAAAAAGCGTCTCCATATTATCAAGGACGTTTGCCGGTATTTCTTCCACATCTTTCCGGTTCTCAGCCGGGAGAATAATGGTAAATATACCTGCTCTATGCGCTGAAAGAACCTTCTCTTTCACACCACCCACTGCCAAGACACGTCCGCGAAGCGTGATCTCACCGGTCATGGCTACATCACACCTGACCGCGCGTCCTGTAAGCGCAGACGCTAAAGCAATTGCAATGGCTGTGCCTGCGGAAGGCCCGTCTTTAGGTATAGCACCCTCAGGCACATGAACATGAACATCGCAATTCCGATAAAACTCGGGGTTTATGTTTAGGTCGTCAGCGCGTGACCTAATATAGGTAAAAGCCGCCTGCGCAGACTCTTTCATCACATCGCCGAGCTTACCTGTGAGCATTAGCTTGCCGGTGCCTCTCATCACTGAAACCTCTATTGCCAGTATATCACCGCCTGCTTCAGTAACCGCAAGCCCTGTGGCCACCCCTACTCTGTCTTGGGATTCCGCGACTCCATATCTGTACTTAGGAATGCCAAGGTATTCAGAGACACCATCTTCGTCTACTATGATCTCAACCTCTGACAGACTCTCAGTCACCACTTGTCTGGCAATCTTCCTAAGAATTGAAGAGATGCCTCGTTCAAGCCCTCGCACACCTGCTTCACGCGTGTAATTACGGATGATTGCCTTCAAGGCGGTGTCAGTAATGACAATGTTGTATTCATCAAGTCCGTTTTCTTTCTTTTGCTTCGGCACCAGAAACCCCTTGCCGATCTGAATCTTCTCTTCTTCTGTATATCCAGGTATTGTAATAATCTCCATCCTGTCTAACAGGGGATGAGGAATCGAATACAGAAGATTAGCAGTCGTAATGAACATTACATCGGAAAGGTCGTAAGGAGCCTCGATATAATGGTCACTGAATGCTATGTTCTGTTCAGGATCTAACACCTCCAGCAGGGCAGACGCAGGATCCCCACGAAAATCGCTGCTCATTTTGTCTACTTCGTCAAGAAGAATTACAGGGTTCCTGGATCCCGCTTGACGCATCGCCTGAATAATCCTGCCCGGAAGTGCACCGACATAGGTGCGCCTGTGTCCTCGGATTTCAGCCTCATCCCTGACGCCTCCTAAGGAGAACCTGACGAATTTCCTGCCAAGGGCACGGGCTATTGATTTTCCAAGGGAAGTCTTGCCAACACCCGGGGGACCTACGAAACAGAGAATAGGGCCTTTAGGCTGGCTGGTAAGCTGCCGTACAGCCAAAAACTCGAGAATCCTTTCCTTAACTTTCTCAAGGCCGTAGTGATCCTCATCAAGGATTTTCGCGGCTTCCTTCATATCAAGACGATCCTGAGTTTTAAATGTCCATGGCAAAGCCAGAAGCCAATCAATGTAAGTCCTGACCACCACTGCTTCTGCTGCCATAGGAGGCATCTTCTCAAGCCTCTCAACCTCGCGTAAAGCTTTCTCTTCTACGTCATCAGGCAGATTCGCATCTTTAATTCTTTCCCGATACTCTTCGCTTTCTGACTGCTTCTCATCACGCTCGCCTAACTCTTTCTGGATAGCCTTTATCTGCTCGCGAAGGTAATACTCTTTCTGTGTCCTCTCCATCTGCTTCCTGACCCGGGCATTGATCTTCTTCTCGAGCTCCAGTATTTCAATTTCCTTCAGGAGGATTGCGCAAAGCCTTTCCAGTCTTTCTTTTGTCGGTATCGCTTCCAGAACAGATTGTTTATCTTCGGGACGTAACGGAAGATTAGCTGCGATGTCGTCGGCAAGTCTACCAGGGTCGTCCACAGTCTGGACTGAAGCCAGAATCTCGGCAGGGATCTTCTTGCCAAGCCTAATGTAGGATTCAAAGTATGTGAGGGCGCTCCTCATCAATGCTTCCAGTTCCTTTGTCATCCGCTCAGGCGCTGCCAAATCCTGAATTCTCACCTTATAGAACGGTTCCACTTTGGTATATTCAAGGATTCTCGCCCGTTCAATACCTTCAACAAGAACTCGGATGGTTCCGTCAGGGTACTTTGCCAGCTGTCTTATCTCAGAAAGCGTGCCTACGGTAAAAATATCACAAGGCGCAGGCTCATTCACCCTTGCCTGTTTCTGAGAAGCAAGCATAACCAGCCTATCACCGGCCATAGCATCCTCAAGAGCAGCTACAGATCTATCCCTCCCTACTTCAAGAGGGACTGTCATGCAAGGGAATACGATTACCCCGCGCAATGGAAGAAGAGGCACTGCTTCTCTCATTAACCTTGATCTGCCTAAGTCTTGTGACATAATCTACTACACCTCCTTGGCCTCTCCCACGGACCATCCTGTATATCCATTTTATTCTCGCCGGACAGCAGGATTCCTTCATCTTGACATTGGCAAATCATAATGATAGGTTCCGGCAAAGCTGACACTCAAAATTTCGGAAAACAGCAGGAAAAAGGGCAGGAAAGGTCCGTTTCAGTAAGGCTATCACAGGCTAAAGTATTATGTCAACTGCATGGAAATCATTGCTATATGGGGCGCCCGGTAACGGATTTGGCGCCTACCGACAGAGGGGGAGAAGAACTTGCAATTGCACTGGGGAATTCCAAGAAGCCCAAGGTTGGATCTCGATCCAGAACTGCGATTTTCACCGCTTCCTCAATTCTGCTTACAGGAAGGACTTTTATGTCCTTCCTATCCATAAACGCTTCCTGCCAATTGTCCTTCGGGATTATCACTCTCTCGACTCCGGATTGCACCGCAGCTTCTACTTTGGGGGCTATCCCTCCGACAGGCCTTACCTCTCCAAGAATTGACACTTCTCCGGTCATAGCAAGTCTGTTATCTACCGCATGTTCAGTAATTGCTGAATAGATCGCAGTCACAATAGCTATTCCCGCCGAAGGGCCGTCCAAAGCGAGACCTCCCGGAAAGTTCACATGAATGTCATAATTTTCAGGATGTATTGAGAAGAACCTTTTCAGAATAGTGATCACGTTCTCCACTGAACCTCTGGCCATACTTTTTCTCTTTACAACCCTACCTTGTCCTCCAAGCTCTTCCTCGTCAACAAGACCTGTTGTCACCAGCTTGCCTGTGCCTCCTTGCACAGGGATGGCCACTGCTTCAATTTCAATTAAAGACCCCATATTCGGACCGTGAATCGCAAGACCGTTCACATAACCTATCTGGGGCTTTGAAGGGATCCTAGGCTCATAACGCGGAGAATACTGGCCTGCGCTGACCACCCATTCCACGTCTTTTCTGGATATCACGGAGTCTCCCACAGACATACATGACCCACCTGCTATTTGCAGAATATTCACAGCGTCACGGCCATTCGCAGCATATTTCTTAATTACATTCAGCGCCTCATCCTCCAGTCTGAATCCTGCCTTCTTGGCCGCGTTGGACGCGATAATCCCCACTTCCTCATCAGTAAGCGCCCTAAAGAAAACCTCAATGCACCTGGACCGCACAGCAGGAGGGATATCCTGCGGAGTTTTGGTCGTAGCGCCCACCATGCGAAAATCCGCAGGCAAGCCGTTTTGAAATATGTCGTGAATATGCTGGGGAATATTAGGGTCTTCTGAATTGTAGTATGCACTCTCTAAAAATACCTTCCTGTCTTCAAGCACCTTCAGAAGCTTATTAATCTGAATGGGATGGAGCTCTCCGATCTCGTCAATAAATAAAATACCCCCATGAGCCCTAGTTACTGCTCCGGGCTTCGGTTGCGGAATTCCTGCTATCCCCATTGCTCCTGCTCCTTGATAGATAGGATCATGAACCGAGCCGATAAGGGGGTCTGCGATTCCTCTGTCATCAAACCTTGATGTAGCGCCGTCCACTTCGACAAACTTCGCCCACTGCTTAAATGGGGAACTAGGGTTGCGCTTTGCTTCTTCCAGGACGACTCTGGCTGCAGCGGTCTTCCCAACTCCTGGAGGACCATAAATGATCACATGCTGCGGATTTGGTCCGCAAAGCGCAGCTCGCAGCGCCCTGAGGCCTTCTTCTTGACCTATGATCTCCTTGAGGGAATTCGGCCTTGTCTTCTCTGACAAAGGCTCGGTTAAGGATATACTTCGCAACTTGCGAAGCTTCTCCATTTCTTTCCGCGATTCACGGTCTACTGCTACCTTGCCGCCTTGCTGTGTCCTTAGCATCTGCCAGAAATATATTCCGATGACTGCGGCAAAGAAAAGGTTAATCAGCCCAAAAACGCCACTTGAGAAATCCATATGCAAGCCGCCCCATTCCTCAAGAAACATTCAATAAGAAAAGAGGTGAGACTTAGTGAGCCTCACCTGTATTATGTCCACCGAGTTTTCTGTTACGCATGGAGCTGCAATAAGAAAAGGCCCAGCCTAAACTAAGCTGAACCTTTACTATGGCTTTCTATATATAGGTATCTATGACGCAGTTTCCTCCCTCTTCTTGGTCTTCCGATCTTGAAGCACCATTGCAGGCTTTGACCCTTCATCTATTGCCTCTTGCGTTAACACTACTTTCTTTACGTCCTGCCTTGACGGAATGTCATACATGATATCCAGCATAATTTTCTCCATAATTGATCTGAGTCCGCGCGCGCCGGTGTTCAGGCACATGGCTTTCCTTGCCACTGCCACTAAAGCCTCATCCGGGATCTCCAACTCGACACCGTCAAGCTCAAACATCTTCTTGTATTGCTTCGCCAGGGCGTTTCTGGGTTCTGTGAGTATTCTCACGAGGGTCTTCTCGTCAAGAGCGTCCAAAACAACCACTACGGGAAGGCGTCCGATGAACTCAGGTATAAGCCCGAACTTAAGGAGATCTTCAGGCATGACTTGTCGTAGAGTATCACCGATATTCATGTCTACCCTCGGCTTCACCTCAGCCCCAAATCCCAGCATTGACTTTCCTACGCGGTTATTGATGATCTTTTCTAAGCCGTCAAATGCGCCTCCGCATATAAACAGGATGTTTGTGGTGTCAATCTGTATGAATTCCTGATGCGGGTGTTTCCGCCCACCCTGGGGAGGCACGCTTGCCATAGTGCCTTCAAGAATCTTAAGAAGAGCCTGCTGCACTCCTTCCCCTGATACATCCCGGGTTATTGAAGGGTTTTCTGACTTTCTTGCAATTTTGTCCACTTCATCAATATAGACGATACCCCTCTCAGCTCTCTCAATATCATAGTCAGCAGCCTGAATCAGCCTAAGAAGTATGTTCTCTACGTCTTCGCCCACATATCCGGCTTCAGTAAGTGAAGTCGCATCAGAAATAGCGAAGGGCACATTCAGGATTTTGGCTAATGTCTGAGCAAGTAAAGTCTTCCCGACTCCTGTCGGACCAAGAAGGAGAATATTGCTCTTTTGAAGCTCCACATCGTCTACACGGGTGTTTGCACCAATACGCTTATAATGATTATAGACCGCAACTGCCAGCGTTTTCTTGGCCTCTTCCTGACCAATAACGTATTGATCAAGAATCTCCTTGATTTCCCTGGGTTTCGGGATATTGCACAGTTCGATATCGGCTTCTTCGCCCAGCTCTTCCTCGATAATCTCATTACATAGCTCGATACATTCATCGCAAATATAAACGCCTGGGCCTGCAATTAGCTTTTTGACCTGATCTTGAGCTTTGCCACAAAACGAGCATTTGGGTTGGCCTCTCTCATCGCCGAACCTGAACACCCCACCACCCCCTATTTCCTAGGTTCAAATATCTCGTCGATAATACCGTACTCCTTAGCTTCCTGGGCAGACATAAAGAAGTTTCTGTCAGTATCCGCAATTATCTTTTCCATGGGTTGACCGGAATGCTTAGATAGTATCTCCTGAGTTACCTCTCTTAATCTAACGATCTCTCTCGCCTGAATCTCAATGTCAGTAGCTTGCCCCTGAGCGCCTCCTAGCGGCTGATGGATCATTACTCTGGAATATGGTAGGCCGTATCTCTTTCCCTTAGCCCCCGCAGCAAGCAACAGCGCGCCCATGCTTGCTGCCATTCCGATACAAGTCGTAGCTACGTCAGGCTTGACATACTGCATTGTGTCATAAATAGCAAGCCCTGCAGTGACTATCCCTCCGGGACTGTTAATGTAGAGATTGATATCCTTCTCCGGGTCTTCCCCTTGTAAGAAAAGCAGCTGTGCGATTACAAGATTCGCTATAGTATCATCTATCGGGCCGCCCAAGAAAATAATCCTATCTTTGAGCAGCCTGGAATATATGTCATAAGCTCGTTCTCCCCGACTTGTTTGCTCAACTACAATAGGAACAAGGTTCACTGAAACTCATCCTCCCTAATGCTATACGCCTATTCGCTTGCAGCAAGTTCACCCAGGCGCTTTTTGGTTTTCTCCCGGATTATTGCGCTTTCTATCTGACTAATACGTCCCGACTGCGTAAGCAGTTCCTTAATATCTTCAAAGGGAGATTCTCTATAATCTGCAATCATTTTAACCTTTTCATTGACTTCGTCGTCTGACGCCTCAAATCCTTCAGCCTTTGCAACAGCATCTAAGACAAATCCTGCCTTCACAGCGGAATATGCATCATCCCGATAATTGCTGCGAAGGGTCTCCTTATCCAAACCGCATGACTCGAGGAACCCTTCTAAAGATAAGCCTTGCTCAACGAGATTCGCCTCGAAATTACGCAACATCCTATCGATTTCCCGCTCCACGAGGATTTCCGGGACATCTACTTCAGTCTCTTCAGTAATCTTGTCTACTACCTCATTTATATATTCAGTCTCAAAACGTTCTTTCACTGACTTTTCAAGGATTTCCCGAATTCCTTGACGCATTGCGTCCACACTCTCGAAATCGCCTATTGCCTTCGCGAACTCGTCAGTCAGTTCAGGAACTTCCTTTTTTCGAATGGCTTCAACCTTGACCCTGGCCAAACCTTGTTTGTCTGCCAGTTCTTCATCATGAAACCCTTCAGGCAAAGTCACTTCGATCTCAGCTTCGTCTCCTATTTTCAGGCCTACAATACCTTTATTAATTTCGAGAAAACCGTCTTTATCATCACCTGCATGGATAAGCACCGCATCTTCACCGATGCCAAGATCCACAGCTTGACCTTGTGATGTAACACTAACCTTGACTAACACAAAATCGCCGTCTTGGACAGTATCGCGATCCACGGGGATTAATACAGCCTGATTCTCCCTGAGAATTTGGATTTGCCTGTCAACGTCCTCATCGCTGAGTTCCGGAATCTCCTTCTTGATACGGATCTGTTTGTAGTCGGGCAATTTTACCTCAGGCCTCACTAGGACTTTAGCGGTAAGCTTCAGGGGTTTTCCCTCTTCAGCCTCGCTTACACTGAGTTCAGGCTCATCCAGAGGGTCAATTCCGAGTTCTTTTACCGCCTCTACATACACCTTAGGTATAAGGCTTTTTAACGCGTCTTCAATAAGGGTTTCCTTACCGATACGCATCTCCAGAATTTGCTTGGGCACCCTTCCTTTTCTAAAACCCGGGACCTTTATACGGTAAGATAGTCTATGGTAGCTTTCGTCCAGGGACCTTTGAAATCTGTTTTCTTCCACTTCGATGCTTAAATAAGCAAAACTATTCTCTAGTTTTTCCACTGTCGCTTTCACTTATGTCCACCCCGCCGTCAAAATCTAAGCGCCACGTTACCCCACCGTGACCAAAAGATACGTATTTTAACGAATAACTCCGTAGAATTTATGGATAAACAAAAACAATACCTCGGTAGATAACTGAGCCGCATCCGCCGAGGCAGTGATCTCAGCAATTAAGATCATTCAGCCGATTACATTTTATCACGCAACCGGGTTCGTTGTAAAGCTTGCGAAATTCCTGAATTCCTGCCCTACCGCAACCACACTTGACGCGCCAAAGCTTGTGTGCTATTCTGTAGATACACTAGGAAGAGATTCCAAGTTAATAGTCGATCTATGTGGTAGATGTAGCTCAATGGTAAGAGCGCTGGACTGTGGCTCCAGAGGTTGCGGGTTCGAGCCCCGTCATCTACCCCATTTTTTTTAGATTGGCATAGCAGGACCGAATCCTTGCAATTTAAATTGCCATTAATCAGACAATGATTAGGCAACCTGACACCTTCCCGGCTAATGCATACCGGAGACATTCTCCGCAGATTTGAAGAAGCCGTAGAACATCAAAACACTCACAAAGTAGCACATGGCAGTCATTGAAAAGGCAAGGGGAAACCCGCCTTTGACCTGCAAGATACCACTGGCAAAGGGTGCAAGCCCACCCCGCACCAAGCTATCAAGCATACCTCTTAGGCTGTGAAGGGTCGCGCGTTGTTCCTCTCTTACCTGTTCCAGAAAGAATGTTGTCTCCACAGGCCCACACATATTCATGAAGGCGTGGCGCAAGTAGTATGAGACGACAACTGCTCGAGGATTCAACGAATGGGCGAGAGTAAGAAGAAACGGTATCGATGCCAGTTGTGTCGCTGCTATCAATTTGACTTTTCCGAACTTCCCAGCCAAGACAGGCGCAGCTAATGTCACGACTCCGCTGACAATTCCTGATAACGCGAAAATAACCCCGATAGACGCAGTGGACATATTAAATCTCAAGCTGAAGAAAAGCTGGAAGAAGGGGACCATAGCGCCTGCGCCGAAAGCGGTTAATGTGGCAGGAAAAAGGACCTTCGCAAAAACCGCCATGTCCTTCTTGTCCCTGGGCAACGCCATAACAAGAGCGGAATATGAAGCCTCTCTCGTCTTGATTTTCCGCTCCTCTTTCAGCAGTGTCATGGGGATGATTGAGACTATGATAAACAACACTGAAATGAAAAGGGTAGCCCTGAGCGGCACGATACCTTTAGGCGATACCGACGCAATCCTTCCTGCAATTTCCGGAATCACGCCGCCCATAATACTCCCCAGAAAAGCTGAACCCATCTGCAAGGCAGAATTTACTGAAAAGAGAAAAACCCTATTATCCTCATTGCTGTACCTCATCAGAAGGGGAACTCCGACAGCCCAGATAAAGGTCGCGCCTATCCCGTCAAGGAAGCGGAAAACCACAAGCAGCACTTTAGAATCGGTCAGCGGGATCCCTAAGAGACCGATGATACTCAGGATTCTGCCGATAATGGCAGGCTTCTTATATCCCACCCGATTCACAGCAAAAGAAGTAGGCAGAGCAAAAATCAGCATCGCCAAGGACGGTATTCCGTTCAAGTATCCGATAAAGTCCTGACGATACCCTAATTCATAGACAAACAGATTGAAAGCCACCTGAAAGATTGAACGTGCAATAGCTGCTATAAAACCACATAATAGATAGTATTTGGCATTAGGATGAAATTCTCTGACCCCTCTGAGATATCTACGTACAGGATACTTGCTGCGTAAACTTGCTTTATAAGGTGTAAACACTTCTTCCATATCAATTTAATATTCTACTTCCAAGCTCCGTTTCCCTTCAGGTAGCTGCTATTTCCAGGACCCCTTCGATACTTGCCGGTGGTTAGCCCACATCTCATCCGAATTTGGCTGAAACAGGCGCGCCAAACCCTCATGTTAGAAAAGAAAGGAAATGCAAAGCCAGAGTAACAGCAAGGAGGTCTCCGGACCCTCCGGGACTGATCCCAAGAGAAGCAAACTCCTCATCCATTAGGAGAATGCTTCTTCTTCCGTCTTCAGTCATCATTCCGCCTTTTGCCAGCGCAGTTCGGGCTCGCGGTTTTACTACCTGCTCCAGGATTTCCACGGAAGATCTGTGAACTACGCAGGTATCGTCCAGATTCGCCATTATGGAGATTAATGAGTGGACCATAGCGTCATTCAAAGAACTGCCCTTCTTAAGGGCTTTCTCCAATGCAGGCAATCCATGGTTTATTACTGTGGGGAATCCTTGTTCAGCCTCACCCCTCGCCCCTGTGAGTCCGTATTTCATGTAGATCCGTTCTCCGTGGGATAGCAAGTCCAAATCAACGCCTGATTGGTTAAGGCCTATGAGATCCCGGGCTACAATCCCGGATGCCATGGCTTTGACTCCCTCAGCTATTCCCAGGGGATCGAGCCTTCCGCCTCTCGCAAAAAGGTGCCCGGCAGATGCAGCCACCAATCCCAAACTGAACACAGCCCCCTTATGGGTATTTACTCCGGAGGTCGCCTGGTACATCCGGGCTTCGGCTTCAAGCCCGATTGCTCTTATCTTCTCAAGTAGTTCACACGGCCTTCCGGTATGATGTACTCCTGCGTCAGCCATGGTCCGAAGACTCGGACCGATTGCAACTGCACTCCTCGTCAGGGTCTCATAATCCATGTCCGGGTGTGCGCCCGGGCTGTCGATATCAACGAGACCCGGCGCAGGAGCGCAGGACGCTTCCAGGATTAGGGATAGGCGCAACACATCACCTATCATTTGAGCTTTAGGTGACACCGTATCGCAAGAGGTCTTCACGCATTGCCAGTTTGACTTCACGAATTCCCTTGACAAGGACAGTGTCTCTGCCTGACACGAGTTCACGGCCGTTCACTCCCCAACCCTCGTCCAGTTGGACTTCTACGTCTATTCTCACAAGAAAGCTCTTTTCAAGTCTATCTGCCAGCTCGACAACATTTCTCACATCGTCTATGGAAGCTCCCATAAGAACCACATCAAGGTCAGATCTGCCGTCCGTATAGGGTAACCCGGTATATATCTCCAAAGCACCGGATCCCCACACTCCCAGCTTAACCTCACCCTTGACACTCTCTTTCATGACTGATAGTGCGGCTAATGCAGGAGTTCTTGGCGCAAAGGTCATTGCTGCCACCTGTTCAGGAGTTGTGCGCCCGGTAACATATTTATGATGAAGGACACAAGGCACCCTGATTCTTCTTGACTCGGGCATGAACGGGATGACAAATCCTACTGCAACGAAGTCATCCTGCTCAATGTCACCGTAAAGTTCACGCGCAGAGTCTATGTCACTATCGGTAAATCTCCGGACAATACCCGGAATACATACACCCTCCAGTCCGTACTCAAGCACACGCTTGCAGTGGCCCCTTACAGAAGGCGACTGCCAAGAGCTTGCCTTCAGCAAACCCTTTACATCCCAAGCCTGACAAGCCACTTCCTTGCGCCCCTTTTCGGAGACCTCCAATAAGTCGTGCCTTGCGAAATCTTTCAGAGCTTCGCTCACTTCCGGACTACTCATCTCCTCTTCGTGTAAGCCGGATCCCATACCTTTTCCAGCTCATATTTCACTTGGGCTTCCCCAAGGACATCAAAAAGCCTTGTCTTCTCAGGTCCTTCGATAAAGGCTGCCATATCGGATTCGTCTTCCCCCAAATTGCCTGTAGATACAGACAACGCCAACTTGAGCAGCGTCCTATCTGAGCCGGTCTTCAATTTCGGGGAACACTTGACTATCCTTGCCTTTGTCCTCAAGATAGTTCTGGCAACTCTTTGGACGACTTCGGCATTGGGAAGAGGCGATTCCAGAACCCACACTTCAAAGTCGGGATAGGTCCTCATGCGCCTGTACGTGATGATTCTGCCTTCACTGTTTAGGACATGGCCTTTGGAACTTACAGGGAAGCTGTCTGACATAGGAAGCCCCCCTACAATAAGCTCGTAATAATCTGTGCCTAACGGCGATCTAAGCAGTGTTATATCGTCCCTTAAAGGAACACCGTCCATAGTCAGCCATCCGAACTCCTGGCACCCATAAAGGTCATGAACTCTTGCGCCGAGAAGCTCCTTTGCGGTGGGTATGAGATCAAGATCCATTGGGGTTCCTGCAACAAATATGACGCTTACAGGAGGCAGATAGCTTTCAATACCCAGCTTTCTTGCGTCCTGCAAGGCGTGGTTGATAAAAGCGGACTCTCCGACAATAAAGTCAGGTTTCTCTTCTATGACCGCCAGGAGAAAAGCGTCCCTCGTTGAACGGAGAAGATAACTGATGGAAATCTCAAGTTCCTTCAGCGCCTCTCTCGGAAACACCAGGACTAACGGAGGATACGTGAACAACCCTTTCGCGCCGCGACTAATTCCTGCTAACTTAAAAGCACGGAGAGACGCAGCGACTCTGTCCGGGATTTCCTCTAACGTGACTCCGACTACATTTTGAAAGGCAGTTGAACCTGTGGTAAAAGATATGTAAGCGTAATTCAGCGGAGTGTGGACTTCCTCAATAACGTGTGCGGCAGTAGGTCCGCAGGCCCCTTTATCAGTCAGGGTTCTCCTGGGCATTTCTTCATAAGTGGGAACCTGGCCCGGCATATTTACGCCGGCTCTCAACATCTCCAGAACCTGCTCTCGCGCAAGCTCAGGGTGTAGGCTCATCATCCTCCCCTCCCAGCCAGCTGAGGAGGGCCTTTTCGAACTCATCCTCCATGAGCTGGATGACCTTCTCAGAAGTCTTTCTACCACCACGCCTGATACCGGACATGAGTCTGGACCAAGGACCTACCTCATCGTGTTCGCCACCTGCTTTGAGCCTTCGAATCTCCGCTATTTGCGTCACTACGGATGCCCGCATATCTTCAATTGTCTCCACTATCCCGTCAACCCCGCCAAGATTGTAAAAGTGCGAAACTCCGGCAGCAAATACCGGATTACTCTCTGCAAGTTCCTCCAGAAGCATAATGTTTATCTTTGTTACCCTGGCAATTCCTATTAGTGGCATAACGTGAATCATAGTCCCAAACGTATCAGAAAGGGCAAGAATCCTGTCTGCCTGGAGACCGTGACAGAGGAACCCTCCGCTTATTGCCCTGCCGATAATCATAGCGACAATAGGGTGTCCTAACCTTCTGGCTTCCGCTGACGCTAACTGGTATGCGCCTGTTGACTTATAGATGCCTATGATCTCTTCAACCTTCCCCGGACTCATCCCGGGAGTATCTACCACCAAAATAATCGGCCTTTTCTCTGTCAGGGGCTTATCCTTGTCCGCCTTAATGGTTAAGTAGACAGCGTAGGCCATCTTGAGACCTTCTTCCAGTCCCATTAAACCACTGTATACCATCTTAAAACGGGGGTTTCCGAAACCTGCGTCATTTGCAATGACAGTTGCAATCTCTCCTGATATCGTAGCAGTTCCGACCAATGCTGACTCTGCATATTCGGGATCAAGTCTTTCTCCGCCACAAAGATTCTCCTCAAAAGACCCCTCGTCGACTATGAGCTCTATCGCGTCACGACCCCTGCCGTAAAAGTTAATCACACTCTCCAATCCTCCCCCGAGGCCAGCGCCTGGCATGTGCGGTAAACTCCGATACATCGGAATCCCAAAGACATTCAATGTCTTCGTTGCCGAACTGCCTCCATAGATCCCAAGAGTCCTGAATTTTGTCGTCCGCAGCCAGTTCCACAAGGCGCATTTGTTCCAGCACCATATCTTCTGTGCCTATTATCCTCTTGGAACTTATCTTCTCAAGCGGCCAACTCACAACTTCAGAGACCTTCTCTCTAAATGCTTTCATTGTGTCCTCCACAATGAAGTCAGCGTCTCGGGTGATAAACCTATGCCTACCGCCTGTGGTCCGCCATACCAATGCCCTGTTGGCAGCGTCAAATTCCTCAGTCCCTACGACTTCCTCGATAACGCCCGGTCCTGTCAAGCCCAACCTTCCCACATCGCTCATGATGAGGACGTCTACAGATGAAGCCACAAAACCCATTCCTCCGAAGCAACCTACAGTACCGCCGATAACACCGATAATCGGCACTTTGCCCCTTGCTGCTTGGAATGAGTCCATCACTTCAGAATGAGCAAGAAGACCCGCATTGGCTTCCTGAAGTCTTACCCCGCCTGTGTCAAAAGAGATCAATAGCACAACCTGTCCACCCTCTTCAGGAGATCTGCCCCGTGATTCCAGAATTTCCTGTCCACGTAAAGCAAGGCGGACTGCCATAACCATTTTTGTACCATGAACTTCGCCTACACCCCCTCCTACGAACCTGCTTTCCTGGGACACAACGACAACAGGGGTTTTCCCAGTCTTACCCAGACCAACGACTATTCCGTCATCAAACTGCGGTGTCTGTCCCATCGGGGGCAAATGAGGACTGGTTAATCTGTTCCTAGGACCTAGGAGTTCGATGAAACTCCCGGGATTGCAGATGGCAACAGCCCTTTCTCGGGCGTTGAGTCGTGAGAAAGGCAGATCCTGCATTCGATTCCATCTATCATCCATAACCAACAGCCACCTCCGTGTCTTAACCTATTTTGCAGACATTTCCTTTACAAGTTGCCAGAGTCTGAGCTTCACTACTGCCGGGGTGGCCCCATCATCGTTTATCCAGATCTCGCATCCATACACTTCATGCGTAGTCATGAATTCATCAATAACCATCTGCCAGACGCTCCCAAACCCTACAGCACCGGTAGTAACGTGGATTCTGGTTACATCGGCCTCAGCAGGCAAGCGCTCTGCCAAGATCTCCAAATCCCCTGACATTACATGCCCGATATGGAGATACTCCCAATCCCCTCCTCCATTCTCCGGTTCTCCGACAAACTCGAATTCCAATCGCTCCAGAGCCATAACAATCCCCCTCTTCCGTATGCCTGTGCATCACATTGGGTTACCATTCCCTGAACCGGTCGGGGGGACGATAAAGCCCGCCTGACCACTCCACCAGTTCCCTTATGGAACGAGCTGCCAGATGCGAGGTGTTTGCATCCCCAATATCGATTCCTAAATCCTGAGGAGTTTGAACTATGCCTTGACGCCTCAGTTCCAGAGTTTCCTTAGGGTCGGCTTCCCTGCCTAAATCAGTGTAACCTGCCACAGCTTTGATAGCGGCTTCCCGTTGCTCCAGCGAATCGCATCTGAGAAGATGCGCTATTCCTTCTTCTGTGACCAGGTGAGTAATGGCGTCACCGTACATCATGATAGGCGGAACTTTAAAGCCTGCTTCCTCCATAAGTGTCCATGCATCCAAACGATGCACGAAGCTTGGAACTCGTCCTGCTCCAAAGGTTTCCACCATCTGAATAACCAGCTTCCTACCGCGCGGCACCGGTCCGATAAGGTCTTGCGTCATGGCGCTTTCCTTTCCTGCCCTAAGCCAACTCGGACTGGAATGCCTCCTCCCGGGCGGATCACACCCCATGTTCGGCGCCCCGCCGAACCCTGCAATTCTTCCTGCTACTGCAGTGGAACTATTACCGTACCGATCCATCTGAAGAGTCGAACCTACAAATGCATCGACAGCATAGTGGCCGGCAACCTGGCACATAGCCCTATTTGACCTCATAGTTCCGTCAGGTCCGATAAAGAACACATCGGGACGATTAGCCATATACTCTTCCATTCCTACCTCTGACCCGAATGAGTGAATTGACTCAATGAATCCACATTCAATAGCCGGGATTAGACTGGGATGCGGATTTACCGTCCAATGGGAGCAAATCTTCCCCTTAAGACCAAGGCTTTCTGCAAAAGTAGGGAGGAGCAACTCAATTGCACAAGTCCCGAAGCCGATTCCATGATTCAGCGACTTCACCCCGTATTCAGCGTAGATACCTTTAATCACCATCATGGCCATGAGAACATGCACATCTGTGATAAGCGCAGGATCCCTTGTAAAGAGGGGCTCAGTATAGCATGGCCTACCCACCGGAACAAGGAAATCCACCCACTCACCGGGTATATCAACCCGTGGCAGCTTATCCACGATCTTCTCAACCTGTGCCACGACAATCCCCTGCCTGAATTTTGCAGCTTCAACTATTGTGGGGGTATCCTCTGTGTTAGGGCCTGTGTACAGGTTTCCGTCACGGTCTGCAGAAATTGCAGTAATCAAAGCTACGTCAGGAGTGAGATCAACGAAGTAGCGGCCGAAAAGCTCCAAGTAGGTGTGGATTTCCCCTATCCTCATCTTTCCTTCGCTGACCATTTTGGCTACTCTGGCACTTTGAGGAGATGAGTACGAAAAATCTGCGATACCTGCAATCCCGCGCTCAAAAATCTCGCAGTGAGATGGAAGAGCTATCACTGATTGCACCATATGCAGATTATTCACTCGCTCGGCGTCTATATTGCAAAGACAGTCTGCCAGAAAATCGGCTTGTTTCTGATTGTTTCCTTCAAGCGCGACCCTATCACCTGATCGAATTACAGCCTCCAATAGAGGCACGCAGTCAAGAGGATCCACTATCTTGCTGCCGGGTTCACCGACAAACTGTCTTCCCTCACACAGCCGCTTCTCAAACTCATTTCTCCTCCGTGTCCAGTCGGTTCTTCCGGCAGCCATGCTTACCATGTTCTCAAGCCCCTTTATACTTCTTCCAGGGTCATAAGGAGATCCCCGGATTTTACCATTTCACCTGTAGTTGCATGAATCTCCAAAATCTTAGCCTTCTTGGGCGAGAGGATTTGGTTTTGCATCTTCATCGCCTCGATGAATGCCACTTCCTGTCTTGGTTCAACAATATCCCCCACTCCGGGCAAGTCGGTCTTTTTCATAGGATGCTTGCCAGGATGTATTGTGAGCTCTCCGGGAAGCTTCGCTCTGATTTCAAACGAGTTTCCATTTTTCATCCGGAATCACACCTCCAAAGAATCTTAACGGTAACAAGGTTATTGAGCAGTCTTTTCTGACCCCCGGCTAACCCAGCAGGGTTAAGAAACACCCGGCTGCAACCGCTGTTCCGATTACCCCTGCTACATTCGGACCCATTGCATGCATAAGCAGGAAGTTTTCAGGGTTTGCCTTCTGTCCTTCCACCTGGCATACGCGGGCAGCCATAGGAACCGCCGACACTCCCGCTGCGCCTATAATCGGGTTTATCTTCCCTCCGCTCAATACATAGAACACTTTTCCGAGAAGGACTCCGCCTGCTGTGCTGACTGCGAACGCGATAGCGCCAAGGGCGAGAATTTTGAGGGTTGCTACAGTTAAGAAGGTATCAGCGCCCATTGTTCCGCCTACAGCAAGGGTCAGGAGTATTGTAACGATATTGATCATCTCGCCCTGTGCAGTCTTAAACAGGCGATCCGTCACACCGGACTCCCTTAGCAGATTGCCAAGCATAAGGCAACCTACAAGCGGTGTGGTATCCGGCAACAACAGGCAAGCCACTATCGCTGTTACAATGGGAAACAGAATTTTCGTAGTCTGTGAAACAGGCTTAGGATCCTCCATTACAGTCTCGCGTTCCTTTTGTGTAGTAAGAAGACGGATAACCGGCGGTTGGATCAGGGGTACAAGTGACATATACGAGTAAGCCGCAACTGCCACAGCCCCCAACAAATGAGGTGCAAGTTTTACAGTAAGATAAATCGCGGTCGGACCGTCAGCTCCCCCGATTATTGCTATAGAGGCAGCCTCTCTGATATTAAATCCCAAAGCACTCGCAAGGAACATGGCAAAAAATACCCCAAACTGCGCTGCAGCCCCCAACAAAAAGGTTACAGGCCGAGCAAGCAACGGACCAAAATCCGTCATGGCGCCTATTCCCATGAAAATCAAGCATGGAAGTATCTCGGTTTCAAGCCCATATGTATAGAAGTAGTAAAGGAGTCCTCCTTCATCTGAAATGCCCGCTCCCGGAATGTTAGCTAATAGGCACCCGAAGGCTATCGGCAAAAGCAAAAGAGGCTCAAAGCCCTTGCTAATGGCCAGGTAAAGGAGGACAATTGCAACTCCAATCATAATAATATTCCCAATCGTCAAATTCAGCAGCCCGCCGGATGCTAACACTGACACCAAGGTCTCCAAAAACAAGGACATCCCTCCGTTTGCAGCAAACTACCGTCTTTCGCCCGAGCAGATCGTACCCAATCTCATTCGGGCATAATTGCGCTAAGAGCCATAATCACCAAACAAAGAAAACCCGTTACAAGAAAAACAGTGACAATTGATACAAGACACACAGTAAGTGTACTGATTCCGGGTTCCACGCATGTCACCCCCAGCTGCCTTTGCTTGCAAAAAGCATTAGTAATCGCTAACTTGCGAATTCACCCTCAATATCCACATCTTTCTTAGGCTTGCCCATATGCTTCTAGTTCCCGGCCTTCAGGTTTCTTAAGAAAACCGTCAAAAGCTCTGACGCCTGA
>JAKPFY010000191.1 GCA_029551185.1 Bacillota bacterium
GTGTAAGCGAATCCATCATCAGCAAGACATCACACCCGGCATCCCTAAAATACTCTGCAATAGTCGTCGCAAGGTAAGCGCCACGCAACCGGATAATTGCTGCCTGATCCGAGGTAGCTACTACAACTACTGACCTTTTTAGGCCATCAGGCCCCAAATCTTTCTCCACAAACTCTCTGACCTCACGGCCGCGCTCACCGATTAGCGCAATAACATTAACATCTGCATTGGTGTTTCTGGCGAACATGCCCAGAAGCGTGCTCTTGCCGACCCCGCTCCCTGAAAAAATGCCCAGCCTTTGGCCTTTGCCACACGTTGCTAAAGCATCCACTGATCTTACACCCAGCGCCAAGTGTTCGGTAATCCTCGTACGCTCCAATGGGCCGGGGGGAGCGTTAAAGAGCGGATAACGCTCTCTGCAAGAGAGAGGCTCACCGCTGTCAAGAGGCCTTCCCAGGCCGTCAATTACTCTGCCCAGAAGCTCCTCCCCTATAAGCGCTACCGGTACTCTTCCGGCGCTTACTACTTCACTTCCCGGCTCGATGCCACTCATATCGTCAAGGGCCATAAGCAGAGTCTTGCCTTCGTGAAAACCCACGACTTCCGCCTCAATCGGTGACACGTGATTCGCCGTATATATGTAACATACTTCACCGATGTGGGCAGGTGGCCCAATGGACTCAATGACAAGGCCTACGACTTTGACAACGCGGCCGCTGATGCGAAACGGTTGACATGCTGTGAGCGCATCGAAGAATCTGGAAATATCTGTGCGCCCGGTTCCTTCAATATCCAGGCATAGAGCTTTCTTTGCCTTACTGGATGCCTGTATCGCCAAAGAAAGCCCTCCCTATCTCCTTTAATTGTGAGTCTATCCTCGCATCTACAGTACCGAAGCCGGTCTCAACAATACATCCTCCCTGATCGACTCTGGGATCTTCAAGAATTTCAAAATCCGAGATATTATCCAAGGCCTGGAGAAGCAGGCCTTTATGATCCCGTATTCTGTCGATGTCCCGTGCATTTACTTTGAGCTTGACTGAATTACCGCCTTTGACCGCCTTAAGGGATTCGTAGACTATCCGCTCTACTGCTGATTCATCTGCTTGAATCTCGCGCCTTAAAATCTTGCCTGCAATCGCCAAGGCAAGCTTTCCTATGCTCTCTTCAGCAGATGTGATAATCCTCTCTTGAGATAAAGCGATGGCTTGTCCCAGATCCTTAAGGTAGTCAAGTAATGCCTCCGCCTCTTCCAACGCCTTAGCCTCGCCCGCAGACTGCCCATTCTGAAATCCCTCAGCGTATGCTTTTTCGTAGATTTCCCGGCTTTTCTTTTCCGCCTCGGATAGCATGGCCTCAGCTTGCAACATATCTTCTTTCAACTTAGCTTGTTGTCGGAGAACAGACTCTTCCAACTCTTCCATTGAAGAATATCCTAATTTGCCGGGCAAAGCATGCTTTAGATCCCGGGCCTTGAAGCTGTGACAATCCTGATCAGGCAGGCTAAGAAGGGCTGTATCAAGGCTCAAATCCTTAACAAGATAAGGGTTTTCCCGTACTTGATCCGCCTTGATAATCTTAGACAAGGATCTCGTCCTCCTTTCCCCGGGAAATTACGATCTCCCCGGCATCATCCAATCTGCGTATGATATTGACGATCCGTTGCTGCGCATCTTCAACTATCCTCAATCTTACAGGCCCCATGAATTCTATATCCTCTTTGAGCATCTCTGCAGCACGATCCGACATATTACTTATGATTCGTTTCATTACTGCTTCACTTGCAGCTTTTAGGGCAAGGGCAAGATCTTTCATATCAACTTCCTTAAGAACAGTCTGGATTGACCTGTCATCCAAGAGCACAATATCTTCAAATACGAACATAAGTTTTTTCACTTCTTCCGCAAGGACAGGATCCTGCTCTTCAAGGTCTTCCAGAATAGTCTTCTCAGTTGCACGGTCCGCCCGATTCAGGATATCTACGAGGGCCCCGATACCTCCTGCTGCAGTATAATCTTGTCCCCCAATAGAAAGGAGCCTGTCTTTAAGCACTTTCTCGACTTCCTGCACAACCTCAGGCGAGGTTCTGTCCATCTCAGCAAGCCTCTTTGCGACCTCAGTCTGAACTTCCTTAGGCAAAAGCGATAAAACCGATGCTGCCTGATCCGTATGCAAGTGGGCAAGGACAAGGGCTATGGTCTGCGGATGCTCGTTCTCGATAAAGCTGGTGAGTTGAGATGCGTCTATTTCCCTTGCAAAACTAAATGGTTGTTCTTGAAGGGAAGCAGCTATTTTCTCAACTATCTCTATTGCGCGTGGACGGCCCAACGCGCGTTCCAATACTTGCTGGACATAACTTAGGTCGCCGGATATATATTTTTGTGACTCGCAAGAATCATAAAACTCGTCAAGCACTTGCTCCTTAAGATCCGGAGGCACCCTACCCAGATTTGCAATCTCCATAGTAAGCTGCTCTATTTTCCGTTCGTCGAGGTGCTGAAAGATTTCAGATGCAACCCGAGCGCCTAAGGCAACAACAGTTATAGCAGCTTTTTCCTTTCCGCTCAGTTCTGAATAAGTCTTCACTGATGAAATCATCCTCTGTTTTCACTAAGCCATGTGCTGATTATCCTTGCCGCCACTTCAGGGTTGACAGGAGGACGCTCCGACGCAGCCTTCTCAGCAGGTTTCGTCTTATCTTCGCCTTCTTCAGCAGCTGCCAAGGCTGACATAGCTTGCTTCAATGCATATGCAGCTTGCTCATCTGCGACGCGAGTCCGCCTTGAAGATAAAATGACGAGCACAATCACTAGCACAAATAAAGCGAGCACTGCAGGTATTATGTATTTAAGATTCTTCCTAACCGTCTCAGCAAGACGCTTGGGTTCCTCAGGCTCGTCCATTATGGGAGTTAACTTATCTTCCTCTTCTTTCTCCTCATCAACTGCAAACTCCATGGCTTCGACGATAATCGAGTCTCCTCGATCAAGGTTTATCCCTACCGCAGCTCCGATAGAGCGCCTGATTGCCTCGAGCCGGTCTTCGGCGACCGGGGCAGCCACAATGGCTGCGACGGATAATCCTGTTACAACACCGGGGGCCTTGACTGTGTGCTCCACAGTCCTTGAGATTTCATATTTGGCCACCTCTTCAGTTCGCTCTTCAGAAGACATTCCCGATCCGGAGCTGTCATCCAGACGATATCCCAGAATTACCCCTTCTTCACCCACACTGCTTGAAGTCCCTATGTCAACATTTGAGCGCGTTCCGGGTATACCACCCGGTGATACGGAAGGCGTACTGGTCTTCACATCACGTATACGTGCCTCTTCACGGATAACTCCATAGCCTGAAGGCAGCGGTTGAAACGTCTCGGTATTCTGTTCCTTATGGTCGAAATCAATATCCGCATTGACCCGTACCACAACTTTTCGTGGCCCGAAAACCTGAGTCAACATGCTTTCAATGCTTTTCTCCAGGTCCTTTTCATAAAGTCTCTTGGCTTCCAGTTGGCTCAAGGTAAGGAGCGTCATGGAACCTGTTTGGGAATGGTCATCTCCTGAAAAGAGCGTATTGCCATCAACATCCACTATGGTGATATTATCTACGCTGAGTCCTTCAACGCTTGAAGCGACAAGCCTCACGATCCCCTCAACCTGGCCCCTTGTGAGAACAGAGCCTTTTTTTAGCTTCACAAGGACAGATGCGCTAGGTGGTTTCTCTTTGTCCGTATATAGCTCAGGCTCTGGAATGGCTATATGCACCCTTGCAGCTTCAATTTCATTCAGTTGCAGTATAGTACGGGTCAATTCCCCCTGGAGCGCCCTCCGGTAGTTCATTTTTTGAGTAAAATCCGTAAGGCCGAAAGTCGTTTTATCGAAGATTTCAAACCCGACTGTGCTGTCCCTTGGTAGACCCTCACGAGCCAAGTTCATCCTTGCTTCATATAGGTTTTGAGACGAAACCAAGATTGCCGTTCCGCCTTTAGAAAGCTCATAAGGGATACGCATTTCTTTAAGGCTTGCCGCGATGTCCGCAGCGTCAGTCATAGACAGATCCGAATAGAGAAGCACCATATTATCCCTTCGCGGCCTGACTAAGAAAAAAACCATAATAGAAATGCCTACTATTGCCACCATGACTAATGTTATTATCTGCCGGCGGCTTAATCGATCCCATAATGATCGTCTTTGTCCAGTGATATCCTTTTCGGAAGAGGCCATAGCTTACACCTGCATTCTCATGATCTCCTGGTATGCTTCGAGCATCTTATTTCTGATTTGAAGAGTGAGTTGAAGGGCTAAGTTTACTTCTTCAACCGCGATCATTACCTGATGTAGGTCTTGTGTTTCGCCTATAGCCAGCTTCGTCATGAGCTCATCTGCATTTCTCTGCAAGTCACTTACAGTGTCAATAGCTTCATAGAGCATTTCCTTAAATTCTTCCACTGTCCTTTGGGCCCCTGCTTGTGGTCTTGATGCCTGCGACGCGCCTATTCCGCTTATTTGGTTTTTCACGGTAGGAATATCAAGGGGGAATCGTGTAACCATGTGTTATCACCACAACTCCTTTATTGCCTTTCCCAAAGCCTCTTTTGGGCTTCCGTTCATCTTTCAGTGCCAATTAGACTCTGCCAATATCCAGCGCCCGCATGGCCATGGTCTTTGCAGCATTTATTGCAGTAACGCAAGCCTCATATGCTCTTGTAGCTGAAATCATATCCACCATTTCCCTCACAGGATCAATATTCGGCAAAGCGACATAACCTTCTGCGTCAGCATCAGGGTGGCCAGGATCGTAGACAAGACGCGGAGGCAACGCATCCTCTACTATTGCAACTACCGCCACTCCACCACCTTGATGCAGGTTGTCCCCTCTTTTTGCCTGCCCTGTGTCTTTTTCAGCTGAAACAGGCGCAAATACCGCAAACTGCCTGCGATATGGTGTGCCGTCAGGTGTACGCGTAGTATCTATGTTTGCAATGTTATTCGCAATAACACTCATTCTTAGGTTTTGCGCGGTAAGCCCGCTGGCGCTGATTCGAAGCGATGACAATACACTCATTCATTACCGCCTCCCTTCAGTTATTACACTTCTGAGCAGGGAGAACCTCTCAGAAATTAATCTGGACATAGCAGCATAAAGGACTGTGGTTTCAGCTATTTTCTGAGTTTCCATATGAATATCCACGCTGTTTCCATCGGATCTGGTTTTGCCTGTACACTCGTAAATTACCTGTTTCGCCGATTCCGGTTTCCCCCGGGCTATCGCTGAACTCAGCTCTTCTTCGAAACACACATCCTTTGCTTTGAAACCGGGTGTATCAACGTTTGCAATGTTATCAGCGATTATACAGTGTCGTAGGGACAACCCGTCCATCGCTTTAGATAATGTGGTCGTTATATCGTCTCGCACGAACACTCTCATATCTGGATCCTCCGCTTTATTGTCAGTATAAGAAGGTTTTTGTAGACACATGCCCATGTATTCATATTGCAAATCTAATGCCAACTGATATTCAGCTTGAATGTGATGAAATACAGCATATAGCAGCAGCGTTGATGAAATAGGCAGATCATGCAGGCAGAGTGCGGATTCATGCAGTGAGAAGTTTTTTCCCATATAACAGGCACTTCTTTCACTAAACTCGACGCCATCCGGCATTATCAGGGCTTTCTCGGCAAATTGATAGGGTTTCTTTATTACAATAAAATGAAATACCTGATAATATTCCCACCTAAGCTAAAAGAACTCTTTCATGCAACATGACTTCTGCGAGATACTATCTACAGGGGTGGAGATATGAGTCGGAGAAACCGCAGCATCGTTTCGGATGAAGTAAAGTATGAAATCGCAAAAGAACTAGGATTCTCTGACAAAATCGATGTTGAAAACGGGCTGTATGACTACGGCAACATCACCACTCGAGAAGCCGGTCTGATAGTCCGTGGGCTAATTCAAAAGGCCGAGGAACTCATGTCCGGCCAGCTCAGGAAGTAAAACCGGCAGGTGAAATCCGGTACGTTAAGCAAGATCAACAACACCAAAAAGAAGGGGCTTCGGCCCCTTCCAATGTTAGCAAATACATACACGAATATTATATGTTAGTATTTATCCACAAAATAACGGAAGTCAATTTACTATCGGTTTGGCAATTAGAGAATCCGCAAGTCAGCAGTTAAATTCATTCATAGCTCTATCAATTCCGTGCTCTATCCAGACAGACACAGCATCCGCAGCCCTCAACAAGGCCTCTTGAATGATGAGAGTCTCGTCCTTCTGAAACGCATCAAGCACGTGAGTAGCTATGTCAACAGCAGGATTGGGCATCCCGATACCAATACGAATTCTGGGAATTTCTTCCGTTTTTAAAGCTCTGATAACGGATTTCAGCCCGTTATGTCCGCCATCGCTTCCCTTGGCGCGAATCCTCAGCCTGCCTTGCTCAAGCGCTATATCATCCAAGACAACCAGTACATCACTGAAATCCAAGTTGTGCCAAGTCGTCATAGCACTGACGGCAAGACCACTGCGATTCATGTATGTCAGGGGTTTGGCAAGAACAACATCTCTCTTGGCTATCTTTCCATATCCCATGAGAGATGAAAATCTATATTCGCTAAGGCGAATCCCATGCCGAACAGATAAGATATCCACCACTCTAAACCCGACGTTGTGTCTGGAACACTCATATTGACTGCCGGGATTCCCCAAGCCGACTACAAGCTTCACACCTTTATTCAATCCCCTGCTACTCTGTTGCATGTCCTCCGGTCGCATCATGATCCTCAGCTGCTTCTTCAAGCGCTGATTCAATGCCCTCCGCTTCGGCTTCCTCTTCCTCTTCAACATGCAGCTCAGGAGCAGCAACTAGCACAATTACTTCATCTTCAGGGGTATTAATCTGAACATCCCCTGTTAACTCAAGATCGCTGACTTTGATAGAATCGCCAATTTCCATTTTGGAAACATTTACTTGTACCCGTTCAGGAATGTCCATAGGGAGCGCGTGCACTTCCAGCTCCCATACCATATGCTGAATAATGCCTCCGTCGTTTACCCTGTTCTCTTCACCTACAAGCACTATCGGCACTTTTGTGGTAATAGCTTCATTCAAGGATATGGCTTGGAAATCCACGTGAATCACATCACCGCGGACGACATCAGACTGCACTTCCTTAAGAATTGTAGTCTTTTCAACCTTACTCGGACCTTTCGTATCTGAATCCTTAGATAAAACCAATTTAATCAGAGTTCCTCCACCAAGACCGGCTTGCATGGCTTTTTCAAATTCGCGCTCATCTATGGAGATAATTGTCGTCTCTTCACCTTTCCCGTAGACGACAGCAGGCACCCTGCCCTTTGCCCGCATTCTTCCGGCAGCGCCTTTGCCCGTCTGCTGCCTCAACTCTCCGTTTATTACCACCTGTCTCACTTCACGTCAACTCCTTCTTGCGACGCCGACTACCCAAATAACGTAGAAACCGGGAGGTCCTGGTAAATACGTTTGATCGCCTCTGCCAAAAGAGGCGCCACTGACAGGACTTCCGTTCTCTCAGGACGTCTGTCTTCAGTCATCGGTATAGTATTCGTAACAATTATCTTCTTCAGAATAGAAGATGACAAAAGCTCTTTTGCTTGCCCGGATAGGAGGGCATGGGTGCACGCTGCATATACCTGATTCGCTCCTGCATTATGGAGCGCCTCTGCTGCTTGAACAATCGTGCCACCGGTATCAATTATATCATCGATCAGTATAACAGTCTTACCTTTTACATCTCCGATAATATTCATAACTTCTGAAATATTGGGCGCAGGACGTCTTTTGTCAATTACTACAAGACCGACGCCCAGTTTCTCCGCCATTGCCCGCGCTCTTACTGTTCCGCCTATGTCGGGGGACGCGATAACGCAATTGGAAAGCCCGGAATCTCTTACGTATTTTACTAAGATAGGCATGCCAAGCAAAGGGTCAACAGGAATATCGAAGAAGCCTTGAACCTGTCCTGCATGGAGGTCTATTGTGAGTATCCTGTCACACCCTGCGGTAACAATGAGGTTTGCGACTAATTTGGCGGTTATCGGATCTCTGGCTTTAGCCTTCCTGTCCTGTCTTGCATAGCCATAGTACGGGATCACTGCAGTTACTGTCTTTGCAGATGCCCTGCGCATGGCGTCAATAATGATCAAGAGTTCCATGAGATTCTCATTCACCGGCGGGCAGGTAGGCTGTACCACAAAACAATCTACGCCCCGAACCGTCTCGTCTATACCTACTCGTATCTCGCCATCCTTAAACCTGTCCACCCTCATGGCAGAAACCCCTATGCCAAGATAAGAAGCAATCTCGAAAGCAAGCTCAGGATGAGCCAGTCCCGTGAATAATTTCAACCTCTTGTAGGACGGCAATATCAAGTGCGCCCCGCCATTATTATTCATTGTGCAAGCCTCCCCTATATGTCGCGGGTCCTGTCTTCAGTCTTCGATAGAACCCGATTTCTTCCTCTCTTCGAGTCGCCTCGCAGCCCAGCCTTGGATGTTTCTCTGCTGCCCACGACCTATACCAAGCGCTCCTTCAGGTACATCTTGTGTTATTGTGGAGCCTGCTGCAACATAAGCCCCCTTGCCAAGTTTCACAGGCGCCACAAGGTTAGCGTTACTGCCCACAAACGCTTCATCTGAAATAATTGTGGGATATTTGTGAAAACCGTCGTAATTGCAGGTTATAGCTCCTGCTCCTATGTTAACCCCTTCGCCAACTGTCGCGTCACCAAGATAACTTTGGTGAGGAACTTTGCTGCCTTTTCCCACAGTCGACTTTTTTATCTCAACAAAAGTTCCAATTTTAGCGCGTTCAGCCAGGACGGTCCCTGATCGAAGATACGCATAAGGACCTACGGATACATCTTTTCCTACTTCAGCCTCAATCACAACAGCATTGCTTATAGTAGCCCCGGAAGACACCTTTGAGTCAACAATGCGAGCAAAAGGCCCAATTGTGCAATCCTCACCGATAACTGTCTTGCCCTGGATTACGGAAAACGGTAGGATCGTCGTATCTTGTCTGATAACGACGTCAAAATCCACAAACGTGGTTTCCGGATCCACCATAGTGACACCTGAAAGCATCAGACGCTCCCGTATCCTGTCCCTGTAGATCCTCTCCGCCTCAGCCAGTTGGCATCTGGTGTTAATGCCTTGTGCGGCCAGAGGGTCTTCCGAAACTACGGCTTCCACGCGAAAGCCCTCTTGTATCATTACTTCGATTACATCTGTCAAATAGTATTCTCCCTGAACGTTATCAGGAGTAATACGCGAGAGGGCATCAAATAAGACTCGTTTTTCAAAACAGTAGACTGAGCTGTTGACCTCGCATATCAAGGCTTCCTCAGGCGAACAATCCTTGTCTTCGACAATCCGGCGTATCTGTCCTGAAGCCTCACGTACAACTCGTCCATAGCCATATGGATTTTCAAGAATTGATGACAGAATAGTGGCTGAAGCCTTCGTTTCCTGATGGTGATTGACAAGGGAACGCAAATCAGCCTCGCTCAGGTAAGCGGCGTCTCCCGCAGCCACCACAACCGGGCCTTCATATCCGGAAAGGGCGTCTTCAGCCTGCATGACAGCATGGCCCGTTCCCTTTTGCTCAGATTGAAGGATGCATACCGCCCTATCGCCGACAACTTCCTCGACAAGTTCCGCTAAGTGGCCTACTACAACAAAGGAGCCTTCTGCCCCGGCAGCCTCCAAAGCGTCAAGTACCAAAGTAATCATGGGTTTCCCACAGATTTCATGGACAGCTTTGGGAAGCTTCGATCGCATTCTGGTTCCTAGGCCGGCAGCGAGAACAATAGCTTGAAATCCTCGCATAATTTGCAACTCCCCACAACAACATACCCGCTCCCGCTTGTGTTTTAGCAGTTAGGAGCAGGTTTTTGGCATACCATATATACATTCAACATAAGATTACAAGTTTCCTCTATTATCCCAACGAAGAAAAGCAGCAGGGAGGAGCTTATTATGTACTCCTCCCTCTCCCATCTAAAAACAACGCTAATATAATTATATAATATCACTCAATTCAACATATCGGAACCATGAATTCATTCCTTATTCACCTTGGAGCAAAACCTCAAAAAACCTTGCATTACCTACCCTATTCCCCGGCACGTACATAATACTCCTTGCTCTCATCGTTTACCTTTGAAGCAATGATGTGCTCACCTTTCAACTGGAAAAGCAGATGATCATGGGGTTTAAGTCCAAGCTGACTACGAACTTCATCCGGTATTACTATGGCCCCGTCGCAATGAACGCTGGTTAATCCAGAGAATCCGCCTTTCCGTTCCACCCGCTTCCCCTCCTTTCCAGCCATGAAAGAATATGATATTTCTATTTTATACCAATATGAGCCTGTATTCAAGCCTTTTCAGTAATATAATTCATTTAATGGATAATAATGGGCCAATGCATCTGTTTGCTTGTAATATCGGCTTATATCTCAGCTATTAGCTCTAATGCCTCTTTGTCATTCAAATAACCGGAGTCCGAGTGCATCATAAACTTCGTCTGTAACGACACCGGTGACTCGTATAGAATGGGCTTCTTGAAACCTTTTCACAGCATCAATTGTGGCTTCCCCGTACATTCCGTTTTCTACTCCGGGGTTAAATCCAAGCATCTTAAGGCGTTTCTGTACAGCCAACACATCCGGCCCACGTTCTCCCGGACCAAGCTCACGTCTGGGATTACGCAAAGGCCCGAAGGGATTGCCTATTATGACCACTTGAGTGCCGACTGGGATCCAATCATAAATGAGTTCAACATCATGATTAAACAATCTGATGCATCCCCCGCTAACCAGATCGCCAATCTGCCAAGGCTTATTTGTGCCATGGATGCCGTACTTTCCCCACGGCATATTGAGTCCTAACCACCTCGTGCCAAACCCACCGCTCCATACCCCTTTAGAAACCACCTGCCACTGGCCGGGAGGAGACGGCGAGGAAGGCTTACCCACTGCTACAGGAAAACTCCGGTAAGCCTTTCCATCTATGCAAACTGTAAGAGTCCTGTCCACTGTGTCCACTACGATATCTATACGTCCCGACGGCATTTCGACCTCACGCCGGCCGGACGGTTTCCCGACTTCCGCCTGCTCAGATAATTTTCCATCTTCAAACTGAAGCGCGGTGAGTTTCAACATCTCGGGAATTAAAATCTCGTCAGGTTCGCAGTCGCATGAGTATTCCTTTACCGAGTCTTGCTCATCATTTCCGGGTGCCATGTCAAAGCCTAATTCCTCTTCTTTGATCCCGTGTTGCCATCGCCACATAGCGGTTAAGCCCAAAAAAACAATGGTAATAATGAGCAGTGCGTAGATTCGGCGCACCTAAACCACCCCCTGAACACGTAGGGCAGTAAGAACTCATCTTTTGTAGTTAAGCTTAGTATTCCACGGAAAGATTTAGGCCTGTCAATCCACAAAGAAAACACCGAGCAATTAAAGATCACACTTCAGGATCACGACGACAGTAGTCGGATAGGTTCTTGACGTGGTCCTGAGCCTTTGCTATACTCGTAGATGCTACAACATGTCAACCGTTTTTTATAAAATAAATATTGGGGCGTAGCCAAGCGGTAAGGCACGGGACTTTGGATCCTGCATGCGGAGGTTCGAATCCTCCCGCCCCAGCCAGTTTTCATCAGGCTCGCCCCTTGGCAGCCTTTTTTGTTTCTTTGCTTCCTACCGCGCTTTCCTGTCTGCAATTCCGCTTAATATGTCCAATAGTCTTTCGCGGGTATTAAGGGCAGGCTCTTCCAGAACCATATCGAGGAGTTCCTCAAGGATTCGGCCTACTTCCGGGCCTTCGGGTATACTCAAGGCTTCCATGACATCAAAACCGTCCACGACAAGATCCTTTACCGTAAACACAGGGCCCTGTTTCAACACATCTTCGACCCTTCCAAGAAAGGCCTGCATATTCCTGCCGGGACTGGGATCGAAGCCCAGTGACACCCTATCTGCCTGCCGTACTTTAGCAAGATTGTAAATGGTCTCAATGCCCAACGAATTCACCAATCGCCGGATTCCTTTGTCGGAAGTGGCAGGCTCATAAGTGAACATATGCCACTTGATTAGGGTTGTGACTTTATCAATCAGAGCCGCTGGATATTTCAGCCTGTTAAGGGCAGAGCGTGCAAGTTCAGCGCCGACGCTTTCATGGTTAAAAAAACGGAGCCTACCGGTATCGTCAGGCGCCATAGTCAAAGGTTTTCCTATATCATGGAGCAGAGCAGCAAGGCGCAGCTCAATCCTGGGTTCTATGTTTTCACAAGCCTTAATGCTGTGCTGAAGAAGAGTGTCAGGGCTTTCATGATATGCAGGGACACCTCTGCAATCTGAAAGCTCAGGAAGGATATGATCCAGAAGATGAGTTTCGTAGGCGTACTCCATGGCTTTGCCCGGCTCGGGCGATAAGAGCATTCTGGACAACTCATCTTGGATGCGCTCCGGCGATACCCTTCCGATGGCAGAATGAAGCTTTGCTATTCCGCCGAGAGTCTCAGGAGATATCGTAAATCCAAGTTCAACTGCTAATCGAATTGCCCGGAGCATCCTAAGAGAGTCTTCATTGAAACGCTCATCAGGATCTCCTACTGCCCGTATAACCATTTCTTCAAGGTCTTTCATGCCTCCGAAACAGTCAGTAACAGTTTGTTGCCGGATGTCGTACGCTAAAGCGTTAATTGTGAAATCCCGACGTGCCACATCGTCCCTGAGGTTATCGGAAAAGACGACTATGTCCGGCCTGCGCCCATCAGAATACCGGCCTTCACGGCGAAATGTCGTTACTTCTACCCCTTGATTCCCGGAGAGGACAGTCAATGTCCCGAAGCGTTCACCTGTAGGGATTGCTGTATCACCAAACAGTTTCTTCACTTCCTCAGGTGTGGCGGAAGAGGATATGTCCCAGTCAGTCGGTTTCCTCCCAATCAAATAATCCCGCACAGCGCCCCCGACCACATAGGCCTGATAGCCGTTATCTGCCAGCCTTCCGGCGATTTCAGAGACGTATTGCGGGACGTCTATCTTTATATGCAACACCTGCGGCTCAGGATAATCCATGGTTAAAATCCCCTTGAGCAATAACAGCATATCCGGAAGAAGTATAGTCAAAAACCTGAAAATACGTCAACACTCAGGCGACCCCTGAGACAGGTAATATTTTCACAGTCCATTCACAGGCTGCCCGGGCAACTAGCGAGCCGGCCCCCGGCCGCAGGGTGGTTTCAACCTCTTAACAGACAGTCGTTTCAGTGAACATGAGTCTCGAAATCTGCGGTCTGCTTCTCAAACTCCGCAAGCACCATAGCCTGAATTTCGTCACGGGCTTCGGCTGTAATCGGATGAGCGATGTCTCTGTAACCTCCGGTCCCCAGTTTGCGACTGGGCATTGAAACAAATAATCCTGAAGCGCCTTCCACTATTCTCAGTTCCTTTACCACGAAGGAGTCATCAAAGGTTATAGAAGCTATAGCTCGCGTTTTTCCGTCACTTTTCACAGGTCTGATCCTTACCTCAGTAATATTCATGTCATACGCCACCACCTTCTATAAGAAATAGAAAAGCGGGTTGCGTAGATGGTATTCCATATAAATACATAAATTCCTTCTTATGTAATAATGAAATTACTAATGTAAGTCAAAAGGATTGTTACTCTTCAGGCACACCTGTTCTCTTTAAGATCGCTTGCGCAAGTTCAAGATCTCTTGGTTTATCAACGTCAAACGCTATTTCCGCATAATCCGAGATCACACCCATAGCCTGAACCCCGGTGAGCGCTTCTAATCTGCGTTCTACGTCACGCACAGATAAACGCTTTACCAGGAATTTCAGAATCAACCATATCCCAAGGACATTCGCCATCATCCACGGTTTCTTACGGGTGGCTATTGCTTGTTCCAATAGTCCTCCGCAGGCGAAAAGAGCGGACGGCTTGGCTAAGACAATGTTACCCCCGGTTAGAGTGCCATCTGAAATAGTCATGTATGTCCGTTTTATCCCCGGAAATTTTGATTCGCAGGTCTCTTTTGGAACAACCGGGTAATATATTTCAGCCGGCCTCTCCTTTGCCTGCGCCAGAAGGTCACGAATTGCTTCGCAGGTCAAAAGGGGCACATCCCCGGTGACAATAAGGGCTGGTTTGTCAGGATCCAATTGTTTCAGCCCTATTTTCAGATTCTCAAGCAACCCGCTTTCTCCCTCTACGGGAGTGAGATTAGGTATAGGATCAATATTTTCATACACTTCCTTGGGACATACAAGGATTATCTTCCCTATTTCCTCACAACTTCTCAGAGTATCCAGGACGTATGAAACCATTGGTTTGCCTGAAATACTAATAAGGGCTTCGTATTTTGCGTCATCGCACATGGCTAATTTCCCGTCATTAGCCGCACCGGCCAGGACAACTGCATCTATCATGCATACCGTCCTCCCCCTACGCAACCAGGAACACTTACCTGGCGCGCTGTTCTCCGTTTCATTCAGGTTCTGTCTTTGCTTTATCCGAGTCTTACCCTCACTTTATCAGAGTCATAGATTACCCAATGTTGACTGTTAAGCGCCAAAAAGTAATCTCAAATTCTTCAGCCTCTCATCCGGTTTTTTCGATTCCTGCCTTCGGACATTGAGAATAAGCGCCCGTATAAAGCGCCTATCTGTAAGCTACCCCCCACGAAATCGCTTGACATACGAATACTTCTTTGATTACTCGGCTGACACTCGCGCCTCCGGACGATGTCCCCTTTGGCCTACCGCCACATGATGCCCATGTCAGCGCGGCGCGGATTGCTTCCGCCTTCGCCCTGCTGTCAGCAATGGCAAATACAGTAGGGCCGCTCCCTGACATCCCGACTCCGGCTGCTCCTTGTGCCAAGAGAATGTGCTTCACCCCGGCGATTGAAGGCACGATTGATAGGGCAGCCTGCTCCAAGGCGTTGGTGAGACATCCGGCAATATTTTCGACTTTGCCTGCTCTGATAGACTGAACCATTCTTGAAGTAACATCAGCGACATTAAGAGCAGCATCATAGACACCGGTAGTTTCAGCAAGCCGATCAAACGCGGCATAAGCCTGGGCAGTGCTTATTCTGTCCTGCAATATCACGACAACAAACCATAAGTCACAAGGAGTCGGCAGTGATTCAACTATTTCGCCTTTCCCCCGAATAATCCCTGTCCCGCCCTTAACGCAAAAAGGAATATCCGCGCCAAGCCTCTCACCGACAACCATTAACTCACTTGGACTAAGGTTCAGTCGCCATAGTTGATTGAGTCCTACAAGGACAGCAGCCGCGTCAGCGCTTCCGCCGCCGAGACCTGCAGCCACAGGAATGCCCTTTTCTATATTTATCTCCACAGAAGCTCTAAGACCTGCGAATTCGGCCAAAGCGCAAGCTGCATCCACCGCCAAATTGCCGCGGCCCATAGGGATACTCGTATCGTTACAGGTAACTTTGATATTGATTTCTTCATTACCTCTTCGGACGGGAACAGGGAGACCGGTCTTAAGATATATTCGGTCGAAAAGATCGATGGATTGAACCACTGATTCTATATCATGGTATCCATCAGTACGCTTTCCCAGGATGTTTAGGGTCAGATTAAGTTTTGCCTGTGCTTGTAAGATCATATCTCCCACGACTGTCATATCTCCCACGATTACGGCATTTCCAGAATTACAGCATCTCGTGCTATTGTCCGTCGCCTATGTTGGCAATCCCTGACATCTTAAGATGCATCGCTTATCACTGGAGTGAGACTTCATGCTGAGGAATCGACCGTTTGAACAAACCCCGGAAAAAGTCACGGACCGTCCTTGACAGCACCGTAAAAAAGCCTGCCCTGGGGACATCGGCTGTAGATACTACATTAACTCGCGCAAGTTCCTTACCATCAAGGGATACTATGACCTGGCCGAGTCTTTCGCCTTGCTTAATCGGGGCTTTACGCTCATCAGGAACAAATTCCGTGCTTATCAAGTCCATCCTGCCTTTCTCGACAAGAACCGCATAATCCTTGTCAACCACAGCATCGACTATTTCCCGACGTCCGTTAGGAATCCGGACAGAGCCGACACTCTTTCCTTGAGTTGCAAGGACCACCCGATCGAATTCGCGGAATCCGTAGTTCAGAAGCTTTATTGTGTCATCCAGGCGTTCTCCGTTTGAAGGGAGCCCCATGACCACAGATATGAGCCGAGTATCATTTCTCTTGGCTGTGCCGGAAAGACAAAAACCCGCCTCATCAGTCATACCTGTCTTGAGACCGTCAGCACCGGGATACTTGATCACCAGCTCATTCGTGTTTCTAAGAAAGGATTCCTTCTGCTTCGCTTTTGGATGGAGACGCTTAAGCCAATCTGTCCAAGTGCTGGTCCATTCAAGAATTTTCGGGTGTTTCATAATGAGTTCCCTTGACATGATGGAAATATCCCGCGCCGAACTATAGTGATCCACAGCAGGGAGGCCATCTGAATTCTGGAAATGCGTGTTCTTCATGTTCAGGTCTTTTGCTCTTTCATTCATTAATCTGACGAAATCCGGTTCAGTACCTGCAATATGCTCGGCCAAAGCGAAAGCGGCATCATTTGCGGAGACAATAGCGACTGCTTTCAGCATGTCTTCGAATTTCATTTCTTCGCCTTCCATGAGCCAAATCTGGGAGCCTCCGATCATGCTGGCAGCAGTACTTGTAACTACCATATCGTCAAAACTGACCTTACCGGTCTCAGCAGCCTCCATTGCCAAAAGCATTGTCATGACCTTTGTTATGCTTGCAGGCGCTAATCGCGCGTCAGGATCTTTCTCGTACAGCACCTGTCCTGTCTCAGCATCAATGAGTATCGCAGATTTTGCCTTCAACTCCGGCGCCGCTGCCTGCGACACCGGGGACAAAATTGTCGTTAACGTGACTATTGCCGAAAGACATATTCCCCACCATACTCCGGAACGTGAAACTTGCTGCGTTCTCCTTGTTCTGCCAGACCACATACAATAACCACCTCTCGAAAACATTAAACCGTCTCATCAAAGAAATTCGGTTGTCGTATCAAAGGAATAAGCCCCTTCTCAAGGAGGGGCGCTTGTCATCTCCTGTCGAAAGAGCGCTCACCGGTTGTCGTCTCTTCTGAAAACCGGAGATTTATGACGATACCTGTTATCTATTCGGCACATTGTTTCCTTCTTCCTTCTTTCGAAAATGCCTCTTAAGTCTTCCATAATATGCCCATAATGGGTTCTATTTACACGGAAAGTCCGTGGTCATCTGTCTGCATCGAAGAAATAGTTAATCCGGGATTCAAAATAAAAGCGTTCTCCATCATGCCTCCGGCTTCCTGCATGAAAGCAATTCTCCCTTTTAGAATAGTATCAATCGAGCAGGCAATCCTACCACATACGACGAAGTCTCAATCAAGATAACCGGAGGTGGTCAAATGTCCGAAAGACTGACTCGTGAAGAAGTGCCTGTTGAAGAAACATGGCGGATCGAGGATCTTTTCCCAACTATAAAACACTGGGAAGCTGCCCTTATAGCAGTGGATTCTGAGATTGACCGAGCAACTCGTTACAGAGGCCGACTCGGAGAAGGGGCAAGCACGCTCCTGGAGTGCCTTGAGGCAGCTGAAAACCTTATGAGGAAGTTTTACCATATAGAGTTGTATGCCAGTCTGCTTCTGGCAAGTGATGGAACCAATCCTACCAATCAAGCAATTGCCGGACGGGCTGCTTCTGCCAAAGCCCATGTTGAGGCCGGTCTATCCTTTATTGAACCTGAGATCCTAGGGCTTCCCGACGGGGCTGTAGAGCAATACATTGCTGCCGAACCCCGCCTGGAACCGTTCAGACGCAACTTAGAGAGGATTACCGGAAACAAGCCTTACGTTCTCTCCCTGGAAACTGAAGAGGTTCTGGCTTCCTTAGACGAGATCATGAAAGCGCCTTATATGCTCTACAATCGCACTAAGAGTTCTGACATGCGCTTTGAGGCGGTGACCGATTCCACCGGACAAAAGGTGCCGGTCTCATTTGCCACATACGAAGTAATGTTAGAAAAATCGCCTGATACCACCCTTCGAAGGAATGCCTTCGCGTCATTCACACGGGGCATTTCCGCATATCAGAACGTGCTCGGAGGCACATTCGGCACGGAAATAAGAAAGAACGTAGTGCTGGCGAAGGCCCGTGGGTTCGAGTCAGCAACCCACATGTTCTTACATCGTCAGGAAAGTTCAATAAAAGCTTATACTAATCTTTTGGACATAGTTCAGAAAGAGATTAAGCCTCACATGCGCAGATATGTTGAACTTCGCAAAAGGGTGCTCGGCCTGGATAAGATCATGTATTGCGACATCGAGGCACCCTTGGATCCGGAATTCGACCCTGAGCTAACCTTCGAAGAAGCCGGTGAAGAAATCATTAAGGCTTGCGAAATCATGGGACAAGAGTACACCGATATTATCAGAACTGCCATATCAGACAGATGGATCGATCGCGCGGACAACATCGGCAAATCCACAGGCGCTTTCTGTTCAGGTGCTTATGATTCACACCCCTATATTCTCACTACATGGGGTAATCGCGCTCGCTCCATGTTCACTCTTGCGCATGAACTAGGCCATGCAGTTGCAGATGTATTCACCACCGGAAATCAGCGTTTCGCGAATATCCACATGTCCATGTTTATAGTTGAAGGTCCGTCAACCTTCAACGAGATGCTTTTAGCCAAGCACGTTCTGGCGCAAAGCAACAACGTTCGCACACGACGCTGGGTCATTATGCAGATCCTTAGCACTTACTACCACGATTACGTCAGACACATGATCGAAGCTGAACTATTAAGGCGCATATACGCCCTTGCAGAGGCCGGAACGCCGATAACAGCGTCTGTTCTTTCAGCCACCCAGGGAGAGATCCTTAACGAGTTCTGGGGCGGACTCGTTGAGGTGGATGAAGGCGCGTCTCTGACATGGATGCGCCAGCCCCATTACTACATGGGACTATACCCTTACACATACTCTGCAGGCCTTACCTGTTCCACGCTGATGGCGCAAGCCATTGACAAAGAAGGGCCACCTGCCGTAGATAGATGGCTGGAAGTGTTGAAAGCCGGCGGATCAGTGAAACCCCTTGAGTTAATGCGCCGGGCAGGCATTGACCTTGAGGATCCTGAAACCATCAAAAAAGCTGTGGACTACGTAGGTCAACTCGTTGAGCAAGTGGAAAAATCATTCTAAAGAGAACAGGAAATACCGTTAAATGCAAGTCCTTATTCGGGAACAGAGCGCCCGGCCCTTACAGTTACGTCATCGGGGCCGGGCGCGTCATTAATCACTACTGCTTCCACGTGCTTCTTACTGTCTCCACCAACTTAGCGGTTCGTGACCTAATCTCTTCGGGTGATACTTTCACCCCTGCAACGCCTGAAGACTCTGCAGCCTGTGCTACATTAGCAGCCACAGCAGGCGCGACTCTCTCATCGAACGGCCCTGGAATTATGTAATCAGTACACAGCTCATCCTCAGTGACAATACCACTTATTGCATATACAGCAGCCAGTTTCATTTCCTCATTAATAGCAGTGGCCCGTGCGTCAAGTGCGCCTCTGAAAACACCCGGGAAAGCCAAGACGTTATTGATTTGGTTCGGGAAGTCAGATCTCCCTGTGGCAACGACTTTCGCGCCTGCTTCTTTAGCCTCGTCCGGCATGATCTCGGGAACAGGATTAGCCATTGCGAATACTATAGCATCCTTGGCCATACCTGCCACCATCTCGCGGGTGACACATCCTGCCACTGAAAGGCCGATGAATACATCTGCGCCTTTGATTACGTCTGCAAGCTGTCCTGAAAGCTTTTGGCGATTGGTAATTTGCGCAATCTCTTCCTTGTATGGGTTCATTCCGTAAGTCCTGCCTTCGAATATGGCGCCTTTTGAGTCACATAGCACGACATCCTTAACACCCATGGTCATCAGGAGTTTCGTAACGGCAATCCCTGCTGCGCCGGCCCCGTTTACCACTACGCGAACTTCGGATATATCCTTTCGGACTATCTTAAGCGCGTTTACCATGGCTGCACATACGACTATAGCAGTTCCATGCTGGTCATCATGGAAAA
>JAKPFY010000196.1 GCA_029551185.1 Bacillota bacterium
CGGCCTGCAGGATCTGGTGCCTGGTGAAGTTGGCCATCTCAAGCGCCATGTCTACGTCCCTGATACGTGAGCCGGCGGCTTCGAGGTTCTCGGCAGCGGTGTTGAGGTTGTTGATGGTGTGCTCTAGCCTGTTTTGGTAGGCGCCGAGCTTGGATCGTTCCTGTGAGACTCGCTTGATTGCACCATCGATTGCGTTGATCTGATCGTCGATATCATCGGTGCCATCCGCAATGTTTACACTCTGCACGCCAAGGCTTTCTGAATCCATTTTCGCGATGCTTATCCCCATGACTTGCCCGGCGTTGGCACCAATCTGCAGGCTGATGCCGGGTACGGGATTACCTGGGTCGGTGGTATCTTCTGCGACGGTCCCGTCCAACAGCTTCTTGGTGTTAAATTCGGTTCTCGTTGAGATCTCATTGATCTCATCGACGAGCTGGTTGATTTCGTCCTGGATCATCTGGAGGTCGTCCGACTCATAAATCCCGTTGCCTGCCTGGACCACGAGTTCGCGCATACGCTGCAGGATAGCGTGGACTTCATTGAGTGCACCTTCTGCGGTCTGGATGAGTGAGATGCCATCCTGGGCGTTTCTGACCGCCTGCCTGAGTCCGCGGGTTTGGGCTTTCATCTTTTCTGAGATAGCCAGTCCAGCGGCATCGTCAGCGGCCCTGTTGATCCTATAGCCTGAAGACAGTTTTTCCAGCGATTTGGCCATAAGGCCATCTGTTATCGCCAGGTTCTTCCACGCGTTAAGCGCGGAAATGTTGGTGTTGATTCTCACTGTTTCTACCTCCTTGTAGAATGTAGTCCGCATCCTTGCGGAGTATTGCCCGGCTCCTTACCGGGCCGAGGTGCAATTTCAATGGGTTAATCGAAAACCTTAGCCCTAAGTTTCAGATTCAAGGATGAAAATGAGTCCTTGGTCCCACAGGTAATGAAGGGCAGCTTCGCGCTGCTGAAGTTCGTATGCAAGATCTGCTGTCATCGCCTTGCGGCCCGATTCAAGGAGGCGAGTCCTGGGAAGTAGCTATCCGGGGATTTTGAGTAGCCAGGCTTTCCAAGGCTGTGTAGCTGGAGGATGGGCGGGAGTGCTAATAAACTTGCGATTTGGATCAGGGTTATAAGATTAAGAAGAATCCGCCGATATGTCCGACGGATTCCTCAACATGCTCAAACTACTTTGCTAATATCAAACATCCGGTATTTCTTTGGCTTAAGTTGATCCGATTGAGAAGTGGCCGATGGCTCCGAATCGAATCTTTGGCCCGAATCTCGTTCCTAGTTAATCTGAATGCTCCGTCCGCGCTTCGACGGTCCGGTCTTAGGCAGTGTTACAGTCAGCACTCCGTTTTCAAACGAAGCATAGGCCCTATCTGGGTCTATCTGCGAATCCAGGCTAATGGTCCGCACCATCTTGCCGAAAGACGATTCCTGAACAACCCAAGTGCCGTCTTTGATTTGCTTCTGCTCGCTCTTCTCCGTAGCGATGCTGATTGAATCTTCTGTGCACCTAAGGTCGATCTTGTCTTTTTCCACTCCGGGAAGTTCAGCCCTGACTATGATTTCGTCGCCCTGATCCAGCACATCGACAGGGAAACTACCAAATTGGGCCTCGGCAAAGGCTCTCGGGCTGAATCCCCTCCAAAGCTCGTTGAAAAACGAATCCATCTTTCTCTCAAGGCGTGCAAGATCATTAAGCGGATGCCACCGTCTAATCATGGGCCGCACTCCTTTCCAGGAAAGAATGAATCTGCTTCCAGATGAGATAGTTCCCAATATTGGGTTCAGTGATACTTTAGCACAAAGAGCAAAGAAAGTCAAAGTCAAAAACTCGAGGAGAAGAACCTTAGAGCGAGCTGCTTACGATTTGGATGAAATCCAAAAACTCTCTGATGAGTCCAGCGGGTACTATCAGACCGGGAAATCTGGAGTTTGGATAGGTGGCCTGGGACATTTCGCTCCGACAGTACGTTCCAACGGGGAGCATGGCCAATATGTAGGAAGGTTGAAGGAGAGCCCGGGTTTTGAGTTGTACCGGGCAGCCTTCTGGGAAGATACTGTCTAGATTCCCTATTGGTCCAGTCCATCTTTGCCTTCGACTGAGCCGCAACACGAGCTGTCTATTTCCAAACTATCCACAGGCTTGGTGGTTACCTGTGCTGATTTGGTGCTCAGCCCTACGACCAACAAGAGCATAAACAATAAAGCCAGAACATCGTTCATAGAACCATCCTCCCCTCGTAGTTATCGGTTTGCAGATGTAGCTTCCTTACATCTTACGCGCCGAAATTGAGGGATGTGTGTGCTATTTTGAATTGTAATCAGATCTTGAGCAGGTGGCGCCCTGCAACCGACAGGTGTTCAAACATATGAAGAGCCACGTAATCAAATCTTGAGCATGTAGCCGCCTGAGAAGAAGAAGCCTTGAAATCCATTAAGAACCGCGCAATCAAATCTTGAGCATGCAACCGCTCCGTATATTCAGATGCTAAGCATGTGCCGGCCCCATGTCTTCAAATTTTGAACACCTCGCTGTTTTGACTAGTTAACTTAGCATCATGACCCAACTAGGTATGCTCAGATATTGCAGATGAGTACTAATGCCTGCGCAGGATTTGCGTATGAAGAAGGCCTATCTGCCCAAGACATGACTATCATCAACCTCCCCAGACTCAGGATTTGCGCAAGACTGATTTGGCCATAGATAAGCTGAGCGCAGTTAGATTGCCGCAAATTCCAGTATTACAGTACTTGTCATGGCTGACATAATTAGGTACAATATTCCACGACGCAACAAGTTCCGACTAACATCGCCACAGATCTGTCAGGAGTATCGACAGAGAGAAATACATCTTGAGCCGGTATTCCGGGCTTCTGCTGGTGTGTGTGGCGTTCCACTCTGCCTGGCTCAGTAGGTTGTAGATTAGCCTGCCTTGCCAATGTGCCGGTAACCGGGGCGATGTGAAGAGTGGTCAGGCTTCGAGCACAGGTACGGACAGCCACACTGGCTCAGGCATTTACTTGTACTGTTGAGGAGTAAACCAAAACAAATCGCAGTTAGGAGTAGTTCCCACATATGGATCATGTGCTCCTTCTTGAACTCTTGAAGTTTCCGGGGCTTTCTGAGTCCGATAGGATGATTTACATCCGTGTTTGCATTACACGGCCTGGTTCGCTCAAAGAACTTATTGCCGGCACCGGCCTGTCGAGGAACACGGTGTCCAAGTCGTGCAGGAGGCTTGAGCAAGCCGGATGGCTAAACCTCGTGAAGAACGGTGCTAAGATCATCCCGGTTCCTACAGCGCCGAAAGCCGTAAAGACTGAGCAGGCCAAGTCAATTGAGCACAGGTTCAAGTTCTGCGCCCACAAAGGGGAGTTTTTGACAAAACATTATCTGGACTGTCTCGTGCCGCAACGCAACTACATCGATAACGCCAGGCCTGACTTCTTGGTCTATCCTCTCACAGGTGAGAGGTTGGAAATCGATCGGTATTTTCCAGAGGAGAAGGTCGGGTTTGAGTTCAACGGGCCTCAGCATTATGGCGTCACCGACATGTACCCTGATGAGGAGCAATTCAGACAAAGGCGTGTCCGGGACATGTTCAAAATTGGGGCGTGTGCCGAACACGGCGTTGTGCTGACTGTGCTGACGGCTGCCGATTTGTCAGTTGGCCGGATGCGGCAGAAGATTCCACCGCGGCTGCCTCAGGATACAGTTGATATGGACGACCCGGTCATTCAGACTCTTGAGCGGTTGTCCCGGCACTACCGGCGCCAGATCGAGAAGATAGAAAAACGGGCAGGTCACGGGGTTTCTGGACCAAGGAGCCAGATGGCGTAGATGGGCACCTGCAAACCAGAACCGTAGGTGTGCATTCCGCGAGCCAGATGGAGTACATGTGCGTCTTACGAACGTCTTACGAACCAGATGTTTGAGATGTGTACCCTACGAACCAAATGGTGTGATGTGTATTTGCGAGCCAGACGGCGTAGAGATAGGACAAATACCCACTGGGGATGATGAGCTGTTGCACGGGATCCTGGTGTTCCTAGAGCCGATCCGTTCGGTGTGGCCTCAGGCGAGCTTCGGGTTAGCGGATATCTTGATTGCTCTTACAGGACTATGGATGGGGAGCCTGGTGTACGCAATTGCGTCAAGAATCTCTGTTAGAGGCGAAGTGACCAGCGGCCAAAATTTTGGATGGGTTCTGGGCAATCAGCCTAGTCATCCAAATCAGCCTATCCAAGTGTGGGAATTTATACCGCTGATCGGTATTATCATGCAGAGGGCTTTTGCGCGGGGGTGCCAGCACAAGCATTGCTGCCGCAAACTGGTCCTGGCACGTCTGACGCTGGAACTTGCAACCGCTGCTGCTTTCCTAGCGCTTTACCAACATTATGGGTTGGGATTGCACGGTGTACTGCATATGATCATAGCGTTACATCTGTGTCTCCTTGCGGGCACCGACATTATGTACAGGCTGCTACCCAACAAGGTGTTGCTGTCAGTCTTAGGTTTTGCGTTGGTTCTCCGGTCGTCTGCCTTGTCTCAGCCCAGGCTATGGACGAATCGAACGTGGCTGATCCGGGCACAGGGTATGTCGAGCAGCTTGTCCGGCGGCATCCTAGGTGCCTGTTTCGGTTTCGGATTCCTGCTTGTAGCAGCTCTCATAAAGCCCGGTGCCATAGGCGGAGGAGATGTGAAGATGGCAGGAGTAATTGGATTCTATCTTGGCTTCCCCGGTGTTGTATCCGGGCTTGCAGTCGGGTTCACGCTTGCGGCAGTCTATACCGTGATTCTGCTGCTGTTGGGACGCCTCAAGACTACCGATACCATCCCTCTCGGTGTGTTCCTTTCTATTAGTACTATCTGGGCAGTTGTTGCCCGAGGGTGAATTAGGCAAACAGAGTACCTTTTGTAGGTCCTTCTGGCTCCGTACATGATCAAATCCTGCGGCCCTCAGCTCGATGGATAGTCAAATTCTGTGCCCACTGACTCTGTGAATAATCAAATCTTGCGGATCTCAGCTCGACGGATAGCCAAATTTTGTGTCCACTGACTCTGTATACAATCAAATCTTGAAGACCTCAGCTCGGTAGATAGTCAAATTATGAGCCAACTGCCTCTGCGAACAATCAAATCCTGAAGAACTCAGTCTGGCAGGTAGTCAAGTTTCTCGCCCACTGATCCTGCATATGGTCAAGTATTGAAGATCTCAGTTCGGTAGATCGTCAAATTATGAGCCAACTGATTCTGTGAATAATCAAATCCTGATGAGCTCAGTTTGGTAGATAGTCAAGTTATGTGCCTACTGGCTCTGTGCACAATCAGATTCTGAGAACGTCGGATAGGCGAATTATCGAGTCTTGATAGTACGGGTTCCGGGTTTAGTAAGATTTCATGACACCGGTTCAACGTCATCATCAAATTGTGGTTGCCTCGGGTACTCTGAGTCTCAGATTTTCACCACGCCGGCCCCGCGTATGCTCCTATTCTGAGTACGCCTCAATTCTCATACTGAAGTTTTGAGAATACGCGGTATGTTGTTGTGGCGGATGAGGGAGACCATCCAGGGAAGACTTACAGGAAGAACGGGATGACTGCTGGTCTCAGTATACAGACCAATAGTCTATTCCATATCGCCCGTGAGTCTGAAAGGATTTTGTTGACCATCCTTTTCGAAAAATCGGGACAGAGGAAATCTATTCAGGACCGGTCCCCAGGGGGCAGGAGATGCATCGGGTGATGAGAAATAATCTGCATCATCTTGGGAAGACAATCAGGGCTCTGAGAAGGCAGCGAGGCCTCACACAAGAGCAATTGGCGGAACGGGCGGACCTGCACTCGACCTATATTGCGAAAATCGAGGCCGGCCAGAGGCTGCCTAGTCTCGATACCCTCGTTTTGCTTGCAGATGCGCTTGAGACCCCAGTATCTGTTATTATTCAGCAGGCTGAACATCGGCAGGCAGAACATCAAGGCAAACCCGACGTTTTCCGGGATGCCGGGACTAGCGCCGGCTCCGAGGATATCCAACAGGTTAAGCGAGAAATATCCTATATGCTGGAAGACATGGAGCTGGAACAAAGCCTGCTGCTTCGGGATATTATCAGGGCCATCAAGAAGTACCGGACTGATTAGTATTGGGTTGAGGCATGTTCGGGAGACGTCGATAGTCAAACTCTGCGTATTGTCTCCGTTCGAAGCTTCAAGATCTCATCATACTTGTTCTCGGGGTGCTCAGGGACTGTCTATTGTCTCTGTCCGAAGTTTGAGAATTCCATCATGTTTGTTTCCTATATGCTCAAATCCTGCGTATGGTGGCTGTTCGAGACTTCAGAGATTTACCCTACTTTCCTTCGGGATGCTCAAATCCTGACTACTGCCTCTGTTCGGAGATTCAAAACTACATCATGTTTGTTGTCGCTATGCTCAAATCCCGCCTATCGCCTGGGTTTGAGGCTTCAAAAATTTACCTTGTTCGCTTTCGAGATGTTCAAATCCCGTGCATTGTTGCTACTCGGGCTTCATGGTCTAATTGTCTTCATCGCTGGGATACTCAAATTCTGCGCATGGCTGCGCGCATAGCCCCGCACATCGCTGCCTCTTAGACCCTCAAAACCTGAACTTGTGTTATCCGCCAATCAAATCTACCAACTCCGAGACTATGCTCCTAAATTTCGAATGCTGGTCCCAGACCAAGAAGGGATAGACGATACGTCTGTAGAATAAGACATATAGTCATATAATCGGTCTGGAGAATACCCGTATCAGTCTTAGGGGGCATCGCTTCAGGTTGAGAGCAGGGCTTGTTTTCGGACTTGACCCTTTTTTGTGTTAGCGGAAACAACGAGGGACGAGTCTGAGGCCGTGGAGATCGTGCTTCCCCTTGAGATATGGATTCACCTTGAGATCTGGCTTCCTCTATAGAGGTGCTCGATATAGGTGCATCCAAGCGGGTCTCTCTGCAGGTGCTCTGGGGCGCATTTGCCCGGTAATCCGAATAGCGAAGGGATTCAGAGCGGTCTGCGAGACAGGGGAAGCCGACTGGAAAGACGACTACCTCCCGAGCCCGGGTTATCCGGTGTACAGCAGCCGGATAACCCGCCATGCCGTGCTATTGACTGCTTCGGAATATGGCGCTCTCAGGCCTTGGGCCCCCTAACAGCTTACGTGCATTTGATGTGCATTTCACATGGATAGCTTTGGAGAGCGGAAAAGCCTGTCTCAACTAAGATATGAAAAGCTGACAATTATATAGCATTAGAATGACAATAAGATTCATGGCCTGGAAATCATTTTCGGGTTAGGCAGCGCCTGCAGTCCATCATCTAGGCGGCGACTAGCTTGGTACCTCTATCCTCTAGGCCGGCATGGCTCAAATTGCCTATTTCTCCGCGAGCACTCTCTGCAGGTCATCCCAAACAAAAAGCCCCGAAGACTTTGAGTTATGTTCGGATTCCGATTCGGTTTAATGATCCGAAAATTATCGGGATCGCTGTGGAGGCGGAACCGCTGCCCAGGAAACCGTCACGTCTCCGTTAGTTCGTCAACATACCACCACCATCGAGAACGCGGCACATTGTACTTCTCACGATACTTCCTGGGGTCCCGACTTAGATAGCTGTATACCTCCTTGGCATACTTCCTAAGATGCTCATCGGCACGCTGCAAACGAGCCAGTTCGGTTTCTGACAACAGTGCCTTGTGGTCCTCGACAACATCTCGACCATCGAGGATGTCGTCCATCTCGCCGTGAGGGTTCACATTATTGGGCAGCCACGAGACTTCTTGCTCGTAAGACTCAAGCATCCATAGCACTTCATCTCGTTTCACTGCTCTCACCTCTTCGATGGTCGAATCTCAACGAAATCGTTCTGAGACGCAAAATATCGTCTACCGGTTTTTATATGCCAAAAGCCAACACGCTGATTCTTGTCTATACTGTACACAAGACCCACCTTTTTGAAAAGCTTACTAAGATATTGAATTCGCTCTGCATAGAATGCCAGCTGCGGACCTGCCGTCCTGTGTACATAGTAGAAAACGCCTGACCTAGGATCTTGGATCACCATCTCCTGCAATTCACTAAACTGTCTGAGTCGCTTCGGCCAGTTGAGGATAATCTCCAAAGACGCCTGCATATCATCCCGAAGCAGCCTGATCCAGTCTTTGAAGACCTTATCGTGCTTCCCCACGAACAGATCACGATTCTGCTTGTACAGTTTAAGCCTCTCTAGCTCCGTAGGCGGCGGCCAGGGCGCGCCTTCACGGAGAAAATCGAGCGAAGTGAGTATGGCAGGCAACCTAGTCACCAGCCTTTACCAACCTGGAGGTTTGTCTACAACGCCACGACGTCTTCGTAATGCCAACTTCTCATAAGCCCCGCTCGCCGCATCAACTTGATCGTCATGGGCCTCGCCCGGGAATGCCTCGAGTTCGTCCAAGAACTCGCGTATCCAAGGCCCTCGAACGAGCTTCACGTTGCCGGCTTCTGCGGCGGCGCTGAGCGGATTAGCGCGTATCTCTTTGCTGCCAGTGGTCCTGTTAGCCTGAAAAGCAAGCCCAACTAGAACATTCCGCCGGTAGTGGTCTATAGTGTTCACGCCAGGAAGGAAGTCATAGGTAGGTCACAGGTTAGTCCCAGGTAGGCGTAGCCAAACCACGGGCAAGTCACAGGTAAATCACGGGTAAGCCCCGTTTAAACCACTGGCAAGTCGCGGGTAAATCCCGGGTAAGCCCCGTTTAAACCACTGGCAAGTCGCAGGTAAATCACGGGTAGACCCCGTTCAAACCACTGGCAAGTCACAGGCAAATCACAGGCAAATCACAGGGCTAGGTGCGACAACTGCTCTCGCAACCTAGCCCGTATTAGGATTTTCTCTTTGCGCTTAAACTATACATCTGATTCTGCATCTAATCGCTTGATTTTTCATCTACTCATTGCAGCGATCTTAGCCCCGGGACCGGCGATTATTGCAAGGAACTCTGACAAATCACTGAGATACCTCATACCGACCGTACCTTGCAGCGTCTACAATCGCGCCGCTGTTGCGAGATATTCCTAAGGCCTGCTTCCCAGAACTTCCTCAGTACTATTCCTTCGCGTTATTCTTCATCACTTCATCACTATTGTCAGACTCTTCTGAGTTCCATTTCTCAGAGATTTTCCTCAAGCTTGACCTTATTGCACCGCTTGTGTGCTTGTTGCGCACATACATCCCAGTTCCCTACTTCAATCCAGCCAAGCCCCCTTGCAGTCAGACTTCTCCAAAGACACTGGCAGGAACTTAGGTATTGATGCAGAACCTACAGGGCAGAACTTAATCTCGAAAAAATCGCTCACGGGGGACGTTCTATTATAGAGTAAACAATAGACTTAACAATGGCCGGTGCAGGTATCACGGCTCTTCTTAGGACAAAAACAGAATAATAAACCTGAACACCTGACCACAAGAAAGGAGAATGGATTGTGGACCTTAGCAGATTCAAGCGTCTCGGCTTGTTCCAACGGCCAACCCCCCTAGAAGAATTACCCAGGTTGCAGCAAGCCCTGGGATGCAAGCCTCGGATTTTCGTAAAGCGCGACGATCTCACCCAATCAGGGCTCGGCGGCAACAAGAACCGGAAACTGGACTTCCTAATGGCAGATGCCCTTGCCCAGGATTCCGACGTCATCATCACTCTAGGCGGAGTACAGTCAAACCATTGCCGCCAGACCGCTGCGGTGGCTACAAAACTGGGGCTTGAGTGCCACCTAATCCTTCAAGGTGAGGAACCGGCCGTAAGGCAAGGTAACCTGCTGTACAATACCATCCTCGGAGTCAACATCCACTTTGTGCCCGAGGATGGCGATATGAATCAGGCGGCCCAGGATCTGGTTGCAGAACTCAAAGAGCAAGGCCGCAAGCCATACCTGATTCCAGTCGGCGGGTCGACACCTCTCGGTGCCTTGGGTTACGTAGAGAGCACTATGGAAGTGATTGAGCAGGCGAAGGAACTGGGCGTAAGCTTCGGTCATGCGTTCCTTGCCACCGGGTCAGCCGGTACCCAGGCCGGTGCCGAAGTAGCCTCTCGGGAACTGTACCCTGCAATGAAAATCCACGGGGTATCTGTAAGCCGCGACTCAGAGCCCCAGAAAAAATCGGTGGCTGAGATGACTAACCGGGTGTATGCCCTGCTTGGTATCGAGAAGACAGTTACGCCTGACGACATTATCGTCCACGATGAATACTACGGCGAAAAATACGCAGTACCCACACAGGCAGGAAATGATGCAATACGGCTGGTGGCCCAGACTGAAGCGATTCTGCTGGATCCGGTATATACAGGCAAAGCCATGTCGGGCATGCTCGATTTGCTCCGGAAGGGACAGCTTGATGACGCAGAAGCAGTCCTGTTCTTCCATACCGGCGGATATCCGGCTGTTTTCGCGTTCGCTGAATATTTCCAAGACAACACATAGGCTATGGACGGGTCTTCGCCCGGACCCGTGAAGGGCGTCCGCCGGGAAGGTGGCCTAAAGTAGCGGCCGAAGCAGCCGTCGAAGTAGCAATCAACATGACGGCCAAAGAAGCGGGTTAAACAGCGGCCTTCCCGGCGGTTTACCGAATATTACCATTGACGGCAATATGCGTCGCAGCCCAGTCGGTTGGCAATATGTTGGCAATACGCTGGCAGTACGTTGGCAATGCGCTGGCGACAATACGCCGGCAACATGCTGGCTATACGCTGGAGCGAAATACACCGGCTGGAAAGCAGGTCTGTGGTGACATACACACCTGTATACGGCTCTACGGTCGAAGGAACACCTGGCAGGTGCGACACTGGTTCACATAGAGGTCCTTGACACTCAGGCGGATGCGGACAGTGCCTGCCTACACTGCGCATACTGCCCATACGCCGCCGGAAATTTCCAAGACCAAAGACATCCCTTTCAGAAAGCCCCTTACGAAAAGCCTGTCCAACAGAGATAGGTCCGATGGGGGTTTTTTAGCTCGTCAAGACACCCCCCATCTATTAGAATACTGTCGTTAGCTTAGCTACAGTTGGGATAGGGGAGGGTCATTCATGGACGAACGGATCAAATTGCTCAAGGAACTGACTGAGCTCCCGGGAGTATCTGGCTACGAAGACGAGGTCAGGGCATACATCAAGCAATATATGGCTCCCTACGCAGAAGTGAGCCAAGACAATATTGGCAGCGTGATCTGCAAGAAGGCAGGGTCCTCAGATACGCCTAGGATCATGATGGCCGGGCACATGGATGAAGTGGGCATGATGGTTACCTACATCACCAAGGAAGGGTACCTGAGATTCCAGACCCTGGGCGGCTGGTGGGAGCAGGTCATGCTGGCCCAGCGCGTAGTAGTGAAGACTTCCTCAGGTGACGTTCCTGGGATCATCGGTTCCAAACCTCCTCATATACTTGATGACGAGGAAGCCAACAAAGTAGTCAAGATGGAACATATGTTTATCGACATCGGGGCGTCCAGCAGGGAAGATGCTGAAAAGATGGGCGTGCTGCCAGGCGATCCTGTAGTTCCGGTATCGCCCTTCCAGCAGATGAAGAACCCCAAGTATTTGATGGCCAAAGCGTGGGACAACCGTATCGGATGCGCTATATTCATGGAAGCCATCAAGCAACTGGCAAATGTAGACCATCCTAACACTGTCTATGGTGTGGGCACGGTGCAGGAGGAAGTGGGGCTCAGGGGTGCTACCACAAGTGCGGCAGTTGTGGAGCCCGACATAGGGTTTGCGCTTGAGGTTGACATTGCAGGGGACATGCCTGGTGTAAAGGAGCATGAGGCCACAGCCAAGCTCGGAAAGGGACCCAGCATCCTCCTTTATGACAGTACGATGATTCCCCACAGGAAACTCAGGGATTTTGTGGTGCAGACGGCTAAGGATGTCAATATCCCTCTTCAGTTTTCCTACATGCCAGGGGGCGGCACTGACGCAGGACGCATTCACCTGTACAAGACGGGCGTGCCCAGCATCGTCATCTGTGTACCGACGCGGTATATCCACAGCCACGCAGGTATCATCCACCAGGATGACTTTGACCAAGCAGTGGCTCTCGTGGTTGAACTAATAAAGCGGCTTGACGCAGATACCGTCGCCGAGATTAAGCGTAGCTGAGAGTCGAGGACATTCCGGCCGGGCCTGCCCGGAAGAGACCTAGGGGCATGGCCCGGCTTGTTCATACCAAGCTTGAGTTTCCGGCAGGCCTGGTTGATACTAGGTGGCGAAGTTGGAGCATTCAATAAGACTGACCGTTGAACGACTTTCAGTATATCGGTATATACTTACGCTGAGTCATCTGGCTAGTCATCTGGCCGGTGGCTGGCCGGGTTGGTGAATTCGGGTTACACCTTGACGGAATAGGGATCCGGAGGAAACCGGGTTTCGGAAGGTCTTGGGGTTTAGAAGGAATAAGATCCAGAAGGAATATGGTTCCAGAAGGAATGATGTTCCAGGAAGACTGAGGTTCCAGAAGAAATCAGGTTCCAGAAGAAATAGGGCTCCATACTCTAAGAGGAGAGGCGGTATCCCATGCAAGTGCAGTGGGAAGCAGTTGAGACCATCCTCCAAGCGGTTAAGCAGTGTCCCGAGATCAAGGCGGCGTTTCTCAAGGGCTCTCTGGCAAAAGGTATAGCAGACGAATATTCAGACGTAGACTTTTACTGCCTGGTAGATACCGCACGACTTGAGCAATTCCTGAAGAAACGTCTGGAAATCCTTGAGTCCTACCGCCCTGTGATCTATCATAGCGAGTCTGATTTCGTGGGCCCTCAACTCGTAGCAGTATTCGACAACGGACTCCACTTTGACCTGTACACAGTAACCCTCGAGGCATTCCCCCGGATGGGCAAGTTCCGCGTGCTATACGATCCCCATGGCCTGCTTGAGCAGTTCGAGACAGAGGTCACCGATTACAGCATGAGCTGGGAAGAGGTTGTCAGGTGTTTTCACGGTTTCAGTTTCACACTGCTGGAGTTTTACGCCGCGTGGAACCGGGGGGATCAGATATGGTCGGCAAGGCTCGCAAGCCATCTGGCGGCGGATTTGGGCGTGGTATTGCGCTACGCCTACGATCCTGCTAACGCCAGGTTGGGCAGCAAGCGGCTTGAGGATGTGCTGCCTGTGGATATCCGGGACAGGCTCAGGGCTGCAGTGAAGTCCTGCTGTGGCGATATGATCTTCCAGGGAGTGCTCAAGCTTGCAGCCTTAATGGGCGAAACTATGGAACGGCTTGAAAGTCAAGAGGGGCACCAAGCCGGGCACAAAGCCGACTGGAAGTTGTTCAAGTTTATGGTGGAACGGCTAGAACGCCTCAGGAAGGGCCTACGGAGGGTCTAAAGTGACAGAAACCAAAGGGCTCAGCGGAAGCACGCTGAAAATCATAGCCGCCATATCGATGCTTGTAGACCACACCTACGTCGCCATCTTCGAACAAGGCTACATAAGAGGCAGACTTCCCATGCCGGGGCTTTTCACTCAGGAAAGTATGCTCAACTATGACCATTGGGTTTACCGGCTGGGAGGGTTCATGCGAGGACTCATAGGCAGGATAGCGTTCCCCATCTTTTGTTTTTTGCTCGTGCAAGGCTTCATCCATACGTCAAATAGGCGCAACTACAAGATCAGGTTGCTTATTTTCGCCCTGATTTCGGAAATCCCATTCAACTTGGCACTTTGGGATACATTCCGCTTCGGCATCTCTAATGTACTCTTTACGCTGCTCCTGGGGTTTATTGCCATGGAAGTGGTGGAGGCGGACTGGAATCCCTTGCTGCGCGGGTTGGCAGTGGCTGGAATCGCCTTCCTGGCCGAAGTGCTCGGTTGCGACTACGGAGCGTCAGGGGTGCTGCTTATCGTAGCGCTTTATCTTGCCAGGGCTGACAGAATGCTCACGGTGCTTGTAGGAGTGTTTTCCGTGTTTGTATTGCCGTCGCTAAGTAACCTCGCGGCCGTTCTGGCGTATATACCTATTGCATTTTACAACGGACAAAGGGGTCTCAGGCTCAAATACGTCTTCTACGTGTTCTATCCCGGGCATTTGCTCGTACTGTATCTTGTCAGGTGGCTGATGATAAGAGTTTGACGAAGACGGTTGGATGCCGAGATGGTGAGCCGGAGGACCTGCAGTGCCGGAATTGTGTAGCAGTTTGTTGCCTGAACCCCTCGGATTTGCCTGTTGATTTTAGAGTTAACCAAGCCAATTGCCGGCCTTGGTGGTTTCGATGGCCCCTTGATCTGCCTGTTCATCTTAGATTTGAGCAAAGCGCATAAGGAAGGCAGCGTAAGGAGTGTGGACATGCTCATAAAGGTAAGTAACCTCGTGAAGCGCTATGGGGACTTGCTCGCACTGGACCACTTCAACCTCGAGGTGGGGGAGGGGGAGATCGTGGGGCTGCTCGGCCCCAACGGTTCGGGCAAGACAACTGCAATCAACTGCATCCTGGCACTGCTTAAGTACGATAAAGGCACCATCGAGGTGTTTGGAAGGCCCATGACGCCCGATGCCTACGACATCAAGCGGGATATCGGAATCGTGTTGCAGAATGTCGCGGTTTTCGATGAACTCCGGGTGGAAGAAAACGTCGACTATTTCTGCGGGCTGTATGTCCATGATGCTGGTACCCGCTGCCGGTTGGTTGACGAAGCAATTGACTTTGTGGGGCTGGGCCGGTTTCGCAGGTTTTATCCCAAGAAGCTTTCCGGAGGGCTGCTGCGCAGGCTGAACATCGCTTGTGGCATAGCTCATAAGCCAAGACTGCTTATCCTCGATGAGCCCACGGTAGCAGTGGACCCACAGAGCCGGAACAATATCTTGGAAGGCATCAAAGAGCTAAACCGCCAGGGCACAACGGTGCTGTACACCTCCCACTACATGGAGGAAGTGGAACAGCTGTGTACCAGGGTTGTGATTATGGATCGGGGGAAGGCCTTGGCTACAGGCACAAGCGATGAGCTCAAGGCGATGATCGGCCGCGGGGAAACCATAAACGTCGACATATATAGGCTCAATCCCGATGAACTCGCGGAGATTCGCCGGCTGCCCAACGTAGCCCACGCCATTTACGCTGACAACCGGCTGTCGGTGCACTATAGCGGTGGTTCCCACAACCTGTTGGATTTGCTTGATTATCTTAGGCAGCGGGATATCCCGTTTAGCCGGGTGTTCTCGGAACGTCCGACCCTCAACGATGTGTTCCTGGAGATCACCGGCAGGCAGCTCAGGGATTAGGGGGTGCCCGGTGATGATGGACATCGTACAACTTTTTTCCCCCCGCAGCATATCCCGGGGACTGGGGGATACCTGGTAATGTTCATGCATGTATTCATCTACCGGCTCAAATGCCTCCTGAGGGACAGGCAGACAGTGTTCTGGACGTCCATATTCTCCCTCTGCCTGGCGACCATGTTCTATTTCGCCTTCGGCCACATCACCTCAGAGCGGGAAAGGTTTGAGCCGATAAGAACTGCGGTGGTAGACAACCAGGCGTACCGCGAGGATCTGAAGTTCCGCCAGGTGCTGGAATCTCTGTCCCAGCCCGGAGAGCACCAGATACTTGACCTGGTGGTAGCAGATGAAGATGAAGCCTAGAGGCTCCTCGAAGAAGGCCTTGTGTTTGGCATCATCACAGTGAGCGGGGCGAGGACACAGACCCAGATCCAGCCATCTGGGCCAGACGCGAGCCGGCACAGCCGAACTGAAGCCAAGGCAGCAGGGACTTCGGCCGGACTAACCGGAACCCTCACACTCACAGTGAAACAGCGGGGCCTACAGCAAAGCATACTCAAGTCAATCCTGGACGAGTACCTCCAGACAACCAACACCATCACAAGGATAGTGGCGGACAATCCTGGTGCCTTGGGCCAAATAACGGGCGATTTGGAAAACCTCCGGAGCTACACAGAGCAAGTGTCATTTTCTGATGCTCTGCCCGATACCATGCTCGGCTTCTTCTACGCTCTCATTGCCATGGCTTGCATGTACAGCAGTTTCTGGGGGTTACGCAATACCATGGATGTCCAGGCAGATTTGTCCCCCAGGGGAGCTAGGCGCAGCGTGGCCCCTACCCACAAGCTTCAGGTGGTGTTGGCTGACGCTGCAGCAGCGCTGGTGATTAGTTTCGCCGAAGTGGTCCTGCTTATCGCCTACATGGGACTTGCGCTAAATGTCAGGTTCGGAGGCCAGTTAGGCTATGTGCTGCTTACATGCCTGGCAGGGTGTACTGCAGGAGTGGCCCAGGGTACCTTCATAGGAACCTTTGTCCGGGGAAGTGAAGGCGTGAAAACAGGGATACTTGTCGGGACCAACATGACGCTGAGCTTTTTGGCGGGGCTTATGTGGGTTGACATAAAACACATCATTAACCTCAAGGCGCCGGTACTTTCTTACATCAATCCTGCAGCCCTGATAGCTGATGCGTTTTACAGTCTATATGTGTTCGATACCTACCGTAGGTTTTTCATCAACATCTGCATGTTATGCCTTATTTCCGCTGTGTTGTGTGGGGTAAGCTTCCTGCGGTTGAGGAGGGAAAGGTATGAGAGTATTTAAGGCATATTTCAAAGTACTGCGGGGGTGTGCATGGCCTCTGGTGATAAACCTCTCTGTGTTTATAGGGCTTGCAGTGCTTTTCTCCTCTACCGCGCCTGATGCTGCTTCTCTTGGATTTGAACCGGTGAGGACTCCCGTTGCTGTGATAAACAGGGACGGCGATGGAGAGATTGCCCAAGGCTTGGCGGAATACCTTTCACGAGTTTGCCGGCTGGTGCCGTATCCTGATGATGAGGATAAGCTCCAGGATGCCCTGTTTCACAGAATGGTGGAGTACATCGCCATTATCCCATCCGGTTTTTCTGATGCATTCATGGCAGGGGACAGTCCGTCCGTCCAAAAGGTGGTCGTGCCTGATTCCACCAGCAGCTACTACGTTGACTTGAGCATTAATAGATTCCTTAACACTGTAAACCTTTACCGGGCCTACGGCAAACGGCTTTCCGGAGTGGAACTGGTGACGTTAGCCTTACGCGACCTGTCGGACGAAGCGCCTGTGACCATCATGACAGGTCAAGAGTGGTCAGAAGATGACCGGCCCGGGCATTCGTACTACTACAGATATTGTGCGTATGCACTGCTTGCTATGGTCACCTTGGGCATAAGCTCTATCATGATGGCGTTTAACCGGCCTGATCTTCGGCTGCGCAACCTGGCCAGCCCGGTGCCCCGGCGCAGGGTAAGCGTGGAGCTGGTGCTTGGCCACGGCGTGTTTGCTTTGGGGTGCTGGGCAATCTTGGTGCTGCTAGGTTTTGTCTTGCATGGCAAGACTCTCATTTCTTCCGGGCTTGTGGGCTTGTATGCCCTCAATACCCTGGTGTTTGCCGCAGTGTGTGCAGCAATCGGGTCTCTCGTGGGCAATTTCGTGAACAGTTCCGGTGCGCAAGCGGGGGCCGTAAACGTGATTGCCCTGGGTATGAGTTTCTTAGGAGGAGTGTTTGCGCCCCAATCAGTGATGAGCAAGCCGGTGCTGGCGGTTGCCAAGTTCCTGCCGTCGTACTGGTTCGTCCGGGCCAATGACGCCATATCGGGGCTCACTGTACTTAGCCGGGACAGCCTCAGCCCGATCTTCACCGGAATCCTGATCCAGCTGGGGTTTGCAGCTGCCCTATTTTCAGTGACGTTGTTTATGAGCAGGGACCGCTCCGCGTCGTCGGTCTAGAACCGGGTTCTGTTTCCTGATAGGAACACGGATTGCGGCCGGCCAGAGTCGGCAGCTTGCGTTGCAAATCAAACCAGACAGTGGACCCAAAGAGGACACTGGATGAAAAGGAGAAAGAAGCACAGCATGAACAGGCGTGCTGACACAGAACCCGGCAGCTCTGAAGGCCGGTATTCTGAGCAATTCATCCGTGCACTGGCCAGGCACGATCTGGATGCAATCCGCCAAGTTCCCAAATCGGACTTGCACAACCATTTCCTGCTTGGTGGAAGCAGGGAGACGACTTGCTCATGTTTGATAGCGACGTGTCAAAGGAATACCTGCGGCTCTACCGGCACGGGGTGCTCACCGCTCTGGAGCTGGACGCCGTAAGACTCAATGGACTTAAGTCGGTAAAGCAAATCAAGCCAGTGTACCGAATTGAGCCGGTGTAGCAAATCAGCCGGTATAGAGTCGAGCCGCTCTATCCTGGATCACTTGTGCCGTGCTTTGCCCTGCCTCCCGCTTTCCCTACCCAAAACGGCTACCAGCTTGTCGGCAAAATGGGAAAATATGCCCATTGCGCCAAATTGTTGAGAATGGGCACTATATTTCAAGGGAAATAATACGATACAAGGAGGTTAATTCCAAAAAAGCCAGCCGCATGAAGGATATCGGTTGGGTGAAGGCGAAGATGAAGTACAATTAAGTTCGCAAAAATAAAGAGGAAAAGCCATCGGCAACTCCGAATTTGGTAAGTGACGAGCAGACCAAAAAAGGAGTGTTTACCGATGGCCTACTCTCATAGTAACAAAAACTTCGAAAAAATGCT
>JAKPFY010000199.1 GCA_029551185.1 Bacillota bacterium
CTATACTGGCATAAACCAATACCCCTTGAAGACGCGAAAAAGATCTTGGCGTATCTCAAAGGTCTTGGTTTTCATGTTAATGTTTATGTCAACGATGAAATCTATGTTGAACGTCTGAATGAGGAAGCTCGTCGTTATATGGCCCATGTTAACGTGGTTGCCAGGCCTGTAGGAAACCTGCTGGAGTTTCTCAATGAGTCCCCGACAAAGCTCTTAATGATGGCGGAACCGGAAATTGTTGATAAGATGTTGCCTGAGTTGGAGCAAAGATTCGGGGCCATATCGCACGTAGCGCGCTCTTTGCCCTCATATATCGAGTTTACAGGTAAAGGAGTCACTAAGGGATCGGCTCTTGCCGAACTATCCAAACGTTTGGGTATTCCGAAGGATCAGGTTATGGCTATAGGTGACAGTGAAAATGACATAAGCATGCTGTCTTATGCCGGAATCGGCGTGGCTGTAAGTAATGCAGGCGACAAGGTAAAAGAGGCAGCTGATTATGTTGCCGGAGGAATAAGCGGAGACGGGGTCCGAGAAGCGATATACCGGTTTGTCTTAGATAGTTAACACTCTTGCTGCCGGATTTGAAGGACTCTCCTGTTACAACGTAGAATCAGGATGGACGGGAAAGGCTGTAAAATACCGGTCATCCTGATATTTTTTGCGCGTTAGGGGTTGGAGGACTTATGCCAAGTAAAGATACAGAATGCAAGGGACAGCGAGTAGCTGATCTTGAAACAGGACAGGCGGTAAGAAGCGTCTTCATGGCCAAATCCAAGCAACTCGCAGATTTTGCATCAAAGCCGGGCCGTTACTTGACGTTTATGCTTTTCGACAGAACAGGGGAGATAAAAGCTATTGTGTGGGACGGCAGTGAAAGTGCGTATAATTCATTTGAAGACGGAGATGTAGTGTATGTGGAAGGACATGTCACAGAGTACAGGGGCATTCCTCAAATCACAGTCGAGACCGTACATAAGTGCAGGCGCGCTGACTACGATTTGTCTCTCTTTCTTCCCCACACGAGACAGGATGTGGATAGGTTGCTCCGGCTGTTTACAGAAAAGGCAAACGCTTTCACAAACGCTTATCTCAAGAATCTGGTTCTGACATTCCTTGAAGACTCGAAATTCGCTGCAGCGTATATCCAAGCCCCTGCTGCAAAATCCATTCACCATGCTGTTATCGGAGGGTTAATCGAGCACACAGCCAATGTCGTAACTCTTTGTGAGGTTGTACCCCGACTTTACCCGCTAATCGACACTGAACTCCTGATCGCAGGGGCAATGCTTCATGACATCGGCAAAGTGGTAGAATATACATATGAAGGGCCTTTTGACTTGAGTGATGAAGGCAAACTCATCGGTCATGTTGTTATCGGGGAACGTATGGTTTCCCAAGCTATAGAAGGGATCCCAAATTTCCCGCAAAGCCTGGCTCTTAAACTACGTCACATGATTCTAAGTCACCACGGAAAGCTTGAATGGGGTTCCCCGAAGCGTCCGAAGACTCTGGAAGCAATTGCTCTCCACTTGGCAGATTACCTCGACGCATCCATTGCCCAGTTCGCTGAAATTGTTGAGGGCAGCTCGGATGTTGAAGGCAACTGGAGCTCTTACAATAAGAGATTGGAGCGCCAGATTTACCTTTAATATGTGGTCAATGGGCGGATTTGCCGCAGATTGGCGGAGATTAACGTCCATAGACAGGAAGTTCACTATGCCAAGGACATTGATATGTCGGCTGAGTGCCGCTTTTGAACAGCTCCCAGCGTGTGTTGGGGCAAGCAGGTGAAGCCAAACAGCCTGTCTCATGACATATCTCCGCCCGGACTATTCCACGAGGTGTTTGAAAGGATAAGGCCGGCATGTCGCGAAGCGCGTCTTCGATGAAATCTGTGAATATCGGCCCTGCAGCAGTCGCGCCTGATTTTCCTAAAGGGATGCCGGGGTCGTCGTTGCCGATGTACACTGAACATACCAGATCCGGCGTGTATCCTATGAACCACGCGTCTCGGTAGTTCTGTGTCGATCCTGTTTTCGCAGCCACAGGCCGTGTAAGCCGGGATGAGATGGCGCCTGCAGTCCCCCATTGAGTGACGACTTGTCTTAATATGTCTGTGATGATGAATGCGGTTCGCGGGTCAAGAACTTGTCTGGTTGTAGTCGGAGCCTTATACAACTCTCTTCCCCACCTGTCCTCAATGGAGTTTATGAATATGGGCTGAACCCGCTTGCCCCCGTTTGCGAAAGGCGCAAAAGCCAATGCCATCTCAAAGGGGGTTACTTCCGAGGTCCCGAGGACAAGAGACAAGTTAGGCCCCAGCGGGCTTGAAATGCCAAGCAGTCTTGCCATCTCAATTCCTTTTTCCGGGCCAAGGATATTCGCAAGTGACACTGATACCACATTACATGAAGTCACCAAGGCTTCTCTCAGAGTCAGCCATCGAAAATGATACTCGAATTCGCCGTAATCAGTGGGAGTGTAAGGCAGTCTTTGTCTGTAGAATGTTACAGGCTCACAAGGCAACACAGATGCAGCGGTAAACCCGTTCTCCAAGGCTGCTGCATAGAAGAACGGCTTGAAGGAAGATCCTGGTTGTCTCAAGGCTTGCATTGCGCGGTTAAATTGTGTTTCAGAATAGCTTCTTCCTCCTATGAGAGCCTTAACATGTCCGGATCTCGGGTCCAGCGCCACCAGTGCGCCTTGGGGCTGAATCGGCCGTTTTGCTTCAGAATCATGGCCTTCTGTTTCGGTTGAGGGCGTAAGAGCGTCAAGCCCCTTTGCGAACGCTCTCTCCGCAGCTTTCTGAAAGTTCATGTCCAGGGATGTATGAATCTTCAGGTTTCCTGAGTAAAGCAACATGCCTTCGTCCCCTAGGAGCTTTAAGGCCTCGTCAGTGACATAATCCATGAAATATGGGGCAGCCCTTGTTTCGCGTCTCCCAAGTCCGACGACGTGGACTGCTTCTTTTGAGGCTTCATCGGCTTCACTTTGAGAGATGTAATTTGTGTCCACCATTCTGTCAAGGACGGTTTGCCTTCGCCGGATGGCAGCGTTCATATCTCTATAAGGCGAGTAGTAGAAAGGGGCCCTTGTGATGCCTGCAAGCATCGAGGCTTCTGCAAGGGAAAGATCGGATGCTTGTTTTCCAAAATAGAGCTTTGCGCCTGCTTCAACACCATGGGCTCCGTGTCCCAGATATACCAGATTCAAGTAGCGTTCCAGGATTTCGTCTTTGGAGAACCTGACTTCCAGGTATAGGGCAAGGACTGCCTCAGCCAACTTCCTCCCGACAGTGCGTGTTGCAGGCAGGTACATGTTTTTCGCCAGCTGTTGGGTAATCGTGCTTCCTCCTTCAACGATCCGCCCTGCGTGGACATTGCGTATAAGAGCCCTCGTTATTCCAATAGGATCGATCCCAGGGTGCCGGTAGAAGCGAGAGTCTTCCACAGCAATAAACGCATGACGAAGGTAAGGCGAGATATCAGAGAGGGGCACTTGAATTCTGCTTGGAGCTGCAGTTGACGCTATGACTTCGCCATGGATGTCATAGAAAACGCTTTCCCCTCTTACAGCGGGAATAGGATGTATGGATGCAATGAGTGCAATCACAAGGACAGAAGAGACAAAAAGGACTATAGCAAAGCGCCACGACCTGGTTGCGCCGTGTTTTTTTCGGTAGCTTCGCGTTTCTCCGGAGCCGGCATTCATCTTGCCACCTCCTGCCATATGCGGAAAGGGTCAGGATTTCCATGACGAAGGCTGTGTACGCATGTCCTGGACGTTTATCCGGTTGTAGTATGTCCCTATAAGGCTTTCGGGGAGGATAATACAAAGAGACAGAGAATATTATTTAGGTTAAGAATTACATGCCGGTCAGAGGAGGAGACGTCAACGTGGTCAATATCGAACTCATAAAGGAACTCTGCCAAAAGACAGAATCAAAAATCGTCATGGTAGTTGTAGATGGCATAGGAGGGCTGCCCTATCCCGGTATTGGGCGTAGCGCTTTGGAAGAGGCGGCTACCCCGAACCTGGATAACCTGGCAGCTGCATCCAGCTGTGGTTTAGTGGAACCTGTAGCTCTCGGCATTACACCTGGAAGCGGGCCTTCGCATCTGGCTTTGTTTGGATATGACCCACTGAAGCATGAGATAGGCAGAGGGGTTCTTGAGGCACTGGGGGTAGGGCTGAAACTAGGGCCTTCTGATGTCGCAGCCAGGGGGAATTTCTGCACAGTGGATGAGTTCGGTATTATTACTGACAGGCGAGCGGGAAGGATCCCTACCGAAGAGAACAGGCGACTGATTGAAGGCCTTCGTTCAATTTCTGTAGAAGGCATTGAAGTCATTCTTGAACCCGGGAAGTTTCATCGTTTTGTTGCAGTATTCCGAGGGCAGGGACTATCCGGTGACATAGAGGACACTGATCCTCAGCATGTCGGGGAGAGGCCTAAGGATGCAGTTCCGCGCAGTCCTCAGGCAGCTGACACTGCAAACCTTATAAATCAATGGATTGCAAAGGTGAGAAAAGCGCTGAAGGAAGAGTATCCTGCAAATATGGTGTTGCTGCGTGGTTTTGCCGGCCTTCCGGAGATACCCACTATGTCCCAGGCGTTTAAGTTGACCCCTGCTGCTATAGCCAGCTATCCTATGTACCGTGGTTTGGCCAGGCTGGTAGGCATGGAAATTCTGGAAACCGGATTGACCATCAAAGACGAAGTGGAGACGCTGAAGACTCACTTTGATGATTATGATTTCTTCTACGTTCATGTGAAAGATACAGACAGTTCCGGCGAAGATGGCGATTTTGCGCGTAAGGTTCAAGTGATCGAGGAGTTTGACAGTTTTGTTCCTTCAATCCTTGACTTAGAACCTGATGTCCTCATTGTTACCGGCGACCATTCCACTCCGGCAAAACTGAAAGGCCATAGTTGGCATCCAGTGCCGTTTCTCATTCATTCTCAGTGGGTAAGACCGGAGGGAGTCAAGGAGTTTGGCGAGTCCATGTGCGCCAACGGGAATCTCGGGGTTTTCCCTTCTCTTGGGGCTCTGCCCCTCGCGCTTGCAAATGCGCTGAAATTAGGCAAATTCGGGGCCTAGAATCTTTCCCGAAAAATGGCGTCTCGCTCGATGATAATGAATTCTCAACCTTGCATCAGATTCCATTAATGTATAGTATATATTTGTGATAGAGGCTGCGTACGGATGGATCCAAGGGGGAGGCACATGCGGTTTGATTTCACTATGGCGAGGTTTGCTGAAAGCCTGGCCAAAGTAAATGCGATGAATGCGATTCGCTCCATAGTCGATATTCTTATTGTTGCCTATGTCATCTATAAGCTCTTGGTAATCATCAGGGGAACAAGAGCTGTGTCCCTCCTCAAGGGCATTGCTGTTATCTTTATCGCTACCATGATCAGTGATTTGCTTGACTTGCGCACAGTAAACTGGCTATTGCAAAAAACAATCACTATGCTGTTTGTTGCTCTGCCAATAGTGTTTTTGCCTGAACTCAGAAGAGCCTTGGAGCAGATAGGCCGCGGCGGCATATTCACAGGGCCATTGGGACTTTTGGAAAAAGAGGACACAATGCTCCTGATTTCCAACATCGTCAAAGCAGCGACAGTGATGGCCAGAGATAAGATCGGCGCCCTTATTGTCATTGAACGTGACACAGGTATCGCTGAACTGATGGAGACCGGCACAAAAATTGACGCTGTGGTTTCAGCGGAGCTCCTTATTAACATATTCATGCCTAACTCACCGCTGCATGACGGCGCCACCATCATTCGCGGCAGCAGGATAATGGCTGCAGGCTGTTACCTTCCTCTGTCTGAGAATCCCAATATCAGCAAGAGACTTGGGACCAGACACCGTGCAGCGTTGGGCTTGTCAGAGCAGTCTGACGCTGTGTCCATAGTGGTTTCGGAAGAAACCGGAGTCATATCGATAGCATGCAGCGGGAAGTTAATGCGTTATCTTGATGAAAGCGCTCTGAAGGAGAAACTTGTAGAGCTACTCAATGGAAGCAAGCTCAGACAAGGGATTCCTGCCTGGTTAAGGGGGCACGTCATGTGAAACTGCATGTCCCTCAAGAGCTCTACCTTAAAATAGCAGCTGTTTTTCTGGCGGTTGTCGTATGGTTTGTGGCAGGCGCGGATATCAATAAAAGCCAGACAGATACTGTCGAACGGTTTATTACGGCAGGTGTAGAGGTGGTCGGCGCGCCGTCTGAATTCACTGTTGAGACTAGGCCGAGAGAAGTGGAGGTTCGAGTGCGCGGGCAGAAGCATCTGGTGGAACCGCTGGATGGCGGAAAAGTGCGAGCGAGTGTATCTGTGGCCGGGCGCGGTGAAGGGGAATATGCTGCAAGGGTTCAGGTATCAGCTCCTGAAGGCATCCAGGTAGTTGAGATTATTCCGGAATCAATAGGTGTAAAGATGGATGCTATTGTCAGTGAAGATTTCCCGGTCCGGGTGGCGATAATAGGATATCCCGGAGAAGAGAGCGTTCCTCTGGAACCGGAGTGGTCGCCTAGATTTGTTACCGTTATCGGGCCGAGGAGCCAGGTGGAATCGATAGAGGAAGTCTTGGCTCAGATTGACGTGTCAGGTATCACGTCTGCTATTTCCAGGAATGTTAAAGTGAATCCGCAAGACGCAGGAGGCAATATTGTAGCGGATTTGAATATTCAACCGCAAACCGTTAGTGTTTTTGTGCCTATTGGCAAGATACCGAAGGCTCTGCCGGACGCAAAGGAGTCTTACAAGGCGCAGCAGGAGTCAGTTGAGAATGGTGACGGATTGGGGCAGCTGCCTGACTAAACCCATGATTATTCAAGATTGTCATACTTATCAGGAGGAGCCGAATATGGGGAGATTGTTTGGGACTGATGGGGTAAGAGGGATTGCCAATACATTTCTCTCGCCTGAGTTAGCGTTTGCTTTGGGTCGGGTCGGAGCTGGAATCATCGCAAGGAGGCTTGGGACGCGACCTACGGTAATTGTGGGACGTGATACGCGGCTCTCCGGGGATATGTTAGAAGCTGCAGTGGTTTCGGGAATAGCGTCAGTCGGGGGACATGCGGTGAACATCGGCGTAATCCCTACCCCGGGAGTGGCGTTCCTTGTCAGAGACCTAAAGGCGCATGCAGGCATCATCATCTCAGCCTCTCATAATCTCATGGAGTATAACGGAATAAAATTCATCTCCGGCGACGGGTTTAAGCTTTCAGATAAAGAAGAGCTGGATATAGAAAAATGCATCAGTTTTGATGAACGAGGCATGTTGTGCCTTAATACTTATGATGACTTTCCCAGGCCGGCGGGGAGTGATGTCGGAAGGGTTTCCTATCTCCAAGACGCGGGAGAAAGATATATAAGGCATGTCAAAAGCACAGTTAACGTTACCCTTGAAGGGTTAAAAGCAGTCGTGGATTGCGCGAACGGCGCAGCGTCATCATATACTCCGCGTCTGCTTAAAGATCTCGGCGCGCATGTAATAGCAATAAATGACAAACCTGACGGAACCAATATCAATGCAAGATGTGGATCCACTTATCCCCAGGTTTTGGCGGAACTCGTGGTTGAAAAAGGAGCGGATCTGGGACTCGCCCATGACGGCGATGCTGATAGGTTGATTGCGGTTGACGAGAAGGGCAATATAGTCAACGGAGATCACATTATGGCCATTTGCGGCCTGGATTTGCTGCGAAGGGGGATGCTTCCGCACAATACTATAGTCGCTACCGTCTACAGCAACTTAGGATTGTCTAAGACCTTTGCCCGTGAAGGCGGTAGGGTTGTCATCACTCAAAACGGTGACAGGTATGTCCTGGAAGAAATGAGGAAGCTAGGTGTCATTCTAGGCGGGGAACAGTCAGGACACATAATCTTCCTTGACCATAACACCACAGGGGATGGGATCATTACCGCGCTTGCCCTTCTGTCAGTCATTCGCAGGACAGGCGCAAGGCTGTCGGAATTAGCTTCATGGATGGAAGCCTACCCGCAAGTTCTTATGAATGTCAGGGTCAGAAATAAGCAAGCCTTGTCTTCGAATTTCGCAGTAAGTCAGTCTATTAGGCGGGCTGAGACATTGCTCGGCAAAGACGGACGAATGTTCGTGCGTTCTTCAGGGACGGAGCCTTTGGTTCGCGTCTTAGGCGAAGGCCCCGATGAATCTTTAGTGAAAGCCGCTGTATCTGAGGTAGCAAAGGTAATACGGGAAGAGTTAGGCTAGGTGTTTTGACTTGATAGGCTCTCAGCTGCATATAATCGGTATCGGAGTGGACATTATCGAAGTCGGTAGGATTCGCGAGTTGATGGAGCGTAAAGGTGCGAGGCTCCGCGGGCGGGTGTTCACTGATATTGAGATGGATGCTGCAGAGGGAGGACACTATGAGAAACTAGCCGGCAGGTTTGCGGCGAAGGAGGCTGTATCCAAAGCGCTGGGCCAGGGGATATCCGGAATCGGGTGGAATGAGATTGAGATTTTAAACGAACCTTCCGGAAAGCCTTATGTGCGCTTACTGGGTCGGGCTGAAGAACTTGCCAGGGCGCGGGGTGCAAAAGCTGTTTTTATAAGTATGTCCCATACTGACACTCTTGCCATAGCTTTTGCAGTCGCTGTCGGAGGTGAAAACCTTGAGAGTTGTAACAGCTGAAGAGATGCGCGAAATAGACAGAAAGGCTATTGAAGCAATAGGCATTCCCGGTGTTGTCCTGATGGAGAATGCAGGGCGAGCTGTGGCTGATACTGTAAAGAAGCTCCTTTCGAATGTGGCGAATCCGCGTGTATGTATATTCGCCGGCAAAGGCAACAACGGAGGGGATGGGTTTGTAGTTGCCAGGCACCTTGCGAATTCGGAAGTAAGAGTGAAAACCTTCCTTCTGGGTGAGATCGGTCAGGTTCAAGGAGACGCTAAAACCAACTTGGATATTCTCATAGGTATGGGAATGGAAGTGGAAGAGCTGAATGCGGATATGCTTCCCACTGCCAGGGTGGCAGTGTCCATGTCTGATTTGGTAATCGATGCTGTATTCGGGACCGGGTTCAAAGGAGAAGTCGAAGGGTATGTGAGCCATGTCATTGACACAATAAATGAGTCAGGGAGGCCTGTTGTTGCGGTTGACGTTCCTTCAGGACTGGATTCCACAACCGGCATGGTCAGTTCAAGCTGCATCAGGGCTACTTATACAGTGACTTTCGGTCTTCCAAAGGTAGGGTTGCTACTATATCCGGGCGCAGCTTACGCCGGTGAACTGGTCATCGCTGATATCGGGATTCCCGGATTCCTTTTGGCAGATGAAAGTCTTAAGTTGAACCTTTCCACCGGTGATGATATTAGGCATTGGATCCCTCGGCGCGAAAAAGACTCTCACAAAGGCACGTTCGGGAAAGCGCTTGTGATGGCAGGTTCACCTAATATGGCCGGCGCTGCTGTTCTTGCAAGCACCGCAGCTTTGAAAGCAGGGGCAGGCATTGTAACCCTTGGTGTGCCTCTCAGTTTGCATAGTGTCATGAATTCAAAGCTAACTGAGGTCATGACCCGTGGGCTCCCCGAAACTGAATCAGGCAGCATAAGCTTACAAGCTCAACCTCTTTTGGACGGGCTTAGCCGCGGTGCTGCTGCATTGGCTGTCGGACCCGGGTTATCCACTCACAGTGAGACTGCTCAGTTAGTAAGGAATATGGTAATGACGACCTCTGTTCCCACTGTCGTAGACGCTGACGGGATAAGCGCTATTGCCCAGGATCCCGGCACTTTGAAGGCTGCGAAGGCGCCGATTGTGCTTACCCCCCATCCCGGCGAAATGGCGAGGCTGACAGGCTTGTCTATACAAGAGGTCGAGCGTGACAGACTTAATGTAGCCCTTCGGGCAGTGTCCCAATGGGGAAAGATTGTGGTTTTAAAAGGCGCTCGGACAATAATTGCTGACCCATCAGGAATCGCTTATATTAACCCAACAGGCAATCCCGGAATGGCGACAGCAGGCAGCGGAGATGTGCTCACGGGAATCATCACAGGCCTCTTAGCGCAAGGCATGAGACCTTTCGATGCAGCTGTATTAGGTGTCTATGTACATGGGCTGGCCGGCGATATCGCATCTTCAAAACTAGGTGAAATGGGTGTTACAGCCATGGATATCCTCGGGAATGTACCGGATGCCTTGCGTAGATTGGCAGGGGAAAGAGGCGAGCAGCATGTGGGATGGCCGTCGAGACAGGCCTACCGTAGCTGAAATTGATCTTGCATGTATAGCCCGGAACATACAGGCTATCCGTAAGACGGTGGGACCCGATTGTGAAATCCTCGGGGTTGTAAAAGCTGACGCGTACGGCCACGGAGCCATACCTGTTGCACGTACAGCCCTGAATAACGGAGCGAGCTGGCTGGGAGTCGCGTTGGTTGAGGAAGGCATAACTCTCAGGAAGTCCGGGATTATCGCCCCAATTTTGGTTCTTGCTCAGCTATTTCCTGCTCAAGCGCAGGCAGCTCTTCGTTATAATTTGTCATGTGCGACAGCCACGTATGAGTTTGCTGAGGCCCTGTCCAATGCTGCAGTCAAAGAGGGGAAAAAAGCTAAGTGCCATGTGAAGGTGGATACAGGGATGGGGCGCATAGGTCTGCACCCCAATCAGATAGTTAATTTCGTGAAACATATTGCAATGCTTCCAAATATTGAAATTGAAGGAATTTTTACACACCTGGCTACTGCTGAGGACGAAGACAGGTCTTTTCTTTATCATCAGCTTTCCTTGTTCAATGATGCGATTGAGGCTCTTAGGCATAACGGGATTGAAGCGCAATACTACCATGCAGCCAACAGTGTAGCTGCAGTGACTATCCCTGAGGCCAGGTTTGATATTGTGAGGCCGGGGATTTTCATGTATGGGCTAACCCCGCTTTACGGCGAATGTGCGAAGCGAATCAGGACGGAATTGGACATTGTGCCTGCCCTGTCTCTCAAGACAAGAGCAGCTTTTGTGAAGAGGTGTCCTCAAGGCGCTTCCATAGGTTATGGAGCTACGTACACAACAGACAGAGATTGCACTATTGTAACTCTGCCGATCGGATACGCGGACGGTTTTCCCCGAGCCCTTTCCAACTGCGGAGAAGTGCTTATCAAGGGGAAGAAGCTTCCGGTGGTCGGGAGAGTATGTATGGATGAATGCATGGTATGTGCAGGCGACTTGGAAGTAGATATTGAAGATGAGGTAATCATCATCGGAGAGCAAGGGAAGGAAGAGATCGCTGCCGAAGACGTGGCAGAAAAAGCCCGTACAATATCCCACGAAATCCTTTGTGGGATAAGCAGGCGAGTTCCCCGTGTTTATCTATGGAAAATGCAGTAGGTCCGGTGGGCAATCTGAAATGCGGCGGGCTGTCTTATAAGGTGTAGCGGAAGGAGAGAGTCTTTGTGTTTGAATGTGACGTTCTCGTCCTTGGAGGAGGACCAGGAGGATACGTTGCTGCTATAAGAGCAGCGCAATTAGGCAAGAGCGTGTGCCTTATTGAAAAAGATCAGCTTGGCGGTACATGCTTGAACAGAGGCTGTATTCCCACTAAATCTCTGATTGCCTGCATGGAAGCGTTTCAGCTTGCCCAGAGGCTGGGGGAGTTCGGTGTGGAAGCCAAGGATGTATCCGTGGATTTCGGCAAGATGATTGCCAGGAAGAATAGAATTGTCTCTCGTCTCAGGGCAGGTGTGGGGTTTCTCCTTAAGAAGGGCAAGGTTAAGGTTGTAACAGGGACAGGCAGGCTTGTGGCGCCTGGGAGAATCGCAGTGGATTCAGAGGAAGGTTCTTCAGAAATAAAGGCTGAGAGCATAATAATCGCCACAGGTTCAAGACCTCTGGTATTCCCGTCTTTCAACTACAATGGAAGCTCTGTCATTACCAGCGATGAGGCTTTAGATTTTCGGGAAGTGCCTGAAAGTCTCCTTGTTGTCGGCGGCGGTGTCATTGGATGTGAACTGGCTTTCATATTCGCCGGTCTCGGCAGCAAGGTGACTGTTGTTGATATTATGCCTACTGTGCTTCCGATGGAGGATCCTGATGTTTCCAGCGCAATCTTGGCGTCTTTGAAGAAGCATGGAATTGACGTGATGTGTGGCGTGAAGATTGAGAGCATTACAGAAGGGGACAGAGAGGTTACAGCGCTTCTTGACTCAGGCAGGCAGCTTGTAGCTGAAAAGGCCCTCCTGTCAGTGGGGCGGAGAGCGAATTCTGAAGGAATCGGCTTGGAAGAGTTGGGAGTTGAACTCAATAAGCGCGGTGAGATAGCAGTGGACGAGGACATGGAAACAAATGTCAGAGGCATATATGCTATCGGCGATGTAGTAGGCAATATCATGCTTGCCCATGTCGCGTCGCATGAAGGGATAGTGGCTGCCCATAATGTCGCAGGCGACAAGAAGAGTATGGATTATAATGCTGTGCCCAGCGCTATCTTTACCAGGCCCGAAGTGGCAAGTGTCGGGCTGAATGAGGTTCAGGCGAAAGAACAAGGCTTTGATGTGAGAATAGGTAAGTTCCCATTCATGGCAAGTGGCAAGGCTTTGGCTATGGGCCGGACTGAAGGATTTGTCAAGGTCATCGCTGATGCCGAAAGTGACGTGATACTTGGTGTTCATATCGTGGGGCCGGGCGCGACTGATCTTATCCCTGAACCTACGGTAGCGGTGCGAACTCAGATGACCGTGCATGAGTTCACAAACACGATACATGCTCATCCTACGCTTGCGGAAGCGTTGGTTGAAGCAGCTCAAGCTGTTCACGGCATGTCAATACATATATAAGAAGAACCAAGCCTTCCATTATGGACGCGCCGTCTAAACGGAAGCGGGCGTCTTTCTACCGTCCGGACTCGGATGCATCGTCAAAAACAGGACGGCGTCCCCGGACTCATATAGCAATCTGCTGTGGATTATTGCGAATTTTGGCTGAGAGGTATATGCCTGAAGGGGTATATACCTCAAATTATTATAGATGTCTTAAGCTGCGCTCTTTTTCATAGAATCAGGCAATGTTCACCTGACCTTATGGTATGCCGGATCAGATATGGCTTTTCTTGAAACCACAAGAGTCAGACACTGCTGAACTGTGCTCTTTGCCTGAAAAAACCCATTGATTGTGATTATTATCTACTTTTGGATGGAAGATTTTGTGTAATACTACGAAGGTTATCCTTAGTAGGTTAGAGAAATCGCAAGTATAAACTAGGCGTACTATGACGTTTTGCTCGAAGCATGAACCTGCAAAAGCTGAGGCGAGTGGAAGGGAGGGCAATCGGTGCTGTTATCTTTTGATTATGTACGTGCACGAAGCAAGGATGATGCGGTGAACCTTGCTGTTGAGGCAGGCCCCAATGGCAGGTTTCTCGCAGGCGGAACGGACTTATTTGTGCGTATGTATGACAGACAGCTCAGACTTAAGACACTGATAGATGTTAAGGAAATTGAAGGAATTGAAGGCATGGAGTGTCAGAACGGGCAAGGTCTATCTATAGGTGCAGCATCATCTTTAAACATGCTCGTAGGGAATGAGACTATTCGCTCAAGATATGGGTTGTTGGCGCAGGCAGCCCATTCTGTAGGATCCCTTCAAGTCAGAAACCGCGCATCAATCGGCGGAAACATATGCAATGCTTCTCCGGCAGCCGATACTGCCCCTGCTTTATTGGTGTATGATGCTGAAATTGAAACTTGGGGGCCGAGAAATACGCGGTTGATTCCCATTAGTCAGTTCTTTACAGGTCCGGGAAAGACTGTCCTGGAGCACGGGGAGTTTGTCTACAAAATTAGGATTCCTGAGCCTGATACAAGGTCATACGGGGTATACCTGAAACTGGGAAGGACCAACTCAGTTGATTTGTCTATTGTCAGTGTAGCTTGCTTGGCGCTGGCAAGCGGAGAAGTTCGGATTGCCTTAGGAGCGGTAGCGCCGACGCCGATAAGAGTAACGGAAGCCGAGTCCATATTGTTAAGCAGGAAGGATGAAGAAGCAATAGCCTTTGCTGCGTCGGCAGCAAAGGAAACGGCTGTTCCTATCAGTGATGTCAGAGCGGGCGAGGAGTATCGTCTTGATATGGTCGAGGTCTTGACTAAGAACGCAATTGAGCAAGCCCTTGCAGGCCTTGCTGCAACCGGGGAGGTATAGTAACCTATGCTTCACAACATAGAGATGACAGTTAACGGTGAGTTAGTCAAGGCAAAGGTGCCCTCTCATATGAGACTTTTGGATTTTCTCCGTGAGGAACTGGACTTAATCGGCGCAAAAGAGGGATGCGGCAAAGGAGAATGTGGAGCATGCACAGTCTTGGTAGAGGGTAAGGCGGTTAACTCCTGCCTCATGCTGGCAGTGGAAGCAAGTGGTAAAGAAGTGCTTACTGTCGAGGGTCTCAGCGAAGGGGACTCTCTTGACCCTATACAGCAGAGCATAATCGATAACAGCGCGCTTCAATGCGGGTACTGTACCCCTGGTATGGTAATGTCAGCCAAGGGTTTGCTTTTGCGAAATCCAAGTCCTACTCGGGATGAGGTTGTTGAAGCTATAAGCGGCAACCTGTGTAGGTGCACAGGATATGCTCGTGTCGTAGATGCGATAATGCAGGTTGCAGCGAGCTCCAAGTCGCAAGACGAGGGGAGTGAGGGATAGTGGCGCGCGAGGACTATATAGGCGTAGGCGTTATACGGAATGATGCTGTGGAGAAGGTGACCGGGGCAGCACGGTATGCAGCGGATCTGAAGTTTTCAGGGATGTTGTACGCGAAACTGTTGAGAAGCGAGCATGCGCATGCTCGCATTCGGCGTATCGATACAACGAAAGCACAAAATGTGCCTGGGGTAAAGGCTGTTGTCACAGGTAAGGATTTCCCAAACAGGATGGGACTTTACCTGAAAGATCGTACCCCTTATGCCATTGATAAGGTGCGCTATTACGGAGAACCTGTGGCAGGCATTGCGGCTGAGTCCTTGGAGATTGCTGAAGAAGCCTTGAAATTCATAGAGGTGGAATATGAAGAGCTTCCTCCGGTACTTGATCTTCGGGAAGCAATAAAGCCCGGTGCTCCCCTTGTGCATCCTGATCTCCATACATATGAAATTGGACCTGCTTTCTTCCCCATACCTCATACAAATATCAGCAACCACTTCAGAATACGCAAAGGAGATGTGGAAAAGGGTTTTGCTGAGGCTGACCTGATATTTGAAGATGAGTATTATGTGCCTCACATTCAGCATTCGCCGATTGAACCTCATGCAGCGATAGCTCTGTATGACCGTCAAGGTAAGTTGACCATATGGGCATGTTCGCAGTCACCCTTTGCAATGCGGAACATTCTTGCCAACAGCCTAAACTGGCCTATGAACAGGGTGCGGGTCATCGCACCGTATGTGGGTGGGGGTTTCGGAGGCAAGGCGGGACTCAATGTTGAAGCGACTCTGGTACCTCTTGCGCTGAAGTGCAGGAATTCCCCGATTAAGTTGGTCTGTACTAGAGAAGAAGAATTCAGAGATACTTTTGTCAGACAGGGTATGTTATGCCGTCTTAAGACAGGAGTTAAGGCAAACGGCAGGATTATCGCCCAGGAATTTGAGATGTATTGGGATGGCGGCGCATTTACCGAGTATGGCGTGAATGTGACAAGAGCTGCAGGATATAGCTCATCCGGTGTGTATGATATCCCTAATATGAAGACAGATTCATATTGCGTGTACACCAACAAGCCTGTCGGAGGCCCGTTGCGTGGTTTCGGCCATAGCGAAAATCACTGGGCGATGGAACAACAGATAGACCAGATTGCTCATAAAATGGGGATCGACCCGGTGGAGTTTCGTAGGATTAATTTGCAGAGGGACGGCTCCAGAAATGCTACAGGACAAGTGCTTAGCAACCCCGGTATAGGACAGTGCCTTGAGAGGACTGCTGAACTCATCGGTTGGGAAGAGGTGAGCGGGCCCGGAGTTATTGAACCCGGTGTGAAGAAAGTCCGGGCAAAAGGAATTGCGTGTATGACCAAGGCGCCTGCCATGCCTAATGATGCAGCGTCCTCAGCTGTTGTGAAGCTGAACGATGATGGGACGGTCTCTCTGAGCATTGGCGCTCAAGAACTGGGACAAGGTGCATTTACCGTTCTGGCTCAGATACTTGCGCATGAGCTTGGGGTTCGTTACGAGGATATCAAAATACAACCTATTGACACTGATTATAGTGCATATGAGTGGCAGACTGTAGCCAGCAGAATTACTTACTCATGTGGCAGGGCGGTTAAGGCTGCTGCCAAGGATGCCAGGCGTCAGGTTTTGGCACATGGGGCCCGGTATTTCGGTGTTCCTGTTGAAGACATAGAAATTGCGGAAAGCCGGGTCTTTGTAAAGAGTAAACCTGATAGATCAGTCCCCATAGGCACGTTTTCACTGGGCGTCACTCTGCCGGATTTCAGCGGTTACGGAGGTCCTGTAATAGGAAGAGGGACGTTTATTCCGGAAGGAATTACTGCTATGAATGAGGAAACCGGCCAGAGCGAAAAACCGGTAGCTAACTGGACTTATGGAACTCAAGCCGTGGAAATTGAGCTTGACGTCGAGACAGGGAAGATACGCGTTCTGAAAGTTGCTGCAGTGTATGACGCAGGGCGAGTCATCAATCCGGTTACTGCCGCAACTCAAGTGGAAGGGGGTGTGGTGCAAGGGATAAGTATCGGCTTGCTTGAAGAGATGAAATTCAACGAGGAAGGAAAGCTCTTGAATCCGTCATACGTTGATTATAAAATCTTAACTGCAGCCGATATGCCTGATGAATTACTCATTAGTTTTGTAGAGGTTCCTCAGGAAGACGGGCCGTACGGAGCGAGAGGAATAGGAGAGCATGTCATGGTGCCGACGCCTCCGGCTATTGCTAACGCATTGTACAATGCCGCAGGCATAAGGATGAAGACGTTACCCATGACATCAGAGAAGGTGTATTGGGCGCTCAAAGAGAGATTAAGTGCGTCTGTTCGCTAGCTATATCTCCGATGGTTGAGTTAACAGCGAAAGCGCACGAAGGGAGGAAAAGTAATGGCTAGTACTAAGCCAACTGTTGAGACTCAAATCATGGGGCCAATTAAACCTGGAGACTATCTACCTACACACCAATTGCTCGTACTTGGTCTCCAGCATGCGTTCACTATGTTTGGCGCCACAGTTCTTGTTCCACTCCTAACCGGCCTTGATGTTAGTGTAGCTTTGTTCACAGCAGGAATCGGCACCCTATGGTTTCATTTCGTTACAAAAGGAAGGGTTCCGGTATTTTTAGGTTCATCCTTTGCGTTTATTGCGCCGGTGGCGCTGGTGGTGGCAGAAAAGGGGATTCCTGCAGCTCAGGGAGGAATTATTGTAGCCGGCTTGCTCTATGTTGTTTTCGCAATTCTCATTCATTTTCTCGGCCCTGAGTTTATGCAGCGAATACTTCCGCCTGTGGTTACAGGGCCTATCATTATGGTAATAGGGCTCAACCTCGCCCCTGTGGCAATCGGAAGCGCCAGCCAGAACTGGCCGATAGCACTAATTGTTCTTGCTACAGTAGCTATTGTCAACCTGTATGTGAAGGGATTTCTCAGACTGTTACCGGTTATTTCAGGGATTATTGTGGGCTACGTCATTTGTCTTATTACAGGTAACGTAGATGCTACCCCCGTGGTGCAAGCAGCATGGATAGGAATGCCCAAATTTACATTCCCTGTCTTTGACGCTGCAGCTATCGGAATTATAGCCCCTGCAGCCATTGCCAGTATGGTGGAACACGTAGGGGATATCCTGGCTGTAGGAGCTACAGTTGAAGATGACTTCATAGAGGATCCCGGTCTGACAAGGACACTGCTGGGAGACGGTATTGCCACATCACTTGCAGGTCTGTTCGGCGGGCCGGCCAATACTACCTACTCAGAGAACACAGGCGTCTTGGCCTTGACGAAAGTGTGGAAGCCTGAGGTAATGAGGATAGCAGCAGTCATTGCCATCCTACTGGCATTTGTGGGGAAGCTTGGCGCGGCCATCAGAACGATTCCCGATCCTGTTATCGGAGGAATCTCCATTGTGTTGTTTGGTATGATTGCAGCTATCGGTGTCAGGACCATGGTAGAAAATAAGGTTGATTTGACGGATTCCAGAAACCTATTTATTGCCAGTGTAATTCTGGTTGTAGGTATCGGCGGTGCAATGATCACTCTATGGGGCAACGCCCAACTGGGCGGTATGGGTCTTGCAGCGATACTTGGCATAATCCTCAACCAGATTCTGCCAAGGGCCGAAGAGTAAACTTAATTCCGTGATTTGTCGATTTGCCCGGATTTTCACCGGTTGTCTCATACTGTGATAGCAAAGAGGGGCCAAGACGATGGCCCCTCTTTGCTAACCCTTTTCAAAGGAGTTAATAACACACACGTCGAATTTAGAAGAAGATGGTATAACAAGCAAAACATTGCAGGCAGCGTTTGATTGCTGACTGCCGGTGGTTCAGGGAGGGGCATAAGATGTTCCATGAAGTTGGAATCACTGTCAGAGAAATTCTTGAGTTGCCTGAGTTTTCCGGGGTTGTCGTTGCCGGGGGATGTGGCGGCCTGGATAGGGTTGTTACTAATATCAATGTTATGGAAGTCCCTGATATCTTGGACTGGGTACGAGAAGGGGACATGCTTTTGACAACAGGTTATGCGATAAAAGACAATTTAGACGCTCAAAGAATGCTGCTGCCCACCCTTGCCGGTAAAGGATTGGCAGTACTTGGTATGAAGCCGAAACGATACATAGATGCAATTCCGCCTCACATGATAGAGGCTGCAAATGAGCTAAACGTGCCTCTTTTGGAGCTTCCTCGTGAAGTCAACTTTTCTGACCTAATATCAGCCGTTCTGGCAGAACTTGTTAATCGACAAAGCAGGTTTGTGCAGCTTAGCCTCATTGCTCACAGAAGGTTCATAAACCTCCTTCTGGAAGGAGGAGGCCTTCAGGAAATATCACGGGCTGCAGCCGATCTTCTTCAGGCAGTCATATCTATTGAGGATTCCCTGAATCTACGAAGAGTAGTCTCGGGCATGTGTTGGGGCCCTCCCAATGAGGCTTTGATTACCGAGTTACTTGATAGGCCTATGGAGTTTCTTGAACCTGAGACATTCACTGACCGCGTGGAAGGCACTGTGCTTTGGTTCAAACGCAATCAAGTGGAGACAAATGGTTATAAGGCCGAGATCATTCGTGCACCGGTTACCGCTGCAAATGAGCAGTTCGGGTCTCTTACAGCAGTGAAGTTCTCCGGGCAATTTGACGTAACAGACTTGTACAGTCTGGAGCGACTATGCCCTCTCATTGCCCTTGACATAATACGTTGTCATGACTTGACACAGGTGGAGCAGAAATACCGCACAGAATTCCTGGATCAGCTGTTTTCTTCCGACAATCCTGATGAAGAGAGATTCCTCGAGCGCGCCACGACATTTGGGTGGGATCTGAGACTGGACTATGTGACGATCCTGTTCGATGTTCTGCCGTCAAAGCCAATCAGTGATATCGCTGAGTATGAAAACGCTTGTCAGATGGTGAAAACCCAGGCTACCACTATTCTTTCGGATTTCTGTCGGAGAAACAACCTGAGACATATTTTAACGAGGCATGCCAGTGGAATTCTGCTTTTTGTCCATCCTGAGGAAGTCGCACCGGATGATACTGTGTCTTGGGCGAACCGGCTCCTCAAGAAGGCCCGCAGTAATCTCCGAAGATGGACGGTGAGTTCGGGTATTAGTCGCCGTGTCAGTGGTGTTACGGGTATAAAAAGAGGGTTCAGAGAGGCCAAGGCAGCGCTTGATCTAGGAAAGGTAATTTTCGGTAAAGGTCAAGACATCCACTATGAAATGCTGGGCATATACGGCCTTCTCTTAGGCCAGGCCGACTTGGATGAACAGAAACGGTTCGCGGATGAGATTGTCGGTAGCCTCCGAGACTACGATACAGCAAAAGGAGGCGAGCTTCTTCCGACCCTTGAAGTGTACTTTGCAACCAACGGTAATGCCCGGAAGACTGCAAGGCTCATGTATGCGCACTACAACACAATTCTCTACAGGCTAAAGAAAATAAAGGAGCTCACCGGGCTTGATCCTAACCATGCTGATCAACGTCTGTCTCTACAGACGGCTCTTCGCTTGTCTACGATTTTTGATATGGGACATCATCTGAATCAATCCCTATGATACAGGTGTCGTGAGAACACTTGGTGATTTGCACAACTCCCATGTTTTACTCTCTTATAAGACCTCCTGCCTTCTGGTAGTTTTTAGCAACATTATACTTTATAACATAATAGACTAGCAAACTTTATAGTTATTTCATAAAGGTTTATTGCTGTAGGATTTGGAATTATGAAACTGACATGAAGATACACAAAGATCCTTTCTGCCTAACCGTTGTACAACATGGCAGAAGGTTCGATAAGATTTTGAAATGCGAAGAGACATATAGGGTGCACAGTGTCTTTGATACCGCGATTAATCTTGTGTCTGGGTCAGAATTTTTAACTAT
>JAKPFY010000213.1 GCA_029551185.1 Bacillota bacterium
ATATACGGAACCTCTTCAATATCAAAGCCCATCAAGTGAGCGGCATATGCGTCTATCAGCACAGGATCTTTCCCTGTAATTATCCTGTTCATCTGAACCGGATTACCGCCTTCTTCAAAGTTGAGATCGCCGTTCATGCCGTCAACGATTACAAGGTCTTGTTTGATGATCTTGTTTAAATATGCTATGGGTTTGTGCAGACCCATGGTGTGGAAGCGCCTCTTCTCAGAATTGGGTATGCAGCCTTTCATATTCTTCAGAGCGCAGGTAATGTTAGTCTGGCAGTGGCCTTTGAGGACAGGTACGTTTATCAAATAGTCAACCTTCGTGACATAATCACAGACGTTTATCCTCAAACCGTTTATCTCATGTGCCTGGTACCTGTCTTTTTGAAGATCTATGAGTGGCACGTTGTATTTCTTCGACAGGCTTTCGTACCCGCATACCCTGAATGCTTCCGATGTCCTTGCTCCCACCCAGGAACCTTCCATAATTACTATTCTGTCGCGCCCTTTTGACTTCAGATACTCAATGAGGCCTTCTACTATGTCGGATGAGGTGGTTGCTCCGGAGCTTGCAGGCTTGGCCACAACCAGGTTAGGCTTAATCCCGATTAGTGCGGTTTTGTCTATTTCGTCTTCGGGTCTTATGGCTTCAAGAAGCTCTTTCACCATTTGCTTGGGATTGTCCCCATAAATGACGCGTATCTCATTCTTTCCGATCATGAATGATTGCTCCCTTATTCTTCGCATGTAGAGTTCCCATCGATCTCATTCCCCACCGCGTAGTAGTCTACAGGATTAAGGTATCCTAGATTCGCAGGGCACCCCAACTTGGCATTTCCCGCAACCGGTTCTGGGTTTGTGCTTTTCACCCGTCTTCCTCAGGAACGCAGAGCATGGATCATGGATCTTGCCGTTCTCTATGCTTATGGCATTTGCCGGGCAATTCTTTGCGCATGAACCGCACATTGAACAGTACTCGTATATGTCCTCGTACTCTCTCTTGTCAGGCGGTAAATACAGTTCTGTGACAATGCTGCCAAGCCTTCCGGCTATTCCTTTTTGCGTTATTAGGCCTTTGGAGAGCCCGAAAGTCCCAAGGCCGCACACAAAGGCAACATGCCTTTCGGACCAGTTGCTTGTAAAATGCGCAGACCAGTATCTTTGATCTAGAGCAGGTACAACACTATCATAACCTTCACTCACTAATACGGATCTTACGTACATGCAGAGCTTGTTGACAAGGGCCTGACCTTCCACGCGCGCGTGAAGCCATTCAATGGAAGGCCATGACATGTCCCTTGTATTGCTTGTTTTCACTACTTCGGTAAAAGGCAGGAAGAACGATATGACAGTCCTGGAGTTCGGCAGCCAGTCTTTAGGTTGCATGAAATGCTCACCTATTACGGAGGGCTGTTTCAGCAGCGTAAAGTACTCGTCATCTGCAGAACCGAACGAGAGGAGGGGAGCTTCGAAAATCTTCATCCCAACCACGTCTTCTGAGATGGCGATGTCCTTTGATATATAGTTGTCTTCTGAGTTCTCAACATAATCCCGTGCCAGCTCTGTCAGGCGCTGCTTATCCACGGTTTTTCACCTCATTTGTGGGCACATACCTGTTTGACTATTCAACCTTTCAGCGATGATCGCATACGGACATATGAATATACATATACAATGAGCATCTCATAATACCCCAGCTGATTCACTTTGCGACTCTGCGCACATGCCCGGCCACAACTTCCACAAGCTTCTCCGGGCTTATCGGAAAGACTGAGCGGGGTGTGCCTGCAGCTGCCCACACGACATCGTACTTGAGGAGATCTTGATCGATTATGATGTCGTTAATCGGTACAATGTGGCCAAAGGGCGGAACGCCGCCTATCGCATATCCCGTGGAGGCCCGTACAAACTCTGCGCCTGCCATCGTGATCTGTGTACCTATGTAGTTGGACACAACCTCCTCATCCACGCGGTTGGCCCCACTTGCTATTACCAAGACAGGCCGGTTCGTATCAAGCCTTCGGAAAATCAGAGATTTCGCGATTTGCGCTATCTCGCAACCGATTGCCTCAGCTGCTTCTTTGGCGGTGCGAGTGGACTGGGGAAGTTCGATCGCCTGTGTCTGTATGCCTAATCCTTCCAAGGCCTGCTGGAATCTTTGAGCTGATGATGACATCTGTCTTTCCACCTCTGCAGTAAGGATCTTTGATGTTTTCAACCAGTTTATCACAGAATGTCTCATGATAGGAGAAAACTGTGGAAGGGTTCTTGCCTGTTCGTGGGGAATAAGGCAGTCGTTGAGACAGGGAGGTCTCGGGTGTTGACCGTCCGCGGAAGACGGGTGCAGTCCATAGTAGACTATGAGGGTGGGTCCAGAATGACTGCAAGTGTATCATTGTTACATCGATCCCAGTGCCTTTTCAAAGAACTCGTTGATTTCACCCATGAACTCCGGGTCGAGCTCGCTCATCTGGA
>JAKPFY010000222.1 GCA_029551185.1 Bacillota bacterium
CGAACAAAAGGGCCTGAACTTCATGTTATCATGGAAATTCTAGGTAGGGAAAGATCGATTAATAGGGTCAGGACTGCGCTCTTAGACACGAGGGGGAATTTCGATGGCGCTACGAATCTATAACACTCTGACAAGACGAAAGGAAGAATTCGTGCCGCGGGAACCGGGGCGGGTTGATATTTATCAATGTGGCGTAACCCCTTACGATTATACCCACATAGGACACGCGCGCCAATATGTGTTCTGGGATACGGTGAGGCGATACCTCAAGTATCGAGGCTGGAAAGTCTTCTGCGTCCAGAATGTAACTGACGTGGATGATAAGATTATTGCAAAAGCCGGCATGCAAGGAGTTGAGCCCGAGGAAATCAGTGAAGAGTACCACAGGGATTTCTTGGATGTTATGGATATGCTTGGCGTAGAAAGACCGGATGTAATGCCTAAAGTAACTCAGCATATCCCGGAAATCATTGAGCTCATTAGCGGGCTCATAGAAAAAGGCTATGCCTATCAGGCAGATGGTGACGTGTTTTTTGACGTGACGAGTTTTCCTGATTACGGCAAGCTCTCCGGCAGGTCTTTAGATGACATGATGGCCGGGGCTCGTATAGAGGTGAATCCTAAAAAACGTAATACCATGGACTTTGCGCTTTGGAAATCCGCAAAACCCGGGGAGCCGTCATGGGACAGCCCGTGGGGACCGGGCAGGCCCGGGTGGCATATAGAATGCTCTGCGCTGGCTTTAAAGTACTTAGGCAGCGGCTTTGATATGCACGGAGGAGGCGACGAACTCATTTTCCCACATCATGAGAATGAAATCGCCCAATCAGAGGCTTACACCGGTGAGAAACCTTTCGCGAGGTACTTTATACATCACGCAATGCTGAATATAGATGACGTAAAGATGTCTAAGTCTTTAGGGAATTTCTTTTCCGTGCGAGATGTCCTCAAGGAGTTTGAGCCCGGTGTAATCAGGTATTTCTTTGCTTCACGCCATTATAGAAGCCCTGCAAATTACGGAGTGGATGAGCTGGAAGCCGCGGGCACAGCATACTCGCGTCTTGTGTCAACTTTGGATGCAGGGCGCAGGGCGCTGGATAAGGCGGACAAGATGGAGTCGGTACAGGAGAAAGAAGAGAAAGGGTCCGGTCTTACTCTTAAGGCTGATGCGGAAGAGGCTGAGAGAAGGTTCATAGAAGGGATGGACGACGATTTTAACACTGCTGTGGGGATCGCCGCCCTTCACGATTTGGCCCGCTCAATCAATGATTTTCTCCATGCGACAGGTGGCATGATTCACTATAATAAAGAAGATCTCCAAGGGTTGAGTAAAGCAGTCAGTACTCTTTCGACTCTTGGCGGGATTCTGGGCTTATTCCAAGAATCCGGAGCGATCGCTGACAGAGGTCTCACAGAAGGCCTTATCAGCTTGCTTATTGACGTAAGGAATGATTTGCGTTCGAAGAAGGAATGGGCCTTTGCGGACAAGATTCGTGATTCTCTGAAGGGCATGGGCATCATCTTGGAAGATACGTCTACAGGCACTATATGGAAGAGAATAGGATGAACCGTCTGGATCTTAAGAGCATAGACGCAATCCCTCCGGGTGTGCTTGCGTACATCGGAGATGCAGTCTATGAACTGTACGTGAGAGAGAATCTGCTTAAATGCGGGCTCGTGAGTGAGCACTTGGATCTGGATCTGGACAAGCTTCACAAGGGGGCTGTCTCGCGGGTTTGCGCTACAGCTCAGGCTCAGGCCTTTGCTGATTTAGAGCTGTTCCTCATGGCTGATGAGGCAGATGTGGCAAGACGCGCACGTAATGCTAAGGTAGGACGAGGGCCAAGGAGTATGCCGGTTCTTGATTATCGACACTCCACAGGGTTTGAGGCGGTTATCGGTTACCTTTACCTGCTCGGCAGAGACGCAAGACTCAAGGAGCTCATGTCAAAGGCGTTAGGTTTGATAGAAGAGCGGTTATAGAAGATTCGTACATTGCGTCAAGAGGAGGTACGGCATGGAAGTAAGTCTGATAAGTTATACTCCGGAGCCTGAGATGACAGTTGCAATCGCTGCCAGGCGATGTTATTCAGCGCTTGAATCCGGAGAGCTGGCTTCCGGACTCTCAGAAGAGGATGCAAAGAAGCTTATCAATACCATATTGGAGGCGGGACACCTTTCTCCTTGTGAGCATGCTTCTTTTACTTTTGCTATTGAGGGAGTTAGCAGGTCGTTGAGCCATCAACTAGTGCGCCACAGAATCGCTTCGTATTCTCAGCAATCCCAGAGGTACGTGCTGGAGAGCGGTTTTAAATATGTGGTGCCGCCTACAATTGCCGATAACCCAAAGGCACGGGACCTTTTTGAGAAGCAAATTGAGGAAATCAGGGAGACCTATTGGAAGTTAACGGAGATAGTGCCAAAAGAAGACGCGCGGTACATTTTGCCGAATGCATGTGAGACTAAGCTGGTCATGACTATGAATTGCAGGAGCCTTTACAACTTCTTCGAAAGGCGCTTGTGTAACCGGGCTCAATGGGAGATACGCCGGCTGGCTCAAGGGATGCTCGAGTGTGTGCAACAAGTCGCGCCTAATCTCTTTTCATGGGTAGGAAGCCCTTGTGAAATGCGCGGGTACTGTCCGGAGGGGAAAATGTCTTGTGGCAAGATCAATTCTATTATCCGGTAGAGTATCCTGTCTGAATTCAGCCCTTAGGCCGCATGAATTCCTGAGACCTTCTCACCAAAATAATGATTCCCTTGACAGGACTTGCCGGAGGAATGGCAGATGCTGAAAGACAGCGGAGATTCATAGGAACCTACTTAGTCCAGATAGTCGCGGAGGCGGTTTCTTCATGGATTACGAGGCTACAATTGAAGGACGCAATGCAGTCATGGAGGCCTTGCGAGCCCAAAGGCCTCTGGTCAAAATCATGCTGGCGAAAGGGATTGAGCCTGCATTTTCCCGCGCTGTCAAAGGAGCCGCTCGTAAGGCGGGTGTTCCTGTAGTAGAGGTAGACCGTAGCAAGCTTGACGCCATGAGTATCACAAGAAATCACCAAGGAGTCATAGCCCTTGGGGCACAAGTTCACTGTTACCGAAGTGTAAATGATATTTTGGATGAGGTGTCGGATCGGCACGATTCGCCTTTGTTTGTTATTCTTGACGGAATTCAGGATCCCCATAACTTAGGTGCTATTATCAGGACATGCGATGCAGTGGGAGCTACAGGTGTTGTGATGCCGAAACGCAGAGCGTGTGGGCTTACAAGCGCGGTGGCGAAGGCATCTGCAGGCGCTGTTGAATATGTCCCATGCGCGAGGGTGCCGAATCTTGCCCGAGAGGTGGACAAACTGAAGGAGGAGGGGTTCTGGATAGTAGGCGCGTCAGCCAAGGCA
>JAKPFY010000247.1 GCA_029551185.1 Bacillota bacterium
TGACGGCTCGTTACGAGTGTTTTTCTTGCCGAGTTGCCTTTGCCGTTTTTGTCGCCGAGTGATGTCTTCGTCTCTTCGAGTGATTTCGCTACTTGCTTACTTATACTTCGTTTACTTCGTTACGCTGGCCGACGGTGACGGCGTTTTTAAAGTGAGAGAACGCATATTCACAACAAGTGAAAGGTTAACGTCCTCCTTAAGAATATGACTCTTGTCATAATCCCTTCTTAATTGCCGTGGAACCGTCGGCAACCATATTTATGCCCTACATGAGAAGGTTTTAATCACATAGGAATTGAATTTTTTACGAAATGTTGTGGCAATAGTGCTACAATATGGAATAAAGAGACAGGAGGACGCCCGGTTATGGCAGGATCAAACACTGATGCGCAGAGTGATTACGCCAGGGTGAAGGTACTGGTTTCAGGCCGTGTCCAGGGCGTGGGTTTCAGGAGTTTCGCCGGGAGGTATGCCAACGCCCTTGGGCTTACCGGATGGGTCAAGAACTTGTACGACGGCCGTGTTGAAGTAGTTGCAGAAGGCGAAAGAAAAAAGATCTTGCGCTACATAAGATTTCTCGAGGAAGGTTCACCCTGGTCAAGAGTTGATAACGTGTCTGTTGAATGGTGCCCGTATAAGGGAGATCTTTCTTTCTTCATGATCAAGTAGTTGATAAATTCTGAGCATATCTCTATTGCCTTATACAAGGCCGGGTCAAGTCTTGGTTGAGCTATGCATTAACAGGTATTATGAAGGACATTAAGGGGTAAGAATTCCATAGGTTATATGCTGCGTAGACTTAGTCGAAGCAGATTAACCGGAAGAGGGTGGAAGGTTTGAACGTCGGGTATAAGCGAGGAATAGGCTTGGCTTTGGGGTCCGGATCAGCAAGAGGATTGGCCCATATCGGGGTGCTCAAGGTCCTCGAGAGAGAACAAATACCAATAAATGCGATTTCCGGATCAAGTATGGGTGCTTTAATAGGAGGGCTTTATGCTGCAGGTATGCCCCTTAGAGAGCTGGAAAGTATTGCCCTCAAAGTTACGAGACGGGCGGTGCTCGCTCACATAGATCCTATTCCATCTCTTAAAGGCTTAGTGTTAGGGAAGAAGATAGAGGAGATGCTTCGTTCCTTCATTGGGAATAAGGATTTCAGTGAGCTCAGGATCCCCATGGCTATTGTAGCCACCGATATACTCACAGGTGAGGAATTGGTGCTTAAAGATAAAGGGGACGTAGTAAACGCTATTCGTGCAAGCATCTCGGTTCCTGTTGTGTTTGTGCCTGTCCGTGCAGGAGACAGGATTCTTGTGGACGGAGGCGTGGTAAACCCGGTTCCTGTTGATGCAGTGACTTTACTTGATCCTAGGGCAATTCCGGTGGCAGTAAGCGTCATTCCCAAAGTTGAGCATAAGCAAGCGGAAAGACCGACGACTGTTGATATTCTCCTCAACACCTTCGACATTATGCAGCACAAGCTCTATGAAGCAAATAAGTCCCTCGCCAAGATTGTGATTGAACCCAACGTTTCATTTGCGTCAGGAATTGAGTTTTGGAAAGCCGGGCAAATTATTGAGTGCGGTGAGCAGGCTGCTCGTGATAGGATTCCCGCAATCAGGCGTGCTTTGAAGCCCTTCTCTTTCTTCTCTGTTTTTGGGAGATCATGAACTCGATGCGACCATGTAATCTCAAAAGCTGACAAAAAATCAGCCAAACCCTTAGAAAACGTGATAGAATCCTATGTACAAGAAGGAAACTGCAAGAAGATGTCAAATATATCTATATTATATATCTGTTGGCATCTTGTGTTGGTTGGCATTTGTCAGATGGCAACCTTATCTCTGGAAGTGTAATTAGGGATAGTGGTTTGTCCGGACACATCAGGCTGTGTACTTCATGCTCGAGAAGCACTCCGAGCTTGCACGCCTAAACCTTGAGCCAGGTATGGTGTGTTGGCCGATAGGGTGTGGTGGGAAACGACCATGCCTCCTGTATTTGGAAAGGAGTGAGGTTTGTTATTGCCATTCAATGACCGGATAATGCTTGTTGTGAGCAGTATTTCCGGTCATTCTGCTTTCAGAGTAAAGGTCTGCGTGATTCTGTTTAGGTTCAGGTCGGTTGATTCTTAGTTTTGATAGGTGGTAAGAGGTTGGAGCAATGTAAGAAGAACACTCTAATTGTTATAGGTTTGGCGATTTTCTTGATGATTGCCATTGTCATTTCCTTTCGGCTGGGACGCTATCCTATCTCTACCAAGGAAGTGTTGGGGATTTTACTTTCTAAAATCTATCCCATTGAGCCGTTTTGGACAGACCGTATGGAGATAGTTATGCTCAATATACGGTTGCCCCGAATTATCTTGGCTTGTCTGGTAGGTTGTTGTCTGTCTGCCGCAGGTGCGGCCTATCAGGGTATTTTTCAAAATCCTATGGCAGCTCCTGATATTTTGGGCGCTTCTGCAGGTGCAGCCTTTGGTGCTGCCCTTGCTATCCTTTATTACGGAAGCCCTTTTATGATCACCGTCAGTGCTTTTTTCTTCAGCCTTCTGACAGTATCTTTGGTCTACTTAGTCAGCAAGAAAGTCAAAGGCAAAAGCGTCTTGGGCTTAATTCTTGCAGGAATCATTGTCAGCTCTCTTTTTTCTGCCGGCACGTCATTTATCAAATTGGTTGCAGACCCTACTGATCAGCTTCCTGCAATAACATATTGGCTGATGGGCAGTTTATCCGGGGCAAGAGTCAGTGATGTTAAATTTGCTATCATACCCATGGTTATCGGACTCATTCCTTTGCTTCTATTGAGGTGGCGCATGAATGTACTTACCATGGGCGACGATGAGGCCATGACCATGGGGGTGGACGCAAACAAAGTCAGGTTCATTGTTATTGTGTGCGCCACCCTGACCACTGCGTCAAGTGTATCTGTCAGCGGTATGATTGGGTGGGTGGGTTTAGTGATCCCTCATTTAACAAGAAAACTTGTAGGGAATAATTATAGCTATCTGATGCCTGCCACCATGTTATTCGGTGCCATTTTTTTGTTGATGGTGGATAACGTTTCAAGGACCCTTCTCGCTACAGAGATCCCCTTGGGGATACTCACTGCTTTTATTGGAGCTCCGTTTTTCATCTACTTAATTACAAGGGAGAGAGAGACCTATTGAGCATTGAGGTGTCAAATCTTAGTTTCAGCTATGGGGGACAACCTGTTCTGGAGGATGTAAGTTTTACGGCAGAGAGGAATGAATTACTGTCTATTATAGGTCCTAACGGGGTGGGGAAAACCACTCTGTTCCGTTGCATCCTTGGCTTGCTTAGTGGGTACAAGGGCGAAATACTACTGGACGGGATTAATATCAAAAAGCTGAGGATTGAGGAGATGGCGAAACTGATCGCCTATATACCTCAGATTCACTATCCTTCATTTAATTACAGTGTGTTTGATATGGTGCTCATGGGTACATCTGTTCAAGTATCCGCTATTTCCGCACCCGGCAGAAAAGAGAGAAAGCTTGTAGAGACAGCCTTGAAGAGGCTTGGAATTTATCATCTGAAAGATCGGGGATACACCAGAATAAGCGGTGGTGAGAGGCAACTTGTTCTATTAGCACGTGCGCTGGTGCAGCAGGCCAAAATCCTCATTTTAGATGAACCCACCTCAAACTTGGATTTTGGCAATCAGGTTCGTGTTCTGACGGAGATAAAGTCCTTGGCTAGAGAGGGCTATACTGTTATCCAAGCGACCCATAACCCTGATCAGACATTCCTGTTTTCAGACACAGTAATGGCTATGAAGGATGGACGGGTTTTGGCCTGGGGCACACCGAATGAGATTTATACGGCAGATTTAATCTGCAACCTCTATGGAGTTGAGGTGACAATGGAGAGCCTTCATCATGATAAAGCAAGGGTATGTATTCCCAAAAGCATAGTGGAAGAGAATCATGCGCGTAAGGTTTGCTCTTAATCTACTACTCAAGGAGGAAAAGTCAATGAGAAGGAAAAGGGTTTTCGCTTTAGTTCTTGTGGTGTGTTTGAGTCTGGTCTTGCCAATGGCTGCGACGTGTAGCAATATAAACCCAAGTCAGTATACAGTGGCTGCTTTGGCTGAGACTGTAAGCTTTACTGACTCTGCAGGGCGTCAAGTGGAAGTGCCTGCTAATATTACTAGAATAGTTCCATCCGGTCTTCTGGCTCAAATCGTGTTATTCCCTTTGGCACCTGATATGCTGGTGGGTCTTTCCAGCAAATGGGATTCCACTGCAAAACAGTATCTGGAAACCAAGTACTATGACCTTCCTGTACTTGGTCAATTCTACGGAAAAGGCACCACTTTGAACCTGGAGGAAATAGCCAGGGTCGACCCTCAAATTATTATTGACGTCGGTGAAGCGAAGTCCACTATTGTTAAGGATATGGACGGTATTACAGAACAGGTTGGCATACCTACAGTTCATATTGGAGCAACACTGCATACCATGGGAGAAGCATACAGAATGTTAGGCAAACTCCTTGGCAGGGAAAAGGAAGCTGAGGTTTTGGCTGAGTATTGTGATAGCGTTTACAGCAAAACTCAGGATATTATGAAAAAAGTGGGTGATGAGGGGAAAGTTGATCTGATATACTGCACAGGCGGAGATGGACTCAATGTAATTGCGAGGGGTTCTTTTCATGCGGAGCTTCTTGATATGGTGGGCAACAATGTGGCAGTGGTAGAGGATATTTCCAGTAAAGGCACGGGAAACCCGGTAGATATGGAGCAGATTCTCATGTGGGATCCCGATGTGATTATTTTTGCTCCTGAGAGTTACTACAGCAGTGCAGGAGAGGACAAAGTGTGGCAGAAGCTTACCGCAATTAAGAACGGTAATTACTACGAAGTGCCCTTTGGTCCCTATAACTGGTTGGGCTTCCCTCCTTCCGTTAACCGCTACATGGGTATGATTTGGCTTACTCAGTTGCTCTATCCGGACAAGGCAGGGTACGATCTTTATGAAGAAACGGCTAAATACTATAAACTGTTCTATCACTGCGATCTAACGGAAGACCAGTATAAGGCTTTGGTTGCCAACTCACTCCTAAAGGCTGAACAATAGATTGCCCGAGCCTGGGCGCATTATCTTGTCTGATTCACCGGGCTAAGGCTTTTGGCCTTAGCCCGGAAGATGCGGCTGCTGAAGTTAAGAAAAGACGCTTAGGTGGTTTTGATGAGGCTCAATACTCCGTTCGCCCCCGTTTTCTTGATTGAGCAGTGGATATTCTCTCAGGTACAGTAGTTATGGATGATGCAGTCTGGAGAGTTGTGGCTGAAGGTGATACCCGCCGCGATTTTGGTACGGGAGCCTTGAAATTCAATATCAAAAGCAACGACATTATTACTGACTGACAACACACAAGAAATGCAAACATTGAGGGGACTATAATTGATTTTTCGTGTTTCGTTTGATAGAATTAACCTGTCTTTCAGGGCTTGTTACAGGTTTTAACAGGCAAAATGAGACTATTCCCCGAGAGTTGCAAATGTAATAGGCATATCGCAGATATGAGACAACCTTTTTGAGTGCGAGAGTGGCGGAATGGCAGACGCGCTAGACTTAGGATCTAGTGGGCAACCCCCGTGAGGGTTCGACTCCCTCCTCTCGCACCAGTTATTTATAATGAAAAGGCACCGGATTTATCCGGTGCCTCTCTTAACGTCAGTGATGCCCTAATGTCATCTCTTCCAATCAGAACTTATCACGGCCAAAAACAACTGATCCGCATGTAACCAAATAGAAGTTGCCTTTATCCTCGTAATACCTTTTCATGTTTACGTCTACTCCGGCGATAGATGACATTTTTGCCTTAACTGCGTCCATATTTGCAATATCTATCTTTCCTTCGATGACATCCCGTGCGATCTCTACACCGGATTCAAGAATGAGCCACATAATAGGTACAGGCCATGTAGCGAATCTACCTGCGCCCCCCCTGGACACTATTATTCTGTTGATCTCCCTTAGAATCCCGGGCATGTTTCCTTGGATTTCATCGGTTATCTCAAGGCCTATTGCTCCGGGATAACCATGTGTCGGGCTGGGACAGCATTGTTCCGGGAAGATAGCGCCTGCATCAAGCACAGCGTTGATAAGCGGCTCTTGCATGGCACAGTTTGTGCTGAAAAACGCTATATCCTTACCGTGTCGTTCCACTTGTCTCGGTACATCTTCAAGAATGAACTGCTGTGAAGCAGGGATTCCGCCTTCACCCATTGGATCAGGCGCAGCTACGAAGATAAACTCCATTCCCAGCTTCGCGCACTCCGCTTTTGTGGCATCCCTCTGTTTTGCCAGGAGTTCAATAGACATGTGCCTGGGAAATGAATAAAACACGAACTTCTTTGCGCCCAGCTCTTTTGCCAGCCTGGGGATGGTAACACCTCTGGCTTCATCATCCGGCATGAACGACAAGTCAGCGGTGACATTGACAATTCCGGGATCTTCCTGGGGCGCTCCGAATACAAAAAACATGTCCGGCCTGATTTCACGAACCTTCCGAGCTGCTGCCACAGCACCCGGCACAGCGTGGCATATTACAATAGCTTTAACATCCTTATCCGACGCTAATCCAAGGATTTGAGCTATAGTCGTTTCTTGTTCCTGCATGAAATTATCAGGGTAGGTAACGTGTTTTATCATGTCGCCGTACTTTCTTCTCAACATCTCAGCTGCGCGGTACTCGTCTTCTGATTGTGAGACTGTACCTGTCATAACACCTATCTTGTAACTGTCTTTTGCCATACCTTGCGCAGCGAACAGTCCTATCAGGAGAACTCCTGCCACAAGGCAAAGTACGAACCTCTTCATCGTCTCTCTCCTCTCTGCTGATGAAGTATTGAACGGTCAAGATCTGCCTAAACATTGACCTGGGCATTGACTTGCCATAGTTTGCTTACTCATAGCGATTACAGACTTATGCTTGGGTGGTACCACCTCCTTGACTCGGTTTCATACCAGGATTCCGTCAGAACTTTGATCCGGTGTCAAAACAATTAACTATAAACATTCAATACGATCTATGTTTTTCCTTCTCAGTTACTAAATAACTGTTAGTTCAGATCTAAATTTGGTAAATGGCTCAACACCGGCTTCGGTCACAATGACACAATCTTCTATCCGTACTCCATAGCGACCCGGTATGTATACTCCGGGTTCAATGCTAAAGGCCATCCCGGGCTCGAGGATGGTGGTGTTTCCTTCGACAATATAAGGCTCTTCATGCACTTCGAGACCGATGCCATGGCCGGTCCTGTGTATGAAGTATTCACCGTAGCCGGAGTCAGTGATTACTCGTCTTGCTTGACTGTCAACTTCCTCACATCTGACTCCGGGCTTTGCAAAAGCCATGGCAGCATCATGGGCTTTACGAACGGCATCATAAATCCGCTGAAATTCTACGTCAGGTTCACCTACAAAGACAGTGCGTGTCATGTCTGAATGATAATGCTCCAGGGTTCCGCCGAAGTCTAAGACTACGGCATCGCCTTGTTGGATTAGCTTCTCTGTCTGTGGTCTATAGTGGGGTTGAGCGCTGTATGGACCGGATCCCACAATTGGTTGGGCAGTGGACGGACCTGCGTCCATACGCCGTAGTTCGCTCTCGATAAAATCCACGATTGTCAGTTCAGAAACCCCCGGTTTTATGAAGGCGATTGCCTTTTCCATGACTTTGTCTGTTATTGCCCCGATTTTCATCATGAGTTCCTTCTCGTGTTGAGACTTTACTCTGCGTAGGGTTTTCATGTACTTGCCGCCTGAAATAAACCGAGCCTTCGGCAATTGTCCTTTGAGGTTCAGCAAGAAAATACTCCATAGAGTGTCATCAACAGCTATTGTCGAAGCATCCATACCTTTGCTGCTAAGAAGGGATTGCATCTTAGCGAAGGGATCTTCGCCGTCAGCCCAAGGAATAATCGTGTTTACCCATGTGTTTTCCCGGATTTGCTCCTCATATAAAGCCGGAACCAAAAACATGGGTTCATGGTGAGTAGGGACGAGCAGGCTTAAGAATCTGGGCATTTGCCCCTCTGAAAATCCGGTCATATAGAGTAGATTTGGTGAAGCGGTGAATAGGAATCCTCCTATATTATCAGACGCCATAAGACTTTGAAGCTTCTCTGCTCTCTTCTTGTAAATCTCCTCGACAGCTTCCATCCTGACATTTCCCCCCTGTGCAAAAAGCTACCGACCGTCAAAAGCAGTCAGTCATACTAATACTACAATGAATCCCCTTGTCCTTCAGTAATAATCGAGGATTGCAAGATTTCCACAAGAGCCGCTCCAAACCAAACAAGAAGTGGTCAGAACTTTTGCAATATCACGTTATGTCATGTATGCTGTTGCAGGAAAGAATTGAGATATGTAGAAATGTACTCCACAATTAGGCAGAACACTCGCTTGAGGCGTGATCTGACACAAGGCGGCATCCAAGGGGGACGCAATATGGCGGATAATAGGTATTCAGAGAAGGGAATAGCTCTTATCTCTGTCCTTTGCATTGTGTGTCTCGTGATGATGGCAGTCACAACTTCTGCAGCATTGGTTACTCGCGCTACCCAAACCGCTGCATGGTCCGGAGAAAGGACAAAGGCTTTCTATTCAGCCGAGGCCGGTCTTAATCATTGGTTGTATGAGATGGCTAAAGCTGCTGACAGCGGACAAAGCACATCACAAATACTAACCCTTAAGGTGACCGGCAATGCCAACGGGATACCGTATATTGCCAAGATAGCTGGAACGGATCCAAAAAAAACGACGTATCGCTTAGAATCCCAAGCGTCCACAGGAGGGCGCCCTGTTAAGATTTCTCTCTTACTGGGCCCGGTATCCGGCACGTGGAGGCATGTGGTGTATTCAACTGAACCGCATCAGAATGTTAAGAAGAATCTGGAGAAGAAAGGATACCTTGTAAACACTGATTTGCAGTGTACACATGACTCAGATGATTCGCATCCTGTTTGGGTGAAGAAGAAGAACGAAAACTCTGCGCCTACTCCTATTTGGGAGGTTGGCGGGGAGGGGTACAGGCCCAGTCTTATTCCTGCCGACATAGCAGTATGGAGTCCGCCTGACAATTCAGTGCGATTAAGTAAGACGGGCATGACAGTAGAGGTTCCTACCACCGGGCCTGTATACTATAAAGACAGCCGCATCGGTAGATTGACAGGTAATTTGAGTGGCGACCTATACCTTGAGAACTGTGAAATCGGTGAAATAGACGTCTCTGTTGCTGGGAATATCTTTGCCCGCAATGTTCGCGGGGAGGCAGACAGCAACAAGGGAACGAAGATTACAGGGGATGTCTCAGGTGACATTTGTTTGGAAGAATCCCGATTCTCGACCTTGGCATCAAGGCCGGGGAGTTCAATTTCAGGTAATGTCATTGTGAAGAATTCCGGCTCTACTTTGGGCGTAGACCGTATTTTCGGAAATATAGCGGGTTCCGTGTGGATTGAAGCAGGCGGCATTACTGAAGATTTCAGCAGCATGCCCTCGGTGGGAGACCATGAAGTCTCAACGACTATATACGGTTCCGTGTATCTTACGGGTATGAGTAACGGAAACAAGCCTACTATCTTGAGGATTATCGGGCCGAAAGCCCCATCGTCTGGAGCCACTACGATTCATAAAGGCGTATTCACCCAAGACGCAAGTGTTCTTATTGAGGGAGGAGTCGACATACGCCGCAATAAACCATGGCCTGCCGTCCTGTCAGATGGATGGGTCATCTTGAGTGGCGCCGAGAATTGGATTGAGATCCAAGGCCCTGTTTATGCCCTTGCTAATGAACAGGTTAGTAATAGACCCGGATGGTCCCAGGAAATTAAAGAAGTGCTTGAGACCTTGATGAGCGAAATCTATGTTCACGAACAGCTTCGGCATAATGTGGGAGTAATCGCATTCGGTGACGATCTTTACGGTAACAGCGCTCCGAGAGTCCGAGTGAAAAACGGCAGTATCGTAAGTGGCGGTAGAGTCTTACTTGTAGGTAACGTTCACGTTGCATATGACAATGACATTTTCCGTAACCCTCCGCCTTGGTTTACAGGAGGGGCAGGGGAATTGGCGCTGATTTCAGGGACTTGGTCATATTCGCGAGAGTAACCGGCTTCAGAGGTATTTGTGAAAATTTCGACCTGAAGAAATTTTGCGTTTGCGCTATGGAAGGGCTTTGAGTGATAGTTATGCGTAAGTGCAGTTCAAAGAAGTGGGAAAAAGACTGTCAAATGAGGCCATGCCTGCTATGGGAGGCGGGTTTCAGTTATGTGGAAGTTCTTATTGCCCTTGTTATCCTGGCATTAGCCTTTCTTGTGATGTTGCCGGGCATACAATCATTATTGGCCAACGAGGTTAAGCAGGAAGCAAGCGATTATGCGCGGATTCTGGCCGGGAACGTAATTGAAGAAACTAAGACCCTTGACTCGGAGGCCTTGGAGTTGCTCCAAGACAGCAGCCCTCAAACTGTCAAGATAGAAGCGGACGCAAGAGAGTATTGGATAGTACGATCCATTGAAGTAACTCATCCGGATGACGAGAACCTTACCTGTCGCTTATGGCATGTGGATGTCTCGATTTATAATGTACATCCGGATACTCAAGGGGCTTTCCCGGCATATCATCTGGAGACCCTGGTCTTTACTTACTGACAGGGTTTATGGGCTGAAGCCGTCCGAAGTGACGAAGACTGAAGATAACCTGCTTGTTAATATGGAATTCCGGTGATTTGATGAACATGAGTAAATTGCACAGCATGAAGAAGTTTATCGCAAATACTGACAGTCAAGGATTTACCCTGGTGGAGGTTCTGGTCGTAATCACGGTTATTCCACTGATATTGGGCGTATCCTTTGGTGTTATGTCCGCAGCTCTCAGCGTATACCGGGTTATCGACGCAAGATCGGATCTGGCTTCGACGGGAACCCATATGCTTGAAATGCTTGGTCAGGATATTCGCGGTTTACTTGAGATATACAACACGTCTTCTGAAACCAGGCTCTGCGGATCCATGTACAGTGCTGAAAATATCGATTACCGGTTTACGTCGCCTGCCCATGACAGCTCCGGCGCGCTCACCAGAAACGGAAAAGACATAACACGCAGTGGGGTGCAAGTGGCATCCTGCAAGTTTGACTACCTGAAGCCTGCTGAAGGAAGTGAAGTCCCACAACCACCTACTCCTTTGGAATCCTCTGCATATGAGTCCGTCCTTCCCGGCCTTGCTTCCTGTGTCAGAGTAACCTTTACGTTAGATAAAGGTTCCTCTTCCATGACGTTTGAATCTATCTTTTATATGAGAAATTCATAAACAACTCCATAGTATGGGTGGGCATGGTCTTTCTTTTTGTACTTGCTAGGAAGGATAAACGTGTGAATTGACGAACTATTCTTTCAAGCCCATTACTATTTAAGGTCAGGGCGTGAAACCTGTCAGCGAAAAGATCGGCAGGAGGTGTATGAGAAGTGAGGGGTTGTCGGTCGTATCCAGCTGTAATCTCCTTTGCGCTGATCCTCGTGTTAGGCTTGGGAACGAACGTTTTCGGGGCAGGCGAGACTGCTCCCATTCGTATCGGTCTTCAGGCTCCTGTCACAGGTCAGTGGGCATACGAGGGAGAGATGGCCAAGAACTGTGTGGAGATTGTCGCAGACGAGATTAACGGGAAAGGCGGAGTTCTCGGAGGCAGGAAAATTGAAATAGTCATCGGTGACGATCAGTGTAGCCCAAAGCAGAGCGCTCTTGTGGCGCAGCGGATGATTAGTGAGAAAGTAGTTGCTGTAATCGGGACATACGGGTCATCAGTGACGGAACCTGCTGCTACGATTTATGAGAGGGAAGGTCTCCTTAATATTGCTTATGGCTCAACCGCGGTTCAGCTCACTGAACACGGATGGAAGTACTTCTTCCGTACGTGCTTCAGGGACGATCGTCAAGGCGCGTTCTTTGCGGAGTTCGTCAATGAAACCTTGAAAGTGAAGAATGTTGCCATTCTCCACGACAACACCACGTTTGGCAAGGGGCTTGCGGAAGCTGCCCGTGCTTCTTTGGAGAAAGCGAAAAAAGCCGAGATTGTGTTTTATGATGTTGTGACTCCTGGTGAGCGCGATTTCACGCCGATACTTACCAGGATGCACAAGGCGAATCCTGATGTTCTTTATTTTACCGGATACTATCCGGAAGCGGGCCTCATTATCAGGCAGATGAGAGGCTTAGGAAGCAAAGCCATATTCGTAGGCGGTAATGCAGCGATAAACGATGAATTCGTTGAGATCGCAGGCAAAGATGTGGCAAAAGGCGCTCTTATGACTCAAGAACCAATGCCTACAGACCTCAAGTACGCTGAATCCAAAACATTTCTCGATGAGTATATTCGTCGCCATAATGCCCCTCCAAGCAGTCCATGGCCTGTCTATGCAGCTGACGCCCTTAAGGTAATCGCTGCAGCAATAGACGGTACAGGGTCTACTGATTCTAAGGTACTGGCTGATTACATCCGCAACAAGATGGAAGACCTACCCGGGATTACCGGGCCTATCGGGTTTGATGAGGTTGGGGACAGAGCAGGCGCCATATACCTGGCATACGAAGTGACTGAAGACGGAAAGTTCCAACCAT
>JAKPFY010000258.1 GCA_029551185.1 Bacillota bacterium
GGAAGTCGCTCCGTAGATATGTTTCTATAGATCGTTTCGTTTCCGTCTTCCGGTCTTGCCCAAAAACCAGAAAAGCCCATAAATCAAGCCTTTCAGAGCCTATTTATCCTCTTTCCTTGACATCAATACCACCGTCTCAACATGATAAGTATGGGGGAACATGTCCACAGGTCGGGCTTTTTCTGCCTTGTAGCCTAGTTTCGTCAGATCCTTCAAATCTCTTGCCAGTGTGCCGGGATTACAACTCACATAGACGATTCGTCGCACCTCGGTGTTTGCCAGCGCCTCAAGCACCTCAGGCTGACAGCCTGCCCGAGGCGGATCCACAACTGCCACATCAAAAGTTATCCCGGCTTCGGCCAGATCCGGTAAGACCTTCTCTGCGCGACCTGCCATGAAACGGACATTGTCGATTCTGTTGCGTTTTGCGTTTGCGGTAGCGTCTTCTATCGCATTCTTATTAGCTTCTATTCCATAGACTTCCAGCGCTTGTCCGGCCAGGAAGAGGGTCAGGGTTCCCACACCGCAATAGACGTCAAGGACCTTCTCTTTACCTGAAAGTCCGGCGTACTCCAGTGCTTTTTCATACAGAATCAGGGTTTGAACGGGATTGACTTGATAAAAAGCAGTAGCCGATATCTTGAATTCGAAGTCTCCGAGAGTATCGACTATTCCATCTTCTCCCCAAAGGACGATATTTCTATCTCCAAGGACTTTATTCCCATAAGCAGGATTAATGTTTTGGACTATGCTCTTGACGTCAGGGAACTCATCGGCAAGTCTGTCCGCGAATTCCTTACTTCCAGGGAAATGTGAGTCACCGGTAACCAAAGCCACTGAGATTTCACCTGTTCCCAATGCGCGTCTTACCAATAAGTGTCTGAGGAGTCCTTTATGGGTCTCCTCTTCATATACTGACAGACCAAATTCCTCGGTAAGCTTTCGGACTCCTTGGACCACCCGGTTGTTCATAGGGTGTTGGATTCGGCAGTCAGGGGTTTCGACCACCCTGTGTGTGCCCATTTCATAACATCCTGCAATGATTCTGCTGTTGCGTATTCCAAAGGGATACTGGACTTTATTCCTGTAATGCCAGGGGTTTGCCATACCGATTATCGGGCGGACGGTAATATCAGTGATCCCGCCTATCCTTGATAAGGCATCAATAACCCTTTGCTGCTTCATGGCAAGCTGTCCCTTGTAGCTTTGATGAAGCAGTTGGCATCCGCCACAGTCAGGGTAGAAGGGGCAGCTGGGCTCTGTGCGCTCAGGTGAAGCGATGAGGATTCCTCTGTCAAGCAAGTAAGCACGGGCGTAAGTTTTCTTAACCATATCAATTGAGACTCTGACCTTCTCCCCGGCAAGCGCACCCGGGACAAAGACTGTAAATCCGTTGACTTTGGCCACGCCTTCACCTTGACTTGCATAGTTCTCAATCTCAAGAACTACTTCATCGCCTGCCTTAAAAGGAGGCCTTCTTTTTGCCATGAATGATCCCCCTGGTTTGCAGCGGAGCAGCCTGACTTTAGGCGTCTTTCCCGCATTGCATTTCTCAAGTCGTGTCTTAAGTCGCTTTATAGTTATTCTACCAAAAAACCGTGGAAAAGCTGCTATATCAGGATATCTGATCCTACTTTCCGGCGACCCTTTCCATATAGAACTCTCCTTGTACGCTCCTCCGATGAAAAGCGAGAATATCATCCGGTTCCCCTGACCCTGACCCTGAATAGGGCCGTACAATTGGCCGGGAGGATCGAGCTTCAATTGCCCCTGAAAGGACGTTCCCGTTTACTTGAGTATGACTGTAGCATATAACTGACCCCGATTGGGTCCTTTTTATCCCGGAGTACGTCGCGGGGGAATTTCAGATCCTGACCTACAGTGTATTCCGTGAGAAAGCCCGACGGAGTCTGATACGAAATCCCGTGCGCCGGTTCCCGATCGTAAATAGCCTTGCAGAAAGCCAGCGCTTGTTCCTCATCGGCTGCTGCAGCGACACCCCCTGCGAGTTTCCTTCGTAGGCTTTCTCATACGAATAATATGGCAATAACAAGTTGTCTGTCCCGGAGAAGGAATATTGAAAAAGAACCAGAATATATATGTAAGCGCATACACATAGTTGTAGCGTAGTTATACGGGAATATTGCATTTGGTCTGAAACATAATGTGAAACCTATTACACTCTTGGTTTCGTATTGGCCTGACAGGTTTGTGAAGTAATTCTTGATATCTTTCGTGTGTTATTTCGCTTTTGAGGATTGCTCAACTTTGCGAATGCAGTGAGAGTAAACCTATTTCTTTGAAGAATTAAGAGAGTGGTGAATTACGATAAGCACTATATATGAGGTAGCGCAAAAAGCAGGTGTGTCAGTTGCCACTGTTTCTCGTGCGCTGAATGGCAGTGGGTATGTGAGCAAGGAAGCGAAGGAACGTGTAATGGCTGCAGCCAAGGCATTGGACTATCATATGAATGTTAACGCCCGCAGCCTTACCAGTGGCAAGACCTACACGATAGCGCTGGTGTTACCCGATGTGACTAACCCGTTTTTTCCTGCGGTTGCCAGGGGTGTTGAGGACTATGCATCTGACAATGGGTATTGTGTGATGCTCTGCAACACTGACGGCAATTCGCGTAAGGAGTCTGATTACCTTACGATGCTTCGTTCCAGAAAGGTGGACGGTGTGATATTTGCTGTCAGCGTGCCGTCAAAATCCAGGATAAATACGCTTTTAGATGACGGAATTGCAGTGGTGTTAGTCGACAGGGACTTGGGCGATTCTTACGATATTGTGAAAACTGATAATGTCGCAGGCGCAATGTTAGCCACAAATCATCTTATTAGTCTGGGACACACTCGTATTGCTTTCATATCAGGTCCGATGCAGCTTGCTACATCCCAAGAACGTATTCGCGGATACCGAGATGCTTTCGTGTCTAAGGGTATTCCCTTTGATGAGCAATTGGTAGTTGAAGGGGACTTCCGGATGGAAAGCGGACGTGAAGCAATGTGTCATTTGATGAACAGGGTCGATCGCGGAGGTGAGAATGGATTTACCGCAGTTTTTGCAGCAAACGACTTAATGGCGGTAGGCGCAGTGACAGCCCTGGAGGAGAGCGGGTTCAGTGTCCCTACTGACGTAGCTGTCATGGGATACGACGACATCAATATTGCGTCAGTAATGCGTCCGCGCCTCTCGACTATTGCCCAGCCTAAATACGAAATGGGCTGGATTGCCGCAGAGACGGTAATCAGGCGAATGTCTGAACCAAAGGCGCCACGCTTGGAGGAGATTCTACAGCCTATGTTGGTTGTCAGGGATTCCACTGTGGAAAGGAGAGGCGCTTTGGCGTGAGCATAGTGGTTGTGGGAAGTCTTAATATGGACTACATATTGCAGGTTCCAAACCTTCCTAAGCGGGGAGAGACGGTTTTTACAGCCGGATACTCCACTGCTCCGGGAGGGAAAGGCGCGAACCAGGCGGTTGCGTCCGAGCGGTTGGGATCCAGCGTATACATGGTAGGTCGTGTAGGGCGAGACGCGGCAGGCCGTGCTTTAGTTGAGTGTCTGGAAGAGGCAGGAGTGGATATTTCCGGGGTGAAGGCTGATTCAAGAGAATCAACAGGCGCAGCTTACATAACTGTAGCTCAGGACGGGACGAACACTATCGTCGTAAACAGGGGAGCAAACTTTGCGCTGGAACCTTCGCATGTGTTAGCTGCCGAAACTCGAATTCAAGAGGCGAATGTTATTGTGGTGCAGTTGGAGACACCGACGGAAGCTGTTTTCCAGGCGCTCAAACTTGGAAGAAAGTGTAATGCTATGACAGTGCTCAATCCCGCGCCCATGGTTCCGATTAAGCCTGAGATATTAACCTTTGCGGATTGGTTAATCCCAAATGAGACGGAAGCAATATCTCTCCTCCGTCTCTTGGGCAGATGGGATCAGCTCGACGAGGATAGGATGCGCGAGGACCTAAGTCGGGAGTTTGCCGCAGAAGCCGCCGGGAGGCTGGCTGAAGCGACAGGCGCCCATGTCATTATCACCTTGGGAGATAAGGGTTGTGTGTATGTAGGTTCTTTTGACTGTAACGGCCTTTCCTTCCCTGCCTACGAGGTTGATGCGGTGGATACCACTGCTGCAGGTGATGCGTTTGTCGGGGCTTTAGCATGTGCGCTGGATGAGCATTTGGGAAATTCAATTAATGTCGTAGAGTTGATATCTTTTGCTCAGGCAACTGCTGCACTTGCTACGACTAAACTCGGAGCGCAACCTTCTCTGCCAACCCGTGTCGAAGTGGAAGAATTCTTGTCGGTCGAGAAAAGAGGCGATGGCAATGGGTGATAACAAGGATACGCCTCTCCTTGCCATGCAGGGCATATCGAAGAGTTTCCCCGGGGTAAAGGCGTTGGACAAAGTCGACTTTCAGTTATGGCCGGGTGAAGTGCACGCGCTGGTCGGTGAGAATGGAGCCGGAAAGTCCACTCTCATAAAGATCTTAGCCGGTGTCTACAGTATGGATTCAGGTGAAACCCTGATCGAAGGTAAGCCTGTTGATATTAATTCACCGCGTCAGGCTTCCGAGTACGGCATCAGCGTGGTACATCAGGAGTTTACGCTTGTGCCGCAGATGACTGTTTCCGAAAACATAATGCTATCGGACATGCCTTCAAGGCCCGGGCTTCGATTCTTAGTTGATAAGAAAGCGATGGCGTCCGGAGCCCGGGAGATCCTGGACGATCTTGGCGTGGACATTTCAGTTTCCTCACCTGTTCGTTCACTGACAGTAGCAGAGCAGCAAATAGTGGAAGTGGCTAAAGCCTTGTCCAGGAAGACCCGTATTCTTGTGATGGATGAACCTACTGCTGCCTTGTCCAATGTGGAAGTCGATCGATTGTTTAACGTGATACAGGCCCTCGTATCAAAGGGTATGGCTGTAGTTTATATTTCTCATAAGCTTGATGAAATCTTTCGGATATCTGACAGGCTTACTGTTCTAAGAGACGGGCGTGTAATTTCAAGCTCGCCTATATCGCATTTTACCAGGAATGAAGTTATTAAGCAGATGGTAGGCCGTGAGCTTACAGGCATGTACGACAAACCCAAGGTTGATATCGGCAAGCCTGTAATGGAAGTTGGGAACCTGCTTCTGGATCCCATGGGGCAGGGCATATCCTTTACGGTTCACGAAGGCGAGGTCCTTGGAATTGCAGGGCTCATGGGCGCAGGTCAGATTAGGCTTGCAAGAGCCCTCTTTGGAATAGAGCGAATATATGGCGGAGATGTGATCCTAAAAGGCAAGCCTATGAAAATATCATCTCCCGGGAAAGCCGTGAGGACGGGTATAGGCCTCGTAACCGAGAACAGAAAAGAAGAAGGTCTTGTTCAATTGCTTTCCGTCTCAAAGAACATAACCCTCACGGTGTTGGATAATGTCTCCCATATGGGTGTGCTTTCTCACCAAGCGGAAGCAAGCATTGTGGCGGACAAGATAGCAAAATTGGATATAAAAACGCCGTCCCCGAAGCAGATTGTAATGAATTTATCCGGGGGCAACCAGCAAAAGGTCGTTCTTGCGAAATGGCTGGCTGTTGACCCTGACGTGATGATTATGTGTGAGCCTACGCGTGGCATAGATGTGGGAGCAAAGGCTGAGATCTATAGACTCATAGGAGAGATGGCCTGCAACGGGAAGGCGGTCCTCCTTATATCCTCGGAGATTCCGGAGGTTGTGGGGATGAGCGATAGAGTCATGGTGATGCATTCAGGCAAGGTAGTAGGGGAGCTGACCGGTGCAGAATGCACGCAGGAAGCGGTAATGAGATTGGCGACTGGGGGTAGCGCTGTTGGAGCCTAAATCTGTTATCGATGTTCTCAGACGTTTTGGGATGGCCTTCATACTTTTGGCTATGATTATCGCGCTTTCATTCTTGAATCCTAGATTTTTGCCGTTTCGAACTTCTTAACGATAATGAGGCAGGTAGCGATCAATGGAGCACTGGCTGCAGGGATGACCATGGTAATTCTCACCGGGGGGATAGATCTTTCGGTGGGCGGGACTGTAGCCTTGGCAGGATGTCTTGCAGCAGGGGCGCTGCAGGCTACCGGCAATTCGTGGCTGGCTGTGCTTGCAGCGTTGGGAGTCGGGCTTATGATCGGCTCTGTCAATGGTTTCTTTGTCTCATATGCCAAGCTTCCGCCATTCATCGTTACTCTGGCGACACTTGCGCTTGCCAGAGGTTTTACCCTTGTCTATACAGAAGGCAGGCCTTTACTGGTTGATTCCCCTGTGTTTGACATGATAGGCGGTGGGTTCATAGCTGGAATTCCGGTGCCTGTGCTGATTGTGGCTGCAGTCTATGTAGTTGTGGGATTCGTCCTAAACCAGACAAAATTCGGACGTCTCATCTATGCTATTGGCGGAAATGAGCAGGCTTGTAAACTGTCGGGAATAAACGTTGAAAGAAACAAAATGCTGGTATATGTGTGGTGCGGTTTTCTGGCAGGATTGTCTTCAGTAATCTTAACGGCCAGACTGCTTTCTGCCCAACCTACCGCAGGGGCAGGATATGAACTTGATGCTATTGCTGCAGTTATCCTCGGGGGGACGAGCCTGTCCGGAGGCGAGGGCGGAGTACGGGGAACACTCATAGGTGCATTCATCATAGGAGTGCTGGCAAACGGACTCAACCTGCTCAATGTATCCCCATTCTATCAGGATGTGGCAAAGGGCGCTGTGATTCTTGCGGCTGTGCTTATGGACAAAGCGTTCCACAGCACCGCTGATTCAAGGTGAGAAGATCAAAATGAGGGGACTGTGAATAATGAAGAAATCCGGCATAATCAATCCCGCTTTGTGCAGAGCCATAGCTAGTATGGGACACACAGATTCAATTGTCATATGTGATGCAGGACTCCCCGTCCCGCAGGGAGTTGAGAGGATAGACTTATCTTTGGTGAGAGAGGTGCCGTCTTTCAGTCAGGTATTCCATGCCATTGTCAATGAATTACAAGTTGAACAAGCGGTTATGGCTGAGGAAGCAACGAGCGAAAACCTGCAGGCGGTCCAAGTTGTGACAGAAGCCTTGGGCGAGGACAAAGTGAAGTTTGTGCCCCACTCTAAGTTGAAGGAACTGACAGAGTCTGCAAAGGCAGTTGTCAGGACCGGTGAATTCAGACCGTACGCCAATGTCATTTTGTACTCGGGAGTTGAAGGTCTTTTCTAAGGATAGACTGTTGAAACAGGAAGGGGGAGTGATTGGAGAGTTCAGGTGAATAATGGAATAATGCCGGTGTAGTGCAGGCGTGTTAAGAGTTCCCGGGCGATTAACAGTATCCTAAAAAGGGAGGCATTTATAATGAAGTTGACTAGGACGTTGTCAATGTTACTGTGTGTGCTCATGATAGGGGGTGCCGCTGCTTCCATGACCAGTGCTGCTGCTCCCCAAATCGGTCTGGCAGTTTCTACTCTCAATAACCCGTTCTTTGTGGATTTGAGGGACGGAGCTTTGGAGGCAGCCGATAAGGCGGGGTTAAGCATTACTGTAGCTGACGCGCAAAACGATCCTAACAGGCAACTGTCGCAGATAGAGAACTTCATTCAGCAAGGGGTCAGTATCATTCTGGTCAATCCCTGTGACTCTGCAGCCATAGTCCCTGCAATCAAAGCAGCGAACAAAGCGAAGATACCGGTAATTACCGTTGACCGAGGTGCAGACGGCGGGGAAGTCGTTTGCCACATTGCATCCGATAACGTGGAAGGCGGTCGAATGGCCGGGGAGTACTTAGCCGAACTGGTGGGTTATAAAGGGAAAGTAGTAGAGCTCGAGGGCATACCGGGAACCTCTGCTGCACGCGACCGAGGGACAGGCTTCAACGAAGTGATGAAAAAGTACCCTGACATCAAGATCGTCGCAAGACAAGAAGCAGGCTTTGACAGAGCGAAAGGCATGACAGTTATGGAGAACATACTCCAGGCTCAACCGGAGATTGACGGTATCTTCTGCCACAACGACGAGATGGCGCTTGGCGCACTGAGGGCTGTGGAAGCTGCCGGCAGGCTGTCAGCTATAAAGATAGTTGGTTTTGATGCTACAGACGATGCAGTGAAATCAGTAAAAGACGGCAAGTTAGTCGCTACAGTTGCACAGAAGCCTCGCGTTATGGGAAGCATGGCAGTGGATACTGCAAAGCAGATCCTTGAAGGCGTGAAGGTGGATGCGTTCATACCTGTTCCGTTGGAGCTTGTTGTAAAGTAAAACGGTGGGTATTAGCACGAGTTGCAAGTTGTAGGCAATAGCTTATGGATCATGGAGTGGCAGTGGCTGAGTACGCTTGGCTGCTGCCACTTTAATTTACCTGAATACATGCTAAGATAGTAGGCTGACGGGAGTCATCCCGACAGAGCACAATTGACTGAGAGGTCTTGCAGTCTCGGACCTAACATCTTTTCGGGAAAAACCAACTCACTAACATATCGCATCTTTCATTGTGAGCACTCCATCACTCATGGCAAACACCCTATCAGCCTTTCCCAAAAGGCCTATATCGTGAGTAACCATGATACAGGATCCCCCTACAATACGACTTGATCCTATCATCTCAGCCAACAGCAGCCTTTTGTATTTTCTGCCAGCTACTTAGAATTACTCAGGAATACAGGTAAATACTGGACAATGATTGCATTATTGGTATACTTAAAATAGAATTACATCAACGAATCGGACACAGGATATTCTCTGTTGTCGACCTCCGGTAGTGTAAAAACCCCGGGAGGTCGACAACTAAGAGACAAGATTCATTCTCTCTCTAGCTGGGAACAAATATTCCTGCAATATTGATAATATTAAGAATACAATATTGTCAAGATTTGCATTGCAGCTAAAACGGGTTTATAGACT
>JAKPFY010000262.1 GCA_029551185.1 Bacillota bacterium
TACCTTGAAGACCTGCAAAAACATGCTTCTGAAATTATAACCTTAATAGGGCTTGATGAGTACAGAAAACTAGAACTTGAAGCTGTCCGGTATGTGCAAGGAGGCCCTGCGCCTGCTGGTGCACCTGGGATACCACAACAACCACGACGAACGCTGACTGAACTATTCGGTAAGAAACCACCGCAAACAGAACCAGGGATAGACTATATCGAAAATCTCCTTGAAAAAATAAGGGGCACGACAAGATAAGTGGTGGTATGAATGAAAATACCCGTTGACGTATTCTATAGCGTCATAGACGATGCTAATAAGGCAAAGCAAAAACATCAAGAAGAGCTAAGGCAATACGAAGCGGAGCTACAAAAATTCTGGCAGCAGTATCAACAAGAATGGAAGGCCAAGGGTATCCATCCAGAATTTGCAGCAAGAGCACCTGGTGTTGCCAATGTTCTGGCCGCCATAAACCAGGCCCTTGCTCCGACAGCCGGTATGCTGAGTCCTGAGCGCATGGCTACATTTGCGCAACCTGCCGAACCGCAGGCGCCGCCGGAATCTCAGCAAAGCACAATGCCTGCGCTTGCTGTCATTGGCCAAGCCTTGGGGCGTGCAGCCCACGCTGGCTTTGAGCAGCTCCCAGGAGGCAAGAGGGCGCTAGACCAAGCATACGCTGCTTCACGTGAAGGTGTGCGTTATAATCCTGTCTTTGGACGCTACGAGCCTATTCCTGAAGGACAAACAGCGTTCCCGACAGAAATGCCGACTACAGGGATACCGGCAGTGGATACAGCAGCAAAGTTTATAGGAGCAACTGCAAGCCAGTTAGCGCAGTTAATAGCATACTATCAATCAGCAGCAGCACTGGTTGGTGCGCTCGTGCCCGAAGCAGTGCAGCAAACATTACCCCCGATTGCTGCTAGTCTAGAAACTGGCGCACTTGGTAGAACGCTTAAATGGGGTGCTCATAAGGTAGCCGATCCGGAGTCTGTTACAGGCAAGGACTTAGCAAGGGATATAGCCTTTGGCGCAGGGGCACCGCTTGGAGGAATTGCTACTCAAGAGCTTATCAACATGGCAATACCTGAAGCCGGCATCTATCTGCAAGCCTTGATGCGTGGAGCAGGTTCTGCTATAGGCGGGGGCATTGCTGCTTATCCTTTTGCTGAAGATAAGAATGTCAAACTATATGCAAAGAGTATAGCAATGGATATGCTTGCGATGGCTTTATTCGATGCAGCGCAGTTAGCCATATCTCCCGAAGAACGTCTAGCAGCTATGAAGGCAAGAGATGCTATCCTAAAGGAAAAGACAAGGGTGCAAAAAGAGATAGAGCAGTCGTTTAAATCGCTAGGAGTCGAACGGCCTCCAAAGGGATATTTGACAGAAGAGCAGCTTAAAGCTATACAAAAAGAGCTACATACTGGCAAGAGGAAACAGATGAAGGAGATACTCACTGCCGAATATGCAAAAGGGGCTGGGCAAGCGACAGAGGAAGCCATATTAACACAAATAGCACCTTTAGCAGAGGCAGAGAAAATTGCTCAAGAACATCTGCGAATGCTTCATAAGACATTACCCGAACGAGTACGAGATAACGTGAGTGAATACTTGTCAAGACTGGGCAGATATATCAAGCCACAAGTTGATCCAAGACCAGGCTATACAGCAGAACCTGAATCTGAACATGAACCACAGCCTAAACCTGAGCAGTCAGCACCAGTCGCACCACAAGCGCCTGCAGCAATACCTGCGCCTAAACCTGAGCAGTCAGCACCAGTCGAACAGCAAGCACCTACACCACCTGTAGTGGAGCCTACTGCGCCAGCAGTGCAACCGGTAATGCTTGGGCCTATTGTAAAGCCTTCTGCGCCACCAGACGCGATTACAGCGCCTGAAAAAGCAGCACCCATACAATCACCTTCGCCCGCGCCTATTAGTGAGCCTGAGCCTATGCCTGCGTTGCCTGAGAAGGTTCCTGATGTGTCACCGGAAGCCACAAAAACGGTTACTATCAAAGCGCCTGTCAATAGACTAACGGCAAACGCTGCTGACTTGGCAGCAGACTATAAGGCAAGAGGGATAGAGAAGCAAGCAGCATATAGCCAGTTTGTGCGAGATAGGCAACTGAAGCCTGAGATGGACGCTAAGGCATTCTTTGAGATATTCGATAGCGTGTCTCCCGCTCTCTTGCAGGGTGAAACACAGACTGTAGACTTTAAGCCCACGCATATTGATACTCTTACGAATACGCCTGTTATGGCTAGTATCAGCCCTGATGGTGCAAGCTGGAATATTATATGGGAAAACGGCATGACTGGTAGCCACCCTGTAGATCCAATATATGGCGCAGACTTTGACGATAGATTTAAGCCAATAGAGGCTGAGACACAACCTGAGACAGCCGAAGTGCAGCATGAGCCTGAAGTGCCAGCATCTGAGCCGGCACGAGAACCACTTCCTCCGGTTGAGCCTGCAACGACAGGTAAGCGCGTAACAGTCAAGACCGAACGCGGGACTGCTGTTGATGTAGAGTATGCGATTATCGAAGCTGACAGCCTAATCTCTTCCCACAACACAGCATTAATAAAAGACCCCCGCTTCCCTGAAGAATTGCAACCACGCGAGAGGGCGAGGACAGCAAGCGAGGCACAGATCACTCGCATTGCTAACATGCTTGAGCCTGAATTCCTGGGCGAGTCGCCTAAAGCATCTGAAGGGGCGCCTATTGTTGGGCCTGACGGAGTGGTAGAGTCCGGCAATGCCCGTGTTATTGCATTGAAGCGTGTCTACGAAGAAGGCAAGCCTGGTGCTGCCAAATACAAGGCATGGCTTGCAGCGAATGCGGATAGGTTCGGACTCGACAGAGCCACACTAGAGAATATGGAGTCTCCGGTATTAGTCAGGATTCGCAAGACAGACCTTGACCGTGAACAGTTTGTGCGTGAAGCCAACGAAGCTGCGGTAGCAGCCATGTCCGCAACAGAGCAAGCAATGGCAGATGCAAAGCGGATGTCCGGAAGCCTTATGACCCTATTCCGACCTAACGAAGATGGAGAAATTAACACAGTAGCGAACCGTGATTTCATACGAGTATTCATGGATAAAGTCGTAGGCCCAACAGAACGAGGACGTTACATGACTGCTGATGGCGGTCTTTCGCAAGAGGGCATATCACGCATTAGAAACGCCGTGTTTGCACGTGCCTATGGAGATCCTACGGCTATGGCGAAACTTGCAGAATCGCCGGACAACAACGTTAGAAACGTCACTGGTGCAATGCTTATTGTAGCTCCTAGACTGGCAGATATTAAGGAGCGAATAGAAGCAGGCCATCTATTTGACCTGGACATTACCGAAGATATAGCAGCAGCCATGAAGAAGCTATCAGAGTTACGAGAACAAGGGATGTCTGTTAAAGAATATATGATGCAAATGACGATGTTCGAGGAAGAGCTTTCGCCATTTGCCAAGGAATTATTAGCTACATTTGAAAAGTATAGCAGGAGTAGAAAAAAAATAACAGAACTCCTGCATGCGTATGCAGATACTGTCATAGCTGCCGGAGACCCAAAGCAACAAGTGCTGTTTGGCGAGCGGACACCGCCAACGAAAAAAGAAGTGTTGGAAGCCGCAATACGGGCAATGGAGGTGCGGTATGGAGAAAGAGACATCCAAGGCTCCCTCTTTGGAGGCGA
>JAKPFY010000279.1 GCA_029551185.1 Bacillota bacterium
AATCAGTTGGAGAAAGAAGCAGGCAATGATATGTTTGTCAGACAGCTCTATGATGACATCAATTTCTACGTAGTAATCTCAGGTTCTCACATTTTCGGCGCTGAGAACTAAATCAGCTCAGCCATAGGAACTAACTTAGCGTTAACGTTAACAGGCAGCAGAGCCTCCTTAGGTCCTGCTGCCTTGTCCTAAGGAAGCAGAGGTGATATCAATTGGACAACAACTGGGTGCTTCAAGTCAAGAACGTCTCCAAGGAGTACGGAGGCAACTCTGTGCTAAGAGACGTCAGCTTGTCCGTGAAGCCCGGAGAAATACATGCATTGGTCGGGGAGAATGGGGCAGGTAAGAGCACCCTAATGAATATCCTCTTTGGTATGCCGGTTATCCATGAAACAGGCGGGTTTACGGGCGAGGTCTGGCTTAAGGGGAAAAAGGCCGAAATTGAGAGCCCGAAGAAAGCAATGGAAGCCGGTATAGGCATGGTCCATCAGGAATTCATGCTGTTGCCCGGTTTTTCTGTGGCCGAGAATGTCAAGCTAAACCGCGAACCTACTAAACCAAACTGGTTTTCAGGGGTTTCAGGCAACAAACTCGAGACGCTTGATTTACAGAAGATGGGCTCCGACACCAGGCGGGCATTGGACAAGATTGAGATGGACATAGATGAATGGTTGCCTTTGGTCGGTATGCCTGTTGGCTATCGCCAATTTATCGAAATAGCCAGGGAAATAGACAAGGCGGATTTGTCCCTGCTGGTACTGGATGAACCTACTGCAGTTTTGACTGAAACAGAAGCGTCAAGACTCCTTTCCGTATTGAAGAAACTTGCGGAATCAGGTATCGGAGTGCTGTTTATCAGTCATAGGCTGGAGGAAGTATGTGAAATAGCTGATACCGTCACTGTGTTAAGAGACGGTGAAGTGATAGCTACTATGCCTAAGACAGAGACTAAACTGGAAGCTATTGCTGAAATGATGGTAGGTAGAAAGATTAGCCGCTCAAAAACGGCTGAATCCGGAAGAGCTATAGATGAAGGCAACATCTTGGAGATCCGCGATTTATACGTAGATATGCCCGGCGAGTACGTCAATGGCGCTAATCTGACGGTTCGAAGAGGAGAGATTCTTGGAATAGGCGGGCTGGCAGGTCATGGGAAGCTGGGTATTGCCAATGGCATAATGGGGCTTTATCCTTCTTCAGGCACTCTTATCTTTGACGGCGGAGAAATTCCCTTAAACAACGCTCAGGCGTCACTGGAAGCAGGGCTGGTGTCTCTTTCCGAGGATCGGCGAGGCGTTGGCCTGTTGCTTGATGAATCTATTGAAGACAATATAGCCTTAGCAAGTATGATCAGCAGGAAGAAATTCCTTAAGAGAGTCGGTCCCTTGCCTGTCTCGGTTCTGGACAGAAAAGCCATCAGAGAGCATGCCAATAAGATGATCTCTTTGCTGGAAATCAAGTGTACAGGGCCTGAGCAGAGTGTTCGTAGATTGTCCGGCGGCAACCAGCAGAAAGTGTGTGTGGCAAAAGCCATAACGATGGAACCCCGGCTGCTCCTGGTTTCAGAACCCACACGCGGTATAGATGTTGGCGCAAAAGAACGGGTCTTAAGCATGATAAAGAGCCTCAACAGGGAGAATGGCATCACTGTTGTTATGATAAGCTCTGAACTTCAAGAATTGAGATCTATGTGTGACCGAATAGCCATCATGTACAAGGGAAGGATTTGTGGGATTTTGGATCCTGATGCTCCTGACGCCGAATTTGGATTCTGTATGGCGGGGAAAGGAGGGATTCCAAGTGATTGATTCCTTCAAGCAATTAATCAACAAAATCGGGCTTCCAAGACTGACAATAATATTATTTCTTGTGGCATTGCTGATAATTGCCAGTGTCAACCGCTTGCCTACCTCGATGCTTTTGAGTAATTCATTGGTCAGGATAGGAATGAACGGAGTCATGGTGCTTGCAATGGTTCCCAGCGTACAATCGGGAGCAGGCCTAAACTTCGGATTATCCATCGGTATCATTGCCGGGCTTATTGGCATGTTAGTGGTAATGGAATTCGAACTGATGGGGTTTCTAGGCCTTATTACTGCGCTTTTAATAGCATGTGTTTTGGGAGCTGCTGCAGGGTACTTATATGGACTGATCCTAAACAAAGTGCGCGGTCAAGAAATGATGATCGGCACATATGCCGGATTTTCTATTGTTTCAGGGATGTGCATGTTTTGGCTTCTGGCCCCGTTCAAAAACCCAGAAATGATTTGGGTAGTAGGAGGCAAGGGCCTTCGTATGACACTTGCTGTTAATGATTCTCTTGCCAAAATCCTTGATAATCTTTGGAAGTTCAAGATACTGGGTGTAGAAATTCCTGTAGGACTGCTGTTAGCCTTTGCTCTGGCTTGCTTGTTTCTTGAGGTTTTCTTCAGATCAAGGCTGGGTGTATCGATGAAGATTGCCGGCGCCAATCCGGCATTTGCCACATCATGCGGTGTTAATGTCGACAAAATGAGGGTGCTTGGCACTGTTTTATCTACTGCCTTGGGAGCCATGGGGATGGTAATTTACTGTCAGAGTTTCGGATACGTTCAACTCTATATGGCCCCGCTGATGATGTCTTTTCCCGCAGTTGCGGCTGTTTTGATCGGCGGCGCCAGTGCCCGGAAAGCGACTGTCTGGAACGCTGTGCTTGGCACAGCATTGTTCCAAACGCTTTTGACCATTTCATTACCTGTGACTCGTAGCATGATACAGGGAGATATTTCTGAAGTTGCCAAAACCATCATTTCCAATACTATGATCCTTTACGCCTTGACTCGGAAAGAAGGTGATGGCGAGTGAAACAACGAATTCGGCAGAATGCCGTTCCGGTGTTGTTTTTATGCATGTGCGTTTTAGGCGTGCTCATAAGCGGTCAAAACCTTAGGTATATTGCTCAAGAATTGATTTCTCGATTAGCCCGAAACTGGTTCTTAGTCCTATCACTGATAATACCGGTTACAGCAGGACTTGGACTGAACTTTGCTATAGTGCTCGGCGCTATGGCAGGGCAAGTTGGGTTGATTATTGCAACTCACTACAAACTGCCCGGATTGTTAGGGTTGATTACTGCAATAATCTTGGCAATGCCTATTGCTGTAGTCTTAGGTATATCCGCAGGTCACGTGCTGAACAAGGCGCGGGGCAGGGAAATGATAACCAGTATGATGCTGGGATTTGCCGTAAACGGCATATATCAGTTGGTATTCTTGTTCATGGCAGGCACGGTATTTCCAATCAAGAACCCAGAAATCATGCTGGATAACGGTGTCGGATTGCGCGGCACAATTGAGCTCAAATACTGCAAGTATGCTCTTGATAACCTTATAAGGCTGAGGCTTTTTGGGATTGATATTCCCTTAGCTCCTATTATCGTTGTAATTCTTTTGTGTTTTGGTATACGGTGGCTTTACCAAACCAAACTCGGCCAGGAATTAAGGGCGGTAGGCCAGGACATGGGCGTTGCCTCTGTCGCAGGTATCAATGTGGACCGCACCAGGATTACTGCAATGGTCATGTCTACGGTTCTTGCTGCAATCGGACAGGTGATATTCCTTCAGAATATAGGCACTATGAACACCTTCAACAGTCATGAACAGATTGGCACTGTCGCAATTGCGTCTCTCTTAGTCGGGGGTGCAACCGTATCCAGGGCAACGGTTGGCCAGGGACTTATCGGAACGTTGCTATTTCAGCTTCTTTTCATCATATCTCCTGCGGCCGGCCAACGCCTTATGGGAAATGCTCAGATTGGTGAGTATTTCCGGGTGTTTATAGGCTACGGGATTATCGGTGCAGCGCTTCTTATTCACGCTTGGGAGAGAAGTACCTCGCAAAGAAGCGCTCATCGTCAACCAAAGGAAAAAACGCCGGAGGTCACCTTAAACAACTAATATCCTACTGACTTTCATAATATGAGGGGAGCTTAACATGACATCACTTGACAAAGTTTTGAGTTGGATCGATTCAACAAGGGACGAAAGCATTCAGAAAATGGCGAAACTCATTAGGCAGCCCAGCGTTAGCTCGACCGGAGAAGGCGTCAAAGAGTGCGCCAAGATTCTCTGCGATATGCTGACTGAGGTAGGTCTCAATGCTAAGATTATGCCTACTGCGGGTTTGCCTGCGGTATATGCAGAAAGGATAGTGCCCGGGACTCCCACGGTTATGTTTTACGGACACTACGACACGCAGCCTGTAGGTGATTTGAACCTTTGGGATACTCCTCCTTTTGAGCCTAGCATCAGGAACGGGCGTATGTATGGGAGGGGCACCGGAGACAATAAGGGGCAACTTCTTACACACATAATTGCTGTAGGTGGTTTCATAAGGGCCTGCGGAGAGCTTCCGTGCAGTGTCAAGTTTCTCCTGGACGGCGAAGAAGAGAGCGGCAGCATAAATCTTGCAGACTTGGTTGAGGAGAATAAGGAACTGTTCAAAGCTGACGTATGCTATTTTTCTGACGGCCCTATTCATTATTCGGGTAAACCTCAAGTTCTCTTCGGGTGCAGGGGAATCATCGACGCGGAAATCGTTTTGGAAGAAAACATCAGGGATTGTCACTCGGGCCACTATGGCGCCTTAATTCCTAACCCGGCATGGCGTATGGTTCATTTACTCAGCACCATGAAATCTCCTGACGGCAGAGTGCTTGTGGAAGGCTACTATGATAAAGTCAGGCCTATAACCCCGGCTGAAGAAGAAGTTGTCAAGGATATTCCATTTGATGTTGAAGACTACTTCGAGGGAGTAAGACATCCGGGCACCGGACCGAAATGGGATCCTATCGATGCCATGAAGGCTCATATGTTCCTGCCTACTATGACTATTTCCGGGTTAAGGAGCGGGCATATAGGTGAGGGCATGGCAACGATTGTTCCTTATAAAGCTATCTGCAAAATGGACATGCGACTGGTTCCGAATCAAGATCCTGATGAGATATTCGACCTGGTAGAGAAGCATGTCAAGAAGCACTTGCCGGAAGCTGAAGTCATTAAGCACGGGAAGATGTATCCTTCCCGTACTGATTTAACACTGCCGGTTTCCAAGACTATTGTCGCTGCAGTTGCAAAAGCGTGGGGCACTGACCCGGTGGTAGTTCCGCTATCAGGCGCAAGCTGTCCTGAATATGTCTTTACCAAGATTCTTGAGATACCCACTGTTTCCGTGCCTTATGCTAATCCCGATGAGAGCAACCACGGACCAAATGAGAACTTCGATCTTGACCTGTTTATCAAAGGGATTAAGACCACTGCATATGTTCTTGATGCGATCGCACGAGACAACAAGTAGTGTATGAGGGACAGAGACTTCGCTGACCGTGACTGAGCAGTTGGTCAGTTCATGGTGTGTAGCCGTGATTGGGTGAAGAGCGCTTCCTTTTTGGGGAGGCGCTCTTTTTGGGTAGCATAATGGCATTACTAGGATTCTCTGTCATACTCACGTCAAGTGGACAACTCAGGGAGAAACGGAACTACACTATAAATGGGTTCATGAGTAGCAGGCTGACAGTTGCCGAGCGGTCCAGTGAGTGTATCCTAACATATAAGCCCCGCCTGTAATAGAAACAGTAGGTTGTCTGCTAAATCCTGTCCTACCTAGCCACGGTGTAGTCAAAAAAATTGACTTGACATTCCTGCATAAACCACATATGATTGTCAATAGACATTGTGCCGAGGTAGCTCAGATGGTAGAG
>JAKPFY010000288.1 GCA_029551185.1 Bacillota bacterium
ACTGCTCGACAGGTTGCAGATTAAGCTGTGGGTGTATCCAGACCGTTTAGAGGTTCGGGGAATTGTCCCGATAGAAGATATAACGAATCCTAAATGCTGTTCTTCAATTCTTCATCCCTCCTCAGACTAAGCATGTTTGGAGCACGTTGTTGACCCCTTCCACCCCCTTCTATTCAAAGTAGTCCGGCCACACACTCCGAACTCTGGGAATATGCTCCGCGAAATCAATGTGCTGCCTCATAATCGTGGGCAACACAGACAAATCCCGCCTCTCCAAGGCACGCACCAGTTCCTCGTGCTCTACTAGCATGCGCTCCGTTCCCTCTCCCGTCCTCAGCCAGAGCAAACGAAACCGCCAAATCTGGAAGTTCATCAGATTGACCGTTTGTACCACCTTGCTATTCCCCGCAGCTCTTAGGAAGACTTCATGAAAAAGCGCATCCCACTCCAGTAGCCGAATATAATCCTGAACGTTGAACGCGTCCTGGACTGTCTGTTGGGCCTGCCACATTCTGTCGATATCGTTCCCGTTCAGTTTGTCAGCCGCAGTCACCGCCGCCCATAGCTCCAAAATGCGTCTTAGCTCAGCTGCTTCAGCCAATTGGACAGCAGACAGCTTGAGTACTTGTGTGCCCTTCTGGGGCGTCGTCTGTACCAGCCCTTCCTGCTCCAAACGCTTGAGGGCCTCCCGTACAGGAGTGCGACTGACCATCAGCTGTTCCGCCAGGTTGTTTTCGGAAACCATCTGTCCTGGAGGCAAAGTCAACGACATCATCGCTTCCAACAGACGATCATAGACCTGCTGGGTGACGGATGTGGACTTCTTGATGGGGATCAAGGACACTTCTTTCCCTCCAGAACCGGTCTCCATGTTACATCTTGTATACAAGCATTTGTAAATTCCCTATGATCAGATTTTAACCTATACCCCCCATTTTGGATAAACTGCATTTATGTTCTATTTGTCCTCTGTTGTCTCTATGTCCTGTCATACACTTTTATTCTGTTTATTCTCAATGAAAAATCATCGGCTTGGATTACTTAGGCGGGCTTGAGAATTGATGAAGGGGAGCCTCAAGCAGCTCCCCTTGTCAGCTAAAGGAGTCCATCTAGCTTTCGTTTCAGGGCTTCTTTCGGCATGGCGCCAACTAGCCGTTCGACTGCTTGTCCTTTCTGGAAGATGACCAAGGTGGGGATGCTCATCACGCCGTAGCGAACAGCCAGGTCTTGCTCCTGATCGACGTTCACCTTGCCCACCTTCATCCGTCCCTCATACTCTTTGGCGACCTCGTCGATTACAGGGGCAATCTGCCGGCAAGGGCCGCACCAATCGGCCCAAAAGTCAACGAGGACCGGCAGCTCGCTATCCAAGACCTCGGCTTGGAAATTGCCGCTGGTCAGATGGACAATAAGGTTTCCTTCCATGTTGGCATGCCTCCTAAAGACTGCAGTTTTGGCAGAGCCATTATAGCATATCCAAAGTTGACTCGCTAGGATCAGCTCCCTTCTGACTGTGTCAAGAGTTTGTGGGTAAGTCTCCCGATCCCCGAATGGCTGTCAAAGATGATTATCAAATGTTGCAATCGTGACTCAAACGATGTAGAA
>JAKPFY010000290.1 GCA_029551185.1 Bacillota bacterium
TCGCTGAGTTCTGCGTATGCCGTCCTTGAGTCCGTACCGCATTTCGATGACCTTTTTCTCGCGGCAAGTTAGCTTATCTACCTTTTCCGCCAACTTTTTTTCTTCCAACATCGCTTCTACCTTAAGGGCTACTTCATCGGCTTCACTTCCTAGGACATCAATTAGTGTAATCTCATTGCCTTCCTTGTCAGCCCCGATAGGGTCATGTAAAAGAAGCTCCGTCTTGTTCTTCCTTGTGGCTCTAAGATGCATGAGGATCTCATTTTCTATACACCGGGCTGCATATGTAGCCAACCTGGTCTTACGGTGCTGATTATAAGTGTCTATTGCTTTTATAAGGCCTATCGTTCCTATGGAAATCAAATCATTTTGATCTTCCGTCGCTCCGTCAAATTTCTTAACAATGTGCGCAACCAGCCTCAGATTATGTTCAATCAAGGTTTTCCTGGCATTTTCGTCTCCTTGTTCCTTTTGCAGCAAAACCTTAGCCTCTTCCTCCTCAGACAGAGGGGGTGGGAATACATTTCCGGATGAAACATATGATATGAGATGCCACAATCCACGAAGAAAGAGAGCCGAACCTATCAAGAGATCCAGCATATGATCAGCCACCCCCGGTAAAAAGACTCATTAGTATAAATATGATGTGTTCAGAAAAAAGTGCTTGTTCCGGTTAGGTAGTTTTTGATGAGATGCTACCTTTATTCTTGTGAGCTTAGTCGTGTGAAGATTGAAGAAGAAGCCGACCGGCAATTTCTTTAAATATAGGGGCAGCTGTTTCGCCGCCGGAGCCTCCTTCTTCAACAAAGACCACGATCACGAAACGGGGATCTTGGAGAGGAGCAAAACCTGCAAACCAAGCGTGACATATGGGGCGTCCGGCAGCGTCGAGTCGTCCTGTTTCAGCCGTTCCGGTCTTGCCGCAGGATCCGAGCTCATCGATCCAGGCCTCCTTCGCAGTTCCCCATCGGGTAACTGACTCTAACATGAATGTGAGCTGCCTGCATGTGTCTTGTGACAACACCCTACGGGATACGCCTGATTTAACGCTTTGTATCGCCTCCGCTTCAGTGGGTTTGATCCCGAGAACCAGCTTCGGTGAGATAAGTTCGCCGCCATTGGCTATCACAGACAAGAGCGCAGCCACTTGAAGTGGGGTCACTGACACTTCGCCTTGTCCTATTGCCAGATTCGCAGTATCCGATGGAGACATGTAGTAAGCACCCGGGAGTTGACCGGGTTGCTCAAACGGCAGGCTGATGCCGGTGGTTGCCCCGAATCCCAAGCGTTCATAGAAATTCACAAGGGTTTTTCCGCCTATTCCGAGCGCAACTTCTATAAAAACGGGATTGCACGAATACGCCATCGCATCCAAGAAGGACAGAGTCCCGTGGCCTCCGCTTTCATGTAAGTAACACTTGAACCTGTTCGCGCCTACATCTATGAATCCAGGGTCATAGAAGCGTTCTGAGAGGGAGACAATGTTATTCTCCAGGCCACATGCTGCCACTACTATCTTAAGTATTGAGCCTGCCGGATAAGGCGTGATTGCCCTGTTTATCATCGGCGATAGAGGCTGCGTCAAAGCCTTTGCCACATCGTTGGGCGAAAAAGCCGGCCTACTGGCCATAGCCAGCACTTGGCCGGTTTTGGGCTCCATAACAATGACTGCGCCCCTAGGAACCCTGGCATCCATCACTTCCTCAACAATTTCCTGCGTCTTGCGGTCAATAGTAAGAATTACATCAGTTGTGCCTTCCGAGTCACACAGCCATCTGACTCCAAGGCCTATGTACGGTACGCGCCTGGCATCCACAAAAGACGCTACAAAGCCGGTTTCTCCGCTACGCAGGTGGTTATCAAAAACCTTCTCAATTCCGGATATCCCGGAAATCTTTTGCTCGTCAAGGTAGCCTATGACATGGGCGGCCAACCCTCTCGGATCGTACCTGACCGGCTCTCGAATTATGACGACGCCAGGATCATCCGGTACTTTTAGATTTGGACTCCCAAGGTTAACCTTGCTTGCATCAATGTATATGCAAGTTTGAGCCGGGAATTGTGAAAGAGCGGCCTCTTGAGGCATGCTTATGTTGGAAATATGTGACATAAACTTAAGAACGTTATCCTTGTCTGAGATGAGCTCCGGAAAGATGACTATTGCAGGTTTGAAGAAAGTCCCCGCAAGAACTTGCATA
>JAKPFY010000318.1 GCA_029551185.1 Bacillota bacterium
ATAGGCGGAAGCGATGCCGCAGCTATCCTGGGGCTTAACCCCTGGAAAACGTCAATGGATGTATGGCTGGAAAAGACCGGTGAGTTTTCAGCAGACGATGAACCGGATAACGAGAAGATGTATTGGGGGAACATGCTGGAAGACATCGTTGCCAGGGAATTCATGACCAGAACAGGGCTGAAAGTACGCCGGAGAAACGCCATATTACAGCACAGAAAACATCACTTTATGATAGCCAATGTAGATAGGCTGGTCATAGGCCACAAAGCAGGCCTTGAATGCAAGACTGCAGGCCAATATTCAGCAGATGATTGGGCTATGGGAGTGCCAGATTATTATATACCACAGGTACAGCATTACATGGCAGTGACTGGGTATAAAGCTTGGTATGTTGCTGTATTAATCGGAGGGCAGGAATTCAAGTATTACAAAATTGCCAGGGACAATTATTTCATCCGTCAACTAATCGAAGCTGAAACGGAGTTTTGGAACTTGGTGGAGACCAGAATTCCGCCTCCGATAGATGGCACTAAAGCCAGCACGGAACTTGTTAAAAAGCTGTATCCCGAAGCGGAAAAAGGCAAGGAAATTGACCTGCCGTTTGAGGCTTTTGAGTTAATACAGCAATATGAACGAGCTTGCGAGGAAGAAAAGCGGATACAGCTTATCAAAGATGAAGCCGCAAACAAGCTCAAAGAAATGCTGGGGACTGCAGAAAAAGGCGCTATCCATGGGAGACAGGTAATCTGGCAGAATGTTGTTGCAAAGCGACTAGACACCAAGGCTTTGCAAAAGGAGTATCCCGACATTTACCAGCGGTTTGCACAGGAAAGTGTGTACCGGCGTTTTTCAATCAAATGAGAGGAGGAGTGAAAATGTCTCAGGAGGACAAGAGTATTGCAATTATCGATAATGTGCAGCTTCAACAGGTTCAGGCCACGATGTCGAAGATACGGCAGTTTCAGCAAATCATCCGACAAAGCTTCGTCGAAGGTCATGACTACGGCGTGATACCCAATACAGACAAACCTACTCTGTATAAGCCGGGGGCTGAGAAAATCCTTATGCTGCTCGGCCTGAGATCGGAGTTTGATATCGTAGACAGCACAAGAGACTTCGAGAAGGGCTTTTTCGAATATCAGATCCGCTGCAGGCTGCTGCATGGCGACATGATAATCACGGAGGGCCTCGGTGCAGCGAATACCCGAGAAGTAAGGTACCGGAAGGGAGACCCATACACACTGGATAATACGGTGCTAAAGATGGCTAAGAAGAGAGCACTGGTGGATGCTGCGCTACTTGTCGGATCGCTGTCCGACATCTTCACTCAAGACATTGAGGATATGGTGGACCTAGAAGAGGTCCCTGTCCGTGAGAGCAAGCAACAACGACGCTATGACCAGGACGGCACCATAACCCGCAAGCAAGTGAATCGCATGTGGGCCCTGGCAAAGGGCAGCGCCGACATTGTCAAGCAAGCACTCAAAGAACATGGCTTTGAAAAGTCCGAGGACGTTCCCAAGGCGGAATATGATGCTGTTTGCTACCGGATAGAACAGCTCGCCGAACAGCAGGAGATGGAACAACGACCTCTCCAAGGCTAGATAACTGATCCCCTGCCCCGTTCGTGACGGAAGGCAAGGTGGGTGGTGTGGGTGAGCCAGAACGACGCACTGGCTCGACGACGGGGCGGGGTATTGCCAGTGATGAACCGAAAGGATGAGCCGAAATGAGGATGCACAATCGAATTATCAAAGCTGCGTTCTGGACAGATACAGAGTTAATCAGACACCTCGATCGTGATGGCCGGATGTTCTATATCGGCCTCATACAACTGGCTGATGACTCCGGCTGTCTAGAGGATGATCTGCTTGCTTTCAAGATACATTTGTACCCGGCCGACCTGGATGTTGACCTCGATTTTCTCAAGCGGTATCGGGACAAGTTGATCGAACTCGGCAAGCTTATCCCGTACGAAGCCGAAGGCAAGAAGTGCCTCTATCTCAAAAACTTCCACAAGCACCAAAGCCTCCGGTCCCCGTCTCCTCCTGAAGTGCCGCTACCTCCTTGGATTACATGGCAACCTGCGGAAACACCAAGAAGTGCGGGCAGGTACATCGTAGGCGATCCTTACAGTCACCGTACGGTCACCGTACGGTCACCAACCAGAAATAGAAATAGAAAGAGACATAGAAAAAGAAAAGAAAGAGAATATATCTTCCGCATCTGACGATGCGGGTTGCGTTGTTGACGACCGTACGGTCGCTGCAAATAAAAAGCAGAAGTGAGGCAACAACAGCGAAGATGTCCAACGAGTGATGGACGAGTACAACCGCATCTTCGCTGATTTGTGGGCGAGGCCTCTTACCCTCACTGCTGACCGCAAGCGCAAGATCCAAGCCCGTCTGAAGTCCTTCACCGTGGACGAGCTTGTTACGGCTATGAAAAATATTCGAGCATCTCCCTTTCACTGCGGAGAAAATGACCGTGGTCAGGTGTACGCCACCCCTGAGTTCATCTTCCGCAATGACGGCCAGGTGGATAAGTGGCTGAAGATGGAGGTGAAACCTAATGGAAGCAGTGGTACCGCTTCGGAAGGTACTCGAAAACATGGCAAATACGATGACCTCGTGCTCAGGTGATCGCCGATACACGTGCCCTGAGTGCGGTAACATCGTCGAGCCTGTGGTTATCGAAGTGTTCGGCGAGACGCGCTACATACGCAGCACCTGCAAGTGTGAACTCGAACGACAGGCCCAAGAGGAGGCTAGACGCAAGGAGTATGAGCGAAAGGCACGTATCGAAAGGCTTTTCGACCTTGCCGAACTCGGCCCGAGGTTTGCTGAATGCACGTTTGAGTCCTGGATAGCAAGGCCAGGCTCCGAACGTTGCCTTGATGCGGCCAAAAACTTCGCAGAACATTTCGACCGGCACCAAGTCAGTGGCGAGGGGCTGCTCATGTTTGGCAACCCAGGTAACGGCAAAAGCCACCTTGCGGCTGCCATTGTCAACGCGGTGATACCGAGGGGCAAGGCCTGCGTATTCAGGTCGGTCCCGGCGCTGCTCAAGAAACTGCAGGAAACGTACCGTGCAGATGCACGGGTGAGCGAGTTCGAGATCCTGGCGGTCCTCCAGGATGCTGATCTTGTCGTACTCGATGACTTGGGCGCTGAAAAGATGACTGAGTGGGCCGAGAGCATGCTTTACTACATTGTGGACCAGCGCTACAGATGGCGGAAGCCCCTCATAGTGACAACGAACTGTGATCTGGAAGAACTTGAAGAACGCATAGGCACCCGGACCTTCGACCGGCTCCTCGAGATGTGCGTCCTCGTGGAGAACAGAGCGACCTCCTACAGAAAAGAACAAGCGTTCAAACGCATCAAGACTTTCAAGATTGGAGGAGATGCATGATGGCTTTGACCAGCACGAAATTACGTCTCGAGGACATTGCCGAGGCTGTAAACCGTGACTGTGATGAGGTGGCAATCCTCCTGATAGATCTAGCACGTGATGGCAAAATCCAACGCCGGCGGCTGGGTATCTACGGGGGTGAGATATGTGATTAAGCTGACTACCACATTTTCGGAAAGAAAAACTTACGAGGGGGTGAAAAGCATGAACTGCAACGCATTGCTCCAAGAACGCAACCGCCTGCTCCAGCGGGTGAAGGAGCTTGAAGATGCTTTGCGACAATGTGTTGAAGCGTTGGAATTCTGTTCGCATCAAGAATTATGCAAGATGACGGTTGGTCCATATGATTTGATTGATTATGCGAAGCACGTATTGGAGGTTGAGCGAAATGACGTTGATGGAAATGAGGGAACTGGAAGTACTCCGGATTGAGATAGACCGTCGCCGGCGGTTGGGTATCTACGGGGGTGAGCTCTGTGATTAAGCTGACCATCCCCGGCCGACCAGTACCGAAAGGCAGGCCCCGTCTGGGGGTCCACGGCCGGAAGGCGTATGTCTACACGCCGCCAAAAACGAAGGAATATGAGGAGCTGGTGGGGTGGGTTGCAAAGTCTGCGGGATGTCGGCCAGTTGAGGGTCCGGCGTCAAACATACAAAGCCAATTTCAACACGGAAGGCGAGGTGGAATGGCATGACATCACAACCGTCACAGATGAAGATGTTCGACAACTCGGAAGCGTTGACATTATCACTGCAGGATTTC
>JAKPFY010000016.1 GCA_029551185.1 Bacillota bacterium
AACCTTCCTCCCGGCCTTGCTCTTGCTCCGGACACAAAACACAAAGTAAGTCTCGGTCACCTGGAGTCAGGCGAAACTCGCCAGATAGCATGGGAGGTTATGTCCGGCATAACGGAGCAAACCACACTCAGGTACGGAGTGGCAGTGGAAGCCGAGAACGCTGAGCGGAACCAGGTATATCGTGAGGTGACTATTCTGGCCCCTCCCGAACTTAGCATCTACATTCAAGCGCCGTCTACGTTCGGAGTGATGGATGATATGTTTTATCCGTATCCTCTGAAGATTGGTGCTAAGGTGAAGAATTCCGGCGGCGCGACTGCGTATGGTGTCAAAGCTACCCTCACACCTGACTACGGCATCGTCTTGGCTCCCAGTGAAAGGGCTTCAAGGTTTCCCGGGCAGGTAGCGCCAGGCGAAACCACAGATATCGCATGGTATCTTGTGCCGTTGGGCGAAGCAGGAGCTTTTGATTACAGAGTAAGAGTAGACGCGCGGAACACCGAAAGCCTGTCATCAGCAGCCTCTATAGGCGTACCAAAGTTGCGATCCAAGCTGCTACTGGAAACTCCTATCTCTCCGGTAGAGCAAGGAGATTTCTTTATAGTGAAAGTCTGGGCGCGTAACTTAAAAGGGCTTCAGCAAGTTAAATTCGACCTATGCTTCGACCCGTCCGTTGTTGAAGTTGTCTATGTATCCAGAGGAACAGTCTTTGTTGAAGATACAAGGATGTCTGAGTGGAATGAGGGGGTGATTCAGAATCAGTTAGGACTCTTGACTGATGTTTACGGACGCCTGACTCAACCTAAGGATATCACCGGTGAGTTGGCATCTATTGGCTTTAGGGCGAAAGCTCCGGGGCAAAGCCATGTCCTCCTGCGTAACATGTCCTTCTTAGGAAAGGACGGGGAATTAGCAGTCAGCTCAGTTGAGCATGGATCCGTAATTGTCACAAGCAAATAATGTAGCACCGTACCAAACCATGATTGGAGGGAATTACATGTTGACCGGAAAATCACGTCTCCATACGATTTCCTGTATTGTTTTGGTATCGCTTGCGGTTTGTCTTATTCCGTGTTACAGTGCAGGCGCGGAAATCAAGGATGTGCCGAAAGAACACTGGGCGTACCAATCTGTGAAACTACTTGTGGATAAGGGATATCTAGGCCTGTACGGCGATGGCACGTTCCAAGGAACGAAGGCTGTGGACAGGTATACTCTTGCTGTGGTGGTAGCGAGAATCTTAAATGAGATAGGCTCCGGACGGGTTGGAGCAACTCCGGAAGACGTCGAGCTATTACGGAAACTGTCAGGTGAGTTTCGCGAAGAACTTGTCCTTATCGCCAGTGATCTTGAGATGTTTAAGAAAACCATGGATGAATACGATAAGGCTCATCAAGTGACAAAAGAGGATATTGCAAAGCTTACTTTTACCCAACGTGAGATGAAGGCTGAAGTCGATAGCATAATCTCCGAGATTATGAAGGACACAGAAATGCTTGAAGGACGCATTACTCAAGTGGAGAACAAACTTACAGAGAAAATTGCCGAATCTCATGAGAGTGTTATGAAGACAGAGTCTTGCCTAAAAGAGCTGGAAACGCAAGTTAATACCCATGAGACAAAAGTCGCTCAACTCGAAGAAGATCTCAGTGCTACCGTTTTGAGACTTACTTCTCTCGAGCCACAAGTAGCAAGTATACGAAAGGATGTTGACGCTCTCTCCTTTACCGTAAGCGAACAGGCAGCGGAAATCGCCTCATCAAAAGAGGCTGTTTCCCGACTGGAGGCCGATGTTCTTGAGCTTGCATCGAAAACCGAAGTAAAAGATGAGGCCTTAACTGATGACGTAAACGCTCTCCGCGGAAAAACTCTAAGTTTGGAAGAAGGTCTAAGAAATGAGCGCAACGCCAGGGTCTCGACATATACCTCATTAGAAAGCGGACTTACAAGCCTGTCATCGGATCTTGCAGCGTACAAGGCGCAAACATCAAAGGACCTTGACGGGTTGCGTAAGGAAAACGGACTCTTGAAAGTGCTCTTAGGCCTTGTGGCAGTGCTCGGCATCGTTATCAAGTAGCAAGATGACACGTGTCGTTAAGAAAAGATACTCGCATCCGGATGTCGTCAAAGCACGTAATCGCGCTTACACTGCCGTTTGTCAATTCAAATCTAAGGCGTCCCGAAGGTTCAATGCCTAAGGCATGGCAGAGTATTAATTTCAAGGGGCCGCTGTGGCTTACAATACATATGGATGAGCCTATATGAGTCGAAATAAGTTCCATGGCTTTCGGAATAACCCTATCCCTGAGTTGAGCATATGACTCACCCCCGGGGATAGGGTTATTCACGGTGTCCTGCAGCCAGGGTTCAAGAAGCTCTCTTGATCTGCTTCTGATTTCTTCAAAGCTCTTACCCTCCCATTTACCGACATCTATCTCGCGAAGCGCTTCTTGAGGAATCACAGGTAGTTCATGGGCTTTCGCGATTGAATATGCAGTATCCATTGCCCTTGTGAGATCACTGGAATACACAGCAGCAATATCCGCCGTTCGGAGGCGCATAGCGCATCTTTCAGCTTGCAGTTTACCCGCGTCGGACAGAGGCAGATCACGATGGCCTTGATATCTCTTGAGTTCGTTCCATTCAGTTGTACCGTGTCTTACAAGGTACAGATGTGTATCCATATGACAACCCCCCTTTTTACAGTCTATAATAACGTATAGAGCATTGACAATGTCCTCTCAAAATGTAGATAAGAGGAGATTCTATTCTTGAGATGAATTAACTCACCGGGAGGAATCTATGTGGAAGACCTCAAGAACCTTCTACCTAACGAACTGCGTGATTTTATGGTATCCCTGGGACAGCCTTCGTACAGGGGTGACCAAATATTTTCATGGATCCACAGGCACTTTGCATCTTCTTTTGATGAGATGACCAATCTGCCTCTTCCACTTCGGCAAAGACTTAAGGAAACAGCGTTTATAACACGTCTTAACGTTCTATCTAAGAAAGAAGGCAGTAAGGGCACAGTTAAGTACCTACTGGAAACACACGACAGCAACGCCATAGAAGCTGTAAGAATGGAATATGAGTACGGTATCACCGCCTGTCTTTCTACGCAGGCCGGCTGCATGAGGGCTTGTTCATTTTGCGCGTCAGGAATAGCGGGTTTCGTTCGAAACCTTACTGCATCTGAGATAGTGGACGAAGCTCTTAGAATCCAAGAAGATGTGGAGTCCTTCGGCGCACATGTCGGAAACATTGTCCTTATGGGCACGGGAGAACCCCTTGATAACTATGATGCCTCCATCAAGGCCTTATATATACTCAATTCCCAATTGGGATTAGGGATTAGCTTTCGTCGTATGACTGTATCCACCTGCGGAGTGGTCCCTGGAATACGGAGGCTTGCTGAAGAAGAAATACCGGTGACTCTCTCAGTCTCTCTGCATGCACCGACAGATGATGTTCGCCAAAGACTGATGCCGATAAACCGGCAGTATTCAATTGCACAGTTGATGGATGCAACCGCCTACTACAGAGAGCGTACTGGCAGACGGGTAACCTTTGAGTACGCGTTGATTCGAGATGTTAATGACAGCGACTCCCATGCTTATCAACTTGCGAATTTACTTAAACAGCAATCAGCCCATGTAAACTTAATACCGCTGAACCCTATAGACGAAAGGGATTATATGAGGCCGACAACTGCCAGGATAAATAGGTTTAGCAAGATACTCCGAAACGCGTCTGTTCCCGTTACTGTAAGACGGGATCTGGGCCTGGATGTCAATGCGGCCTGCGGTCAGTTGCGTCGCAGGTATTGCAGGTAAGGCAAATCAGGGTTATACTTCCTTTTGGACACTGGTGAACGGGGGTGGGTTATATGAAGGCCTCCGCCCGTACTGACGTGGGATTGGTAAGGACGGTAAATGAAGACAATTACCTACTCGGTGACGTCTTGTTTGCCGTCGCTGACGGCCTAGGTGGGCATGAGGCAGGAGAAATCGCGAGTAAAATGGCTGTGAATATGCTCAAAGAACACCCGCTGTCTGATGAAAGAGATCCGGCCAATAGACTTCGCGAAGCATTCACAAGGATTAACGCTGCAATTTATCAGCGTTCCATAAGTGACCAGAGTTGCAGAGGCATGGGCACTACGTTAACTGCATTGCTTATCCATGACGGCACAGCATATATCGGACACGTAGGAGACAGTAGGGCATACCTCGTAAGGAATGATGTCATATACCAACTGACAGAGGATCACTCTGTTGTCGGTGAGCTTGTAAAGATGGGAATGCTGACCAAAAGTGAAGCGAAAGTCCATCCCCAACGCAACCTTCTGACTCGGGCCATGGGCATACTGCCCACAGTCGACATAGAAGTTGTTGAGGCGAAGGTGGAACCGGGTGACCGCTATATCCTATGTACAGACGGGCTGTCAGGGGCGATAGACGATTCCGGCATACTCGATGTGGTTATGTCTCATCAAGAAGCCCCGGAGAAAGTTGTGGATGAACTCATAGCCATGGCAAATCAGAATGGCGGATATGATAATGTTACTGTTGTTGCTGTATTTATCGGCACTTAAACCTGAAATGCAAAACAGGTGAGGTGTAAGGATGATAGGGGAGGTTCTCGGCAAGAGATATAAGATACTTTCTAAGTTGGGCTCAGGTGGGATGGCAGAGGTATATAAAGCTCACTGTTTGATCCTGAACCGAACAGTCGCCATAAAAGTGCTAAGACCCCAATTCACTTCAAACGAGGAGTTTGTTGAGCGTTTCCGCAGGGAAGCGCAAGCTGCTGCAAGCCTTTCGCATCCGAATATTGTCAGCATATATGACGTAGGCAAGGACGGAGAACGCTACTATATTGTGATGGAATATGTAAGCGGCATGAGTCTGAAGGATGCTATTCGCAAATCAGGTCACTTGTCTACTCAAAGAGCCGCCCGAATAAGCTGGCAAATTCTAGCTGCGCTTCAGCACGCCCATGAAAACGGAATCGTTCATAGAGATATTAAACCTCATAACGTAATGGTGACATCTGACGATAGAGTGAAAGTTACGGATTTCGGTATAGCAAGGGCGCTCAGTGCGTCAACTCTGACTGAGACCGGAACGATAATCGGAACAGTAAACTACTTCTCACCGGAGCAGGCGCGAGGCGAGGCAGTAGAAGCACAATCTGATATCTATTCATCAGGTGTTGTCCTGTATGAGATGTTAACAGGAACCGTCCCTTTCAGGGGCGAAAGTCCGATTTCCATCGCGCTTCAGCACCTCCAGACCACTGTAGTGCCGCCTACAGAGCTCAATCCGACAATCCCTCAAGGTCTTGAACGGGTAGTATTGAAGGCCCTGGAGAAAAACCCCTCGCGCCGCTATCAAGACGCGAGACACATGATGCGGGCTTTGGAACCGTATGCTTTCCCAGGTAACGACTATGATGTTATCTATGATGATCTCAATGTGGATAGCGAACCAGATCTTGCGGATCTGCCTACACAGGTTCTGCCCTCTCCTACGGATCCAGGGGCTGACATGGAGGAGACTTTGGTGAGACGCAAACCGCAAAAGAAAAATCCCAGACGCGCTGTCTTCGTTACGTTGTTTCTTGTTCTTGCTCTGCTTGCACTCACAGCCGGTGTTGTTATCATGTTGCCTAAATGGCTTTATGTGGAAGAAGTCAGAGTGCCTGATTTCGCAGGAAAGACTCTTGAGGAAGCTGCAATCCTTGCGGACAAAGCTCATGTGCGCCTGGACACTCCTGACAGACGCCATGATGACGCCGTGCCCCCTAATTATGTGATTTCACAGCGTCCCGCGGCATACGAGAAGGTAAAAATGAATAGCAAAGTCACCTTAGTCGTAAGTCTCGGAAAGGAGACAGTAGAAGTTCCGGATCTCAAAGGGATGGATCTTCGTCAAGCGCTTCTGGAACTCGAAAGGCTGGAACTCAAACCAGGCGCCCAATCCAGGGACTACAGTGATGAGGTAGAAGTGAATCAGGTAGCCTCTCAGTCTCCTGTTGCAGGAGTCCAAGTGGGAAAGGGAACCCCGGTGGAAATTGTCTTGAGTGACGGGCCGGCGCCATTACTAGTTGCAGTCCAGGATTTCTCAGGTATGAGTATAGAGGAGGCCGAGTCTCTCCTGGCTCCCTCGGGTTTGGTCAAGGGACGAGTGACCGATGAAGTTCGGGAAGGGGTGAAGCCCGGAACAATCGTCAGTCAGTCGCCTCAGCCAGGACAACTTGTCGTACTGGGTTCAGCTGTGGATTTCGTAGTAGGCAAAGCTCAAGAGTCTTCATCGCTTCTTGACGCAATTACGCCTATCTCAAGTTTGGTCACTATTGTAGTGCCTCCGGGTACAGATTCACAGGAAGTCAAAATCCGCATTAATGACTACTATGGTGAAAGGGATTTCTACGTAGGCATGCATACCCCAGGCGAACGCATTGAGAAGCAAATCAACGCATGGGGCCGGAAGATGAGAATTAGGGTTTACATCGGGGGAGTCCTGTATAGGGATGAAGTCGTTCCTAAAGGATAACAGGAGGACGGTGGATGCCGGAAGGACGTGTTATTAAAGCATATTCAGGCCACTACTTTGTCAGTTACAAAGACGGGGTTGCTGACTGCAAGCTCCGAGGCAGGCTCCGCAAAGAGGACAAGGACGTCCTCGTAGGAGATATGGTCTTATTTACTCTTACTGATGCGGAAGGTATGTACGGAGTTATTGAGGACGTCCTTCCGCGAAAGACGCGTCTTCTGCGACCTCCTGTGGCAAATGTCGATCAAGCTGTCGTTGTCATAGCATGCGATGAACCTTCACCTGATCTTGAATTGCTTGATAGAATTCTTGTCTCTGTCGAGGCGGAATCCTTGGGTATTGTAATATGCATAAACAAGATTGACCTTGTAAGTAGATACGCCGCGGATAAACTGACTAAGCCCTATAGGAACGCAGGATATAAGACAGTAAAGGTAAGCGCCAGGGCAGGTTGGGGAATACAAAGGTTACGAAAGGCGCTATCCGGGAAAGTCTCGGTATTTGCGGGGCCGTCAGGGGTCGGAAAGTCAGCGCTTCTTAATGCCTTACAACCCGGGCTGAGGCTTGAAACCGGTGAAGTCAGTGCAAGAACAGGCCGCGGTCGGCATACCACTCGATACTCGCATCTCCTCAAGATTGAGCCTGGCGGATATGTAGCTGATACTCCCGGATTCTCCAAACTGGATCTTAACAGGATTGACAGCAGATTGCTGGGAAGCTTGTTCCCTGAATTCAGAATACCAATGAAAGACTGCAAGTTCACTACATGTTTTCATTACAAAGAGCCTGACTGTGGAGTCAAGAAAGCTGTAGAAACAGGCCATATCGCAGAATCTCGCTATGGTCACTATGTAAAGCTCTTACTTGAGACGTTAGAAAGAGAAAGGAGAAGAAGCAGATGACAATCAAGATTGCTCCGTCAATACTCTCAGCGGATTTCGCGAACCTTGCCAAGTCAATCGAAAGCGTCCAAGGCGCTGATCTGCTTCATGTAGATGTAATGGACGGCCACTTTGTTCCAAACATAACCGTAGGTCAACCCGTAGTGAGGAGCCTTCGGAAAACGACTGACATTCCCTTGGATGTCCATCTCATGATAGACAATCCGAGTCTTTACATTCATGATTTTGCTGAAGCAGGCAGCTCCGTCATTACAGTCCACGCAGAAGCCTCCTGCCATCTCCATCGAATTATCCAGACTATCAGAGACGCCGGATGCTCCCCTGGAATTGCCCTTTGTCCTTCGACACCGACTGTCATGATAAAGCACGTAATTCACATGGTAGACCTGGTGCTGATTATGACGGTAAACCCGGGATTCGGCGGACAGGTTTTCATACCTGAAACCGTGACAAAGATTAGGGAAGTACGAGAGATAATAGACAGAACGGGACGGGACATAGACCTTGAAGTTGACGGCGGGATTAATGATATCACTGCTCCTTTAGCCGTAAAGGCCGGAGCCAATGTCTTGGTCGCCGGTAGCTATATCTTTGAAAACGATGCCCCGAAGAAGAAGGTAGAACGTCTCCGTAACGTGTGCCTTCCTGCATAAGCCGCATACATCAAAGGAAGACCAAGCTGCGCCTGGCACTGAACCTTTGGGCAAATTGATGAATGTTGTTGCCAATTCCTATGTTTACCTGATGTTTACCCTCGATGAGTCGAGGGTAATATGTTATAATTCAGACAATCATACAGGAGGGAGAGGGGAAAGGATTGCAACTGTTAGGGCTTGATATCAGGCGAATTATCATAGCGTTCATTATCACGCTTTTGATCCTGTATGGAGGCAAAGCTGCAAGCTACAGTCTGCAAGTCAAAAGACCCCTCCATCAGTTCTTCACACAACAGACTGAGGTTATAGACTATACTGTTTGTCAAGGCGCGGACGGTCTATGTGTAAGCGTTACGCTTGACAATTGTCAAGACATCCAGTCTCAATATGCCCAACTTCGGGCAGGCATTCTGGAGGCTACAGGTAGAATTCCTGCTGTTCTTAATGTAACGGACAAGCGCGACCGCACGCTGGAAGAGACTTTCCGAAGTATGCGTATTCACATTGAGGAAGGGCTGGTGAAGGGGAGTTTCTATGCTATGTCCCAAGCGATAGATGAAAAAGCGAAAGAAGCAGAACTAGATAGATGGAACGTGGGAGTGGATTCAGAATATGTGTACGTACAGTTGCACAAAGGAGAAAGTTATCTTTATGAGATTATCCCCAGGGGGACACACCGAGAGCAGCATTCACCGATAGCTCTTTCTAATCTGCAATCCACGTCTCAAAAGAAAGCTTTTTAGGTTCAGTGGGAAGAAAGGATGAAGGGAATACTATGGCAAAGGAAATCGGAATTG
>JAKPFY010000022.1 GCA_029551185.1 Bacillota bacterium
ATGCAATTCGGAGGCCTTGCAGCTGTCAGCAACTTTGATCTGCTAATTCGCGAAGGGGCGTTATACGGATTGATCGGCCCGAACGGTGCAGGCAAGACCACGGTGTTTAATGTCATATCCGGGGTCCTAAACCCAACCCGAGGTTCAGTCAAGCTTTTCGGGACAGATATCACGGGACTTAATCCTGATGAAATCGCAAGGAGGGGTGTCGCCCGTACTTTCCAGAGCATTAGGCTTTTTCGCAACCTTACAGTTCTGGAAAACGTGCTGGTCGGCCATCATCTGAGGCGTGAGGCAACGCTTGGAGAAGCGTTGCTGGCTCTTCCGAGATATAGGAAGGAAGAGCAAGATATGATGAAGACATCCAAGGAGTTGCTGCAGGACGTAGGTCTGGAGGATGTAGCGCACTACAGGGCCAGTGCGCTTTCCTACGGACAGCAACGTCGTCTTGAAATTGCCCGCGCCCTGGCCACCAAGCCCAGGGTCCTTCTACTGGATGAGCCGGCAGCAGGCATGAATCCGGCAGAGACTGAACAGCTGATGCAGCTTATCCTTGACGTGCGCGACAGGTTCAATCTTACTATACTCCTTATTGAACACGAGATGAAGGTAGTGATGAATATCTGTGAACGCATGACTGTACTGGATCACGGCCAGATCATCGCGGAAGGAAGTCCTTCTGAGATACAATCCAACGAAAGGGTGATCAAGGCCTATCTGGGGGGCGGAGCAATTGCTCGACATTAAGAATGTTCACGTCTATTATGACGGAATTCACGCAATCAAAGGGGTTTCCATGACTGTGCCCCAAGGGGCGTTAGTTACACTTGTAGGCTCCAACGGGGCGGGAAAGACCACTTTGCTAAGGACTATCTGCGGGTTGAAACGACCTAAAGAAGGACAGATCTTCTTTAAGGATTCCAACCTTCTTGACATGAAAGTCACTGAAATCGTCAAGATGGGTATTAGCATGGTGCCTGAAGGCAGGCAGATATTCCCTGATCTCACAGTTTTGGAAAACCTTCATTTAGGCGCATATACACGGACAGACATAAATGGGATTAGCCGTGACCTGGATTGGGTGTTCAAGCTGTTTCCAAGGTTAAAGGAACGTGCTCGTCAACAAGGAGGGACCCTCTCCGGAGGCGAGCAACAGATGCTGGCCATCGCAAGAGGACTTATGTCCAGGCCGGAGCTTCTTCTTATGGATGAACCTTCCCTTGGCCTTGCTCCTATTTTGGTGGAAGAGGTTTTCGGTATCATACAGGAGATCCATTCTGAAGGCGTTACGCTGCTTTTGATAGAGCAGAATGCTCAGGCTGCTCTTAGCGTCGCTGATTATGGATATGTCATGGAGTCAGGTGCTATCGCCTTGGAAGGAAAAGGAGAAGACCTCTTGCACGATGAGGCGGTAAAACGCGCCTACCTCGGCGGCGAATCTTTCAAGTAGCTGCCCGGCCCGGCAGCTACTTGTTTATATTTCAGGACGACTAGGACAACAGGGAGATGACTCGCCCAACCAATCTTTAGTCTTAGTTGATTGCACATATTCCTTAATGCCGGACTTATATGTTCTGTCAATGCCTCCCCTACTTCCTCCAGTAAAGGGAACACTATCTCTCGCAGTCTTAACTTGAGCGCGAATCATATTCTTTTCATCATTTTCGTCTCTAAGTACCAGGATGATGTCATATTGCTTCAGGGGGAAATCGACCAATGAGACAGTCATATAACGTTTCATTAGAAGGCCGGCAACGATAAGTTCATAGCATATCGAGACCTTCTAATTATGCAAGGGCTGTTATACAATAAATGAATAACCGTATAAATAGGGACTGTAGGATAATGATGTGTGGATAATCCGTTTGATTCATTGTCAAGAATATCTTTGGTAACAGCTTCATAATTAGGTGAGGAGCAGGGAGACAGTTGTATTGGGGTATATAGACAATATGCCAAGAAAACAGATAACCTTTCGAGATGAGGTAACAGAAATACCTTCAACTACATACGGGACATTCGGTTTATACGGATATCCGGCTAAATTCATTCCGCAGGTAATTGCATATATATTAGATGAATATGCCAAGATGGGAATGACTGTTTTTGATCCTTTTGCAGGCTATGGCACAGTCGGGGTTGTATCAAGCGTCTATGGACATGATTACGAGCTTTGGGATTTGAACCCTCTCCTTGAAACCTTGCACAAGGTTGCCACAATGAAGCAGCCTAAACAAGATGTAGATAGTCTGCTTGCTGAGATGAAATGCTATACCCATGAGTTTATTCCCGATTGGTCCAACCTTAGTTACTGGTTTCCTGAGGAGTTTTTGTCGTTTCTTTTTAGAATATGGGGTTTCTATCACTCATTAACAGATGAAGAAGCCAAGCTTCTCTTGACAATACCTCTACTCAAGATTACCCGCATTTTCTCATATGATGATATACAGCGTCAGAAGCTTTCTAAATCTCCGAAGTCAAAAAAAAGAGTAGGCCAACTGCTGAAAGACAATTGGCAGGATATATTCTATGAAAAAGTTAAGGAAGAAGTATACGCTGTTATTAAAGGAGTGGCAGAACATCACAGGCTCTCTCCCAAGCCCGTGGAGTCTGCTGTTAGAGGAGGCGTAGATGCTCTCACCATGGACTTAGCGGAGGAGATGGATATACTCATCACTTCACCTCCATACTTGCAGGCACAAGAATACATACGCCACGCCAAGATGGATCTGTTTTGGCTTGGCTACCCTGAGTCTCTCATCAGGGAGCTGAGCAAGAGAGAAATTCCATACAGGGATGTGGAGCCTTGTGAAATTAAATCAGATATATATCACAAGATGCGGGAGCAAATAGAAGAGGAACACTTACTAAACATCTTCGATGTATATTTCCAGGGGGTGCTTGGCGCCCTGACCCGATTACAGGAAAAGATATCTTCATACTTGTTTCTCTTTGTGGGTCCGGCTACGCTGAGGGGTCAACCTGTGCCTATTGATGATATTTTCCGCCAGCATTTCACAGCATTAGGATGGACTCATGAAGTCACCCTTGTTGATACAATAGTGGCTCGCAGAATGTTCTTCTACAACAATAATCCTGCTACCGGTCTGAGAGACAAAAGGATGCGGACAGAGAGCTTATTGGTATTAAGGCGATGACAGCAATTAGCCATTTGGAGCCGGGTATCCCTCATTTCGGTCACGGTGTTGGGAATAAGAAGGGAGGGGATCCTGCTTTGGCAAGCAAAGTTTTTGATTCAACTACATTAGGCTTTTTAATTGCTGCAGTTGTTTTATTTATTGTTTTGTGGGTCAAAGATCCGTCTTTGGCAATCTCATCTTGCAAGTCAGGATTTAGTCTTTTCCTAAGATATGCTATTTTAGTCATTTCCTCCATGCTGGTTGCTTCTTTTGCACAGGCGCTTGTCCCTAAAGAGATTATATCTTCCTATTTAGGTGGTAAATCCGGTTTTGTTGGAATATTACTCGGGACATTAATAGGAGGCCTTACTCCTGGTTCACCTTATGCTGCACTGCCGCTCTTTGCCGGAATCCTACGCATGGGAGCAAGTATTCCTACAGGAGTGGCAATGGTTTGTGCTTGGGGGCTCTGGTCCATTGGGAGAATCCCTTTTGAAGCAGCTGTTATGGGTGGGCGTTTTACTCTAGTTCATATAGCAAGCAGCTTTTTCCTTCCCGTTATAGCAGGACTTGTAGCATGGTTTCTACAAACGATTATATAGCTGACGTCAACTGCTTTCACAAGCCTACAGGATTATGCGTATTAATCCTTGAGAGCATCTATCTCCGCGACCTTAATGGATTAAGGTTTTCAATTCTATGGATCATAGTCTTTATACAAGCAGCGAAAACTTCAATATCATCCCTGGGGATGATTGACCCTATTCCACCTCCATACTTCTTTGACTACAACGATACCTGCGATAACGATCCTATTGACGACATTGATAGTGAGAAATCGGCTTGGGAGCAGCCGAAGGCAAGGGATATCACCGTAAGAGGCTTCACTCTGGGAGTGAACTTTGAGTTCTAAAGAAACTTCATCGAAGGTATGGGCTTTGCCAAGGGGTGAAGCCCCTTCTCATTCTCAAAAGGGGCGATTCAAGCATTACGCAGCATGCAGCATGCGGAATTCTAATCTTGCATTATTGTTCGTTTTGCAATTCGCAATCGTAAGTATTGTGCAAACTATGAAAGGGTGATATACTGTTTTCGCCTTATACTGAGGGTTGCTTGGAACAGCATATCTGTTGTCCGGCTATAGTTCTTGCCTCCAGGTGTAGCCCAAGGGATACGGTATATTATTGTCCCCCAAGGGCAACAAGGAGGTTTTTTATGTACCAGGATAAGACTTTGGTGTGCAAGGATTGTGGTAGAGAATTCAGTTTTTCCGCAAGTGAGCAGGAGTTTTTTGCGTCGAAGGGGTACGGGAATGAACCGGGCAGGTGTCCTGCTTGTAGGTCTGCCAAGAGAGGGCGCGAGCGAACAGGTCGCCACAGCGGCGGTGTCCGACATGAAGACAGAGAAATGCACTCAGCTGTCTGTGCTCGCTGTGGTGCACAGACTTCGGTTCCTTTTAAGCCGCGTCCTGACAGGCCTGTATATTGCCGCGATTGCTATCAGAATAACAGGAGCAGATAACTGCATGTAAAACCATCCGAAAAGTCCTCACCCATGTAATGGGCTGAGAGGATGTTTATTCTCTGCAGGCGATCAGGTGACAGAAGTCACAATAGGAAGAATGGAATGCCCCGGCTAATCATCAGTTCGGGGCATTTTCGATTCCTAATACCGATCCGATATTGCTTACCGGTTTCCTGAGGGGTTTTTGCTTTTTTTACGGTATGGGGATTCTATCGCTCATTGTTGATACAATAGTGGCCCGTACATAACTGGTGCCGAAGCGGGGACTTGAACCCCGATGAGCGTATTGCTCACTAGACCCTGAATCTAGCGCGTCTGCCAATTCCGCCACTTCGGCACTTCTCATACTGGAATCTTCGCAACTTAACGTATTGGATTCCAGTTGTCATGTATGATGTTTATGAAAAGACTTAGCTAATCGTGTGCTTTGATGATAGCAAAGCATACAGCCTATGTCAAGGATCTCTTCGAAAACGTTGTCGTCGGCCTGTGATAATGTCACCCTATAAGCGGTCTGAGAAAATGTCACCCCCCCCTGCGGGAATACGACTGGATCCGGAAGGATCTAGGAGCACCCTCCCCAGCCCCGGGCTGAGGAGGGTAGCAGAATTTTGGTGACATCCCCAGACCGGCGTTATTGCGCTTCCTCGTTAGCTCTGGGAAGATGTC
>JAKPFY010000027.1 GCA_029551185.1 Bacillota bacterium
CAGGGACAGGTCCAGCCCTTTATGCTCAATCCCACACACGTGCTGCGTTTGAAGAAGTAGGCGACTTTGGGCTGAACATTTAAGGGAAGGTAGGTGGGCCAAGAGTATCTATATAGAGTGCACCGGCGGCTTTGACTAACAATGATTTGGATAGCGTTTGGCACTGCGGCCCATCACCTTCCTTTGGACTATGACTTACTTGATGCGCTGTGGCAGGGTAACGTGCTGAAGAGAGATCTAAAGATGAGAGGTGCCTATAATGAATAGCCTGAACATTACAGCGTCTAGCCTGGGAGTTGACAAGATCTTTGATGTTCACAGTCACATAGGTGCGACTCCGTATCTACGACAAGACATCAAAAACCTGTTGGAAGAGATGGATGCGTCAGAAGTAGAGAAATCAGCCATCTGTCCAATGGGGGCACACATAGTGTGTAGAAACGCGGAAGGAAATGACTTCATGGGGAGTATCGTGGCCGCTCATCCTGATCGGTTCGTTGGCTTTGCTACGGTCAACCCATGGTTTGAGGACGACGCGATAAGAGAGTTGCAGCGGTCTGTAGCTAAATGGAATCTTTCGGGATTGAAGCTGCATCCTCCGATGCAAGGGTTTCAAGCGAATGACAAGATAGTTTTCCCTGTAATCGAAGAGGCAATACGGTTGGGACTTCCGATTTACATACACTCAGGTACACCGGTGTCGTCTTTACCCTTGCAGATTCTTGAGCTGGCCCGGAGGTATCCCGAAGGGTCATTCATTTTGGGCCATCTGGGTGGAGGAGACTTTTTTCTCGATGTTCCACTCGCCTTTCCTGCAGTAGATAACGTTTATGTGGAGACGTCCTTGACTTGTCATCCTGTCTTCGTTTTGCAGGCTATTGAGAGCTTGGGCTCTCATAGAGTATTGTTTGGCTCAGACTCTCCAAACTCGGAGATAAACACTGAGCTGGAAAAGATCCGCGGTCTAGGGCTAGATCGTGAGACTCTGAATCAGGTTTTGTGGCGGAACGCAGAGACTCTCTTAGTGATATGAACGTCAATAGCTTAGTCTAGCGAATTGGAGGGTACGATCAATGATGATCATAGATGCTCACTGTCACTATTTTGAGACCGAAGGCGGCCTGGATTTTGTCAAAGGTGCTTCATTTGAGGAACATGTTCAAGATATGGAGTCAGCCAACATCGATAAATTCATCCTCTTTACTTTGAATGGATTGTTTGGGGACTACCGTAGAGCGAATGACAATCTCGCAGTGATAGCCAGTCGCTATCCGGACATGGTAATACCGTTTGGAACCTTCAATCCGTGGTATGGACAGGACGCTCTGGATGAAATAGACCGCTGCATGAACGTTCTGGGATTCAGGGGCTTTAAGCTGCATCCTTGGATGACCGGTTTTCCCATTAACTCCGAGATGCTCAATCCCTTCTTGGAGAAGATCATGTCTTACGATGTACCGGTACTGATTCATTCGGGAACTCCTCCCTGGTCCGAGCCGCTGCAAATCGGTGAGGTGGCCAGAAGATTCCCCGAGCTCAGGATAGTGATGGCGCACATGGGGATTATCGACTTATGGAAAGAAGCCATAGACGCTGCGAAGTCTAACAAGAACATCTGGTTAGAGACTTCAGGGGTTCCTGGTTCGGCAATCAAGATCGCAGTTGAAGAAGTGGGACCGGAGCGTATCGTCTTTGGCTCGGATTCTCCTTACGGGGGTCAAGGTGGTCATCTGTTTCAGATGAACAAGATCAGATTCCTGGACCTTGGCACTACAGCTACAGAATTGATTCTGGGCGGAAACATTCAGCGGATATTAGGCATATAACGAGGGGACCACGTTATGTGCCCAGGTCTAGGGCGGGCTTAACGTAGAAAGGATGAGCGTGGCATGTCGTGGTTACGGAGGCTCAAACACTCAAGTTATTCCAA
>JAKPFY010000035.1 GCA_029551185.1 Bacillota bacterium
CACCTTAGGGTTGTTGATGCTCACGCTCTTTGTCCGTGTAAATCCCGAATTAATTGGCCGCAGGAAAGAGCACGAAGGCTTCCGCTGCGGCCAGTCAGTTGCTACCTGTATTCGTTTTCGAGGACGAGCTTGACTGAATGATCATCAACGAGTTTTGCGTTGGTGCTCATCGCATGCAGCAGGCAGCTGCATGAGAGCCCGCCTATGGCGCGCGCCGCGCCCTGTGTAGCTTCATGGATAACCTTGATAGCCCCATCAGTGAAGAGAGGCGTCGTTACCCCTGCAATATTTAAGTTGTGCTCTATGTACCGGGTCGTTTCCGAGAGGTCGAAATACGGCAAGTGCCATCTGATGCTGACCCTCTGCGATATTGCAAGGAGCGATGGCCTCTGCAAGGCGGCCAAAAGCTCTGTTTGGCCAACCAAGATCAAGCTCATCGGAGAATAGCTGTCCATCCTGAAGTTCGTGAGAAAGCGTATCTCCTCAAGCATCTGATGGCTGAGCAAATGGGCTTCATCGATGATCACCACCGGGGTTTTTCCCTGGCCTTCAGCCATGTCCACCAACACGGCGTTCAGCTGGCGTTTGGCGTCCCCACGATAAAACCGAGGTTTGATCCCAAGCTGGTTTAGGCATTCCCAATAGAGGTTTCTCGGCGTAAGCTCCGAGTCATGTATGTATAGCGTTTTGTACTTGGCCCGGGGCAGTTCTTCTACGAACCAGCGGACAATGGTCGTCTTTCCTGCCCCGACATTGCCGGTGAAGACGCCGAATAGTTTCCTTTCGGCAACATAGTTGAGCCTTGAGCGCATTTCCTTGGCTCCTGACCAGTCAAACAGGTCAGAGGGTTTGAGGTCTCTGGCGAACGGAGTTCGGGTAAAACCGAAGTAGCGCTCAAACATCCTTATCCTCCTCCAAGCCTGAGAAGGATATTGCGCCAAGCCTGCGCTCTAGGCTCTGCTGTTGCCGCTCCACCATCAGCTTGTCGAAGCTTACGGAATCGGGCCCAGATGTCTGCTTGTCGCTGCCGCCTTGCACACAGACCTTTATGGGAGTTGCAATGCCAACCCTCTCGTTCTTATAGAACACTTCCACTGAGCTGAGGTCAGAAGGGTCGTAGCGAAGAAGCACCCTTTTGCCGGCATGATCCACGCCACATCTGAAGGTCTGGCCTTCAAAGGAGAAACAGCCTGTGTGGTCTACCTTGCGTTCAGCCGAATGCTTGAACGCCTCAGTTATTGCCTCGTAGGTTTCGGTGCGGATATTCTTGATGCTTGAGCGGTAGACTTCCAATGGGGACTTGCCATCAAGGGATGAATGAGGCCGGTTATGGTAGAACTCCTCGACCCAGGCGCCAAATCTTTCGTTAAGCCCTTCCAGACACATGGCTGGCGAAACCTTAAGCTCATTGATGAACGAGGACTGTACAAATCCTAGCCATTTCTCGATTTTGCCCTTCGCCTCGGGGGAGTATGGGGCTGCGGTCAAGTGTCTAACGCCCAGCGTAGCGCAGGCAACACGAAGTTGGCGTGATACAAAGATCTTGCCGTTATCCACGAAGATGGCCTCCGGAACCCCCCGCTTAATGATCGCTTTCTTCAGACAATCCTCAAGGCTCGGGCCCTTTTGGTCGAAATAGAATTGGGCATGGGGAATCAGTCTGGAGCAATCATCTATGAATGCGATCAGGTAGGTCCTTCTTGGTTTGCCTGTGCTGTCGGGAATGTACGGCCCGTACTTGAGATCGCCCTGCCAGAGCTGATTTGGCCGCTCTTTTACGAACCTTCGAGTTGCCTTCGGCGACTTCACCTGGCTCAATCGTTCCCTCCGCAGTCATGATGTCTATGATCTGTCTTACGCTCCGGCTAGGAAGCTCCTCTTTGAGCGCGATCGCGCGGTCAAGGACGGCAGCGTTCATAGCCCTGAGTTGTCCCTTATCCCCCCGTTCTTTGCGCTGCAGCCCCTCAAAACCTTCATCGTGATAGGCAGTCGCCCACCGCCTCAAGGTGCGCATGGAAACATCAGCGCCATCAACGTTTCTTGCCCTAGCCTCCCGAACCTCTGTCCATCCTTCGCATGCTTCCGCGCGGCTCATGCCCTCCTTTGCCACTGGAGCGATCGCCGCATACCTTGAAAGTGCTTTTTCGATCTCTCTGTCGTATTTCACTTTTAGTTCCTCCTCGAGAAGAAGTCACTAAAAGCTTATCCTCAGAACATCTCGCGCGGAAGGTTGCATCTCATGGCGGTCACAGCCATGAGACACTCAAAGCCCCTAACCCCATCCATTGCGCCAAGCTCAGAAGGACGTTTGTCTGTGCAAACACCAGGTTGCACAAAAGCTTCAAATTCAGGGCTTTAGCTGCTCGTCTCACCTGTTCAACGAAGGGCCCGTGAGGCTTCTCCCTCAGCGCAACCAGGAGGGCGCTCATGGTCGCCGCTATCGACTTCTGCTTTGTATCAAAAGCTTTGACCCAGTTGCGCAAAGTGCTTTCGCATATCCCAAGTTCCCTGCTGAGCTGTTTGCGCGGCTTTCCCCGTTTGAGCTCGCGCACCACCTTCTCCCGAATCTCCTGGGTGTAGGGGCTTCTTGGGGACATGACAGAAGCTATTATCGAATGGCAAGTCCCGCACCCCGGGCACTCACACCGGACTACCCTCGGCTCAACCCCCACGCCCCCGCCCCGAATCTTGCGGCCATAGCCGCCCCTGAGATTCAGCTTTGCCCTGCAAACAGGGCATTCTATCAGTCCTTCCCGAACTCGCCGTCGTATTTCTTCCACTACCCCAGCATCATAGCTCTTGAAATCTTTGCAGCAATCTATTACGATCAAGATGTTTCGTGGGGATGAAGTGGTCCCGGGGAGAGGCTAGAAACTCGTCGATCCGGTACCCCTTCATCTCTCTCCTTTCATGTGATGTTTCCCCATTCTACACCACCACCCCAACCCCTTTCCATTAATGAAATTTAATCTGAGCAAAAACCGAATCTACGCGGTCATCTAGCGTGAGCCCCTACACAGATACAGAAGGTAGAAGCTTGCCTTGCAGAGTCTAAGCAAGAGACATGCAATAGGTTTGATAGGTGGCTACCCATACAGAAAGTGGTTCGTGTCGAAGATTTGGGTCGTTTCAAACATACGATGCTCACCAACGTGGGA
>JAKPFY010000049.1 GCA_029551185.1 Bacillota bacterium
TATGCAGAGATGGTTGAAGAAGCCAGAAAACGCGCACTGTACTCTGGCACCTTCACAGACAATCCCGAGGAAAAGGCAGACGATGTTTACCTAGTCAAGGACATTGACCTAGTCGTCAAAGCTTTCCTCAAAGACATCGAAGAGGGTAAGCTTGGTAGTTACAGTGAGCCTGCGAAGTTCCTAGACAAGCATGGCATCGAGTGGGAGTAGATTGAATCAAATCGCCGCCTTCTGGCGGCGTAATTGGAAACAGCCGCTTGCTAAATTAACAAATTTTGGGCTGGACTTTGCTGAAATGGCAAGGTATTATAAAGAAAAGGTTTGCTAGTTTAGCAAAAGGCGGTGACTAAATGATACGAATTAATCTCGAGTTTATCCGGGCACGTCGCATTATATTGAAGCTGACACTGCAAGATATGGCCGATGCACTCGGTTTCAAATACGCTGCTAACTATATGAAATACGAGCGTGGGGAATACGAATTTAAGGCAAACCATATCCCTGCGCTGGCCCAGAAGCTAGAGTGCGAAATAGACGATCTTTTTACGGAGGGGAGGTGCACCACATGACCTACAAAAACGCGGCAGACCGCATCACAATCGAACAAGCCTTGAGGCTCTATGAAGAACTCGGCGTCTGCGTCATCATTGACGAGGGACAACACGTAACTTTCATCGTTGAGAACTACCCTATGGACAGAGGAAATGGAAAAAAAGAGGCCCTTACCCGCGGTCGGTAAAGGGCCAAACCAAAACGAACTAACTCTAGTGTACCACATGGGAGCACTAGAACACAAGAGGAGGCAAAGCTGTGAAGTTACTTAAACTCAAACTTCGCAACTTTAAGGGGATCAAATCCCTTGAATTGGCGGCGAACGGCCACGACCTCAACATCTACGGCGACAACGCGACAGGGAAGACGACCATCCTGGACGCCTTCATGTGGCTTCTGTTCGACAAGGACAGCCAAAACAGGAGCGACTTCGCGATTAAGACCCTCACGAAGGATGGGGAGCCAATCCACCACCTGGACCACGAGGTAGAAGGCACATTTGTGATTGACGGCGATACCATTGAGTTTAAGAAGGTCTATCGAGAGAAGTGGACCAAGAAAAGGGGGTCGGCTGTTGAGGAGTTCAGCGGCCACGAAGTGGACCACTTTATTGACGGGGTCCCTGTGAAAAAGGGCGAGTACACCCAGCGGGTGGCAGAGATCGCCCGTGAGGATCGCTTTAAGCTTCTCACATCTCCGCTGTTCTTCAATGACCACATGAAATGGCAGGATCGCAGGGAACTGCTTATCGAGATCGCTGGTGACGTGACGATGGAGGATGCCATCAAAGTTAACCCTGAACTCGAAGATCTGCCCAAAATACTGGGCAAGCGGGACCCGGACGACCACAAGGCTGTAGTTATGGCAAAGCGGGCTGAGGTCAATAAGGAACTGGAACGCATTCCCATCCGCATTGATGAGGTCACCAAAGGGATGCCTGACATCGACTCCCTTGACGGTGTGAACACACTGGATGCTGATCTTGCAACTCTCACAAAAGGTAAGGCTGAGAAAGAATCCGAACTAGCCAGACTTATCTCAGGTGGAGCAACTGGTGAACTCAAGCAGAAACTAGCTATCGTTGAATCTGAACTATTGAACCTTGAAAACGCCCATAAACGCAAAGTGTCGGAACAGGTGGACAAGCTCCAGGCGCAAACCAGGGAGCATAACCACCAAGTTGAGACTCTACGCCAAGAAATTGATCGGGACACCAAGCGCCAGGAGGTACTCACTAAGGACATAGCAGCCATGGATAGTAAGTTGGTTGCTCTCCGGGAAAAGTGGCATGAAGTTAACGCAAGGCAGCCTGATGTATGTGCTACAGAAACCTGTCCTACGTGCGGGCAAGACTTGCCACCAGAGCAAGTGCAGGAGGCTCACAATAAAGCTCTTGAGGTGTTTAACCTCAGCAAAGCTCAGCAGCTCGAAGATATCAACCGCCTTGGTAAACAGGCGAAAGAAGATCAGGAGCGTTGCAAGGCAGAATTTGAGGCCCTTAAAGCCCAAGTAAGTGAAAAGCAGACTCTACTCGACCAAGCGGCTGAAAAGAGTGCATCACTCCAGGCTGAACTGACCAAACTGCAGGTCACGATGGATGATTACAAATCTCTTTCGGATTATGTTGCCAAGCTGGCCGAAAAAGAGGAGCTGCAAAAGGCCATCGAGGGTGACCAGGATGCCTTGCAACCCGAAATCGAACGGCTGCGCCATGAAATTTCCCTG
>JAKPFY010000053.1 GCA_029551185.1 Bacillota bacterium
CTTTGACCTTCATACTTGCTACCGGCAGATTCAACACACTTGCCTTCATTTTCAGCCAACCGGGATGCCTCGCGCCGTTCCCTACAGCCCTGATCTCGGTTGTGTTCCCCGAATCCTTCCACACCTCCATGCTCCGGCGCATGGCATACGCGCAACCTTCGAGTACTGCACGGACCATATGGTAAGACGTATGCTCAGGGCGAAGCCCGAGGAAAGCGCCTGTCGCTTCCGGAAACGCACAAGGACTGCGTTTACCTACAAGATACGGCAGAAACACAAGCCCGGATGCTCCCGGCTTTGAGTGATTCAACGCCTCGGCAACCGTCCCGCTCCAATCATGCTCGCTCAGGTATACGTCAGGAAACAGACAAGACATGGCCCAGGCGAGACATCCGCCGCTGTAAGATACCGGAGAGACTATTAATCTTTCCTCCGGGATCACGTGTTTTACAGTCTGTAAGCTGCAGCCGTCAGGGGCCACCAGGGACACGCATGTAGATGTACCGGTGGAGTCACATATCAAGCCGGGTTCAATTACGCCTGCGCCTAAAGCCTCGACAAACGCGTCAACACTCCCTGCAGCCACAGGTATCCCCTGGGGAAGGTCTGTCGCCTCGTGCGCTTCCTTTGTTACTCGTCCAATAGGTTCCCATGGATCCGCCACCCTAGGAAAGAGTCCTAGGGCAGGATCCGATAGGCTGATGTCGCCTGTATCATCCAAGTACCACTCCATGCATGACGCGGCAGATGAGTCAATCCGCATTTCCCCTGTAAGCCTTAACCCTATGTAATCCTTAGGTTGCAGTACACGAATACCGTCTTTTTGTGCCTCTCCTTTACCCGAACATTCGAGTTGCTTATATATCCACTTGGAAGTAGCCTCAAAAGACGGTCCACTGCAGGCATTCCGGCAATCGCCAATCATGAGAGGCCTGGGATCCATCCAAGTTACTACATTACCGACGGGAACGCCGTCAGAGTCTACTGCCAGAAGGGACGGGCCGTGCCCGGCAAGACCCACGCCTACGACACTCTGAGGATCACATCCTTGAAGCACCTTCCGGATGCAAGAGGTCACGATCTGCCACAACCTGATAGGATCCTGTTCAGGGACATCAGAACCGCATCCCTTTACATATGATTCCTTAGCCGGACAGCGTGCTTGGCGCAAGCTCCCGTCTGAACCCCACAGCAACACTTTAACTGCTGAGGTACCTATATCTATCCCCATGAGAGAGAAGTCACGCATTACCATCAACCTTAAGAAGTATCTTCAGCGCCTCCCCGGAAGACGCCATATCAAAAGCCTCTTTCGCCTCGTCAATATCAAATTCGTGTGTAATAATGCCACCTACATCTATAGTGCCGGAGGTCAACATCGTAAGGGCAGTGTGGAACCTGCGCGGCGTGAAGCCGAAACTCCCTGTGACAATGACTTCGTCGTAATGGAGGATGTGCGGGTCTATAGTTAAGCCGGATCCACCGGGCAACCCGCCGAATATGTTTACCACGCCTCCCTTTCTGACACAGCCGAACCCCGAGTTCACCGCATCTACGGTTCCAACGCAGACAAACACCTTATCAGCGCCTACTCCGTCTGTTTCATCCTTCACCCATGAAGATACGTCAGCCCCTTCATCCCAATGGTCGAAAACAAGAGCACCGCTTTCAGCTGCCTTGCTCCTTCTTAATGCATTGGGCTCGCTCACGAGGATCTTCGAAGCCCCTATTGTCTTACATAGTTCAAGCATAAGAAGGCCCATTGGTCCTGCACCGATTATCATGACAGTATCCGAAAGCCCCACATGGGAGTCAAGAACCGCGTTCACACAACAAGCAAGGGGTTCAGAAAGGCAGGCGAGTTTCAAGTGCTTATCGGACGGAACACGAAACGTCCCTTTACTCAGAACCTCAGATGGAATTCGTACATACTCCGCAAAAGCCCCTTCAATCCAGCCTTTATTCTCGCAAAGCTCCTCTTTGTCTTTACGGCAATACACACACCCATAGCACGGCACGTATGGCGCGACTGCAACTTCATCTCCCACTGCAATATCAGATTTCTCAGGCTTGCCTTTGATTTCAACTATCCGTCCCACTACTTCATGACCGAGAATGCACGGAGGGGTAAACATGTGATGCCCACGTCTATATGTTTTGACATCAGTTCCGCAGAGACCGCAATAGGATACCTTAAGAAGCGCGTCGCCTTGTTCCTTAAGTACAGGAGCCTCAACGTTCTCGATCCTAAGATCCCCAGGGCCATGATACACAACTGCTTTCACAGTTATCGTCCCTCCTTGCAAGGGCAATCCCTGTGAACGATCCCCGATAACTCCCTGACCTTCCTGGCAGGATCATCAGCCTGATACACGTTGCGCCCAAACGCAATCCCTCGAGCCCCTGATGCCATGGCTTCTCTAACTATAGTGTCAGGGTCCTTGACCTTTGGACCCCCCGCTATTACAATCGGAACCCTCGAAGCCTCGACTATCTTCTGAAACCCCTCTCCTGTGTAATACGTCTTTATCGCATCTGCCCCGAGTTCGTATCCGACTCTTGCGCACACGCTTATCCACTCAGGATCGAAGCTATGTGAAAGATCGTATGGGATAACTTCCGCAAGGACCGGAATGCCCAGGGCGTGTGAATCTGATACCACCTGACCCATTATTTCAAACATCTCCTGCTCATACTCTGAACCTACCAGCAGCATGATGCAGACAGCGTCTGCACCGAGCCGACATGCTTCCTCAACAGAGCACACCAGTGTATGAAAAGCCGGATTCGGACTGAATTTCGTGGAACCTCCGGTCACCCGGACTATGAGACCTGCTTTCCCGGCATAGCTCTCCCACTCAGTTGCAGCCATGCCAGGGTTAACGAGGATAGCGTCACACCCTCCTTCAACTACTTTTTGGACTGCAAGAGAAGGGTCATACAGCCCGTCCACAGGTCCCATAAAACCTGCGAAATCCAGCGGACATATGACCGTCTTTCCGTCCTCTTTGAATATCCGGCGAAGCCTAACATCTGTACCGGTCATTGCTGGCATATCTCCTTTCCCTGACAGCTACGAGAATCGCGGTAAGCCTTTCAAAATCCAGATTGTTTACCTTTCGGACAGTGTCCACCCATCCTTCGGGGAAAGCCCGAAGACCACTGTATGCGCCTGATAACGCCCCGACTATGGACGCAAGCGTATCTGTATCACCGCCCAGGTTTGCAGCAGCCGGCACAGCTTTCTTGGGATCACCCTTATGTAGGACATAAAGGCCTATGGCAGTTGGGATAAGCTCTGTAGGATTCATTCCCGCTCCGCATGTGGTGTAGAGGAGATCTTCCGCTTCTTCGGTATTTCCGCTTTCATCCACAATCCTCAGGGCAAGCTCAATTCTTGTGCTCACCAGTGTGCCTGCCCACTGAATGCCCAAGCGTTCACCGTACCGGGCACCGTAAAGCGCGGCATCTACTACTTGATCCAAGGACCTTGCAATCAAAGCAGCAGCCACCCCGCAGCACACTGCGCACGCCCCTGCAATTGCTATGTTTACGCCATGTGTCGGAAGGCAGGACAGGTAACATTCTTCGGCTGCCTTCTCCAGATCCGGCGAATTCACTATCCCAATAGGCGCAACACGCATTGCAGCGCCTACAGTACTCCCTGCTGATCCGGTCTGACGAGGGTCTTCTCCCGCCTTCAGCCTCTCCAAGGCCTTACGTGAGCTGGGCCCTAAGACTGACGATTCATAGGCATTCGTCTGCTCCGCCCACTTAAGATACGCCTCTCCTGCCACTTCCGGGGTTATCCTTCCGTGAGCATCCAACGCCTCGATAATGGCAAGGGTTTGTTCTGTGTCGTCTGTGATTCTCCCTGCCGTCATTCCCGCATGGATGTGACCTGGGCGCGGCGGACAAAATCCTTCTATCCGTCCGTATACATTGCGGATTTCTTCGCAGGTCATGAACTCTGACGGCATCCCCATTGCATCCCCGATTGCGACTCCTGCAACTGCTCCTGCTATTTTGTCAGGCTCTATGTTACATCTTGGCATTTTGCAGGAACTCCTTCAACTCTTCGCCTGAGGGCATAGCTTCCCTTGCGCCAACCTTCCGGATAGCCAAGGCTGCACAGGCGTTTCCGCGCATCAAGCATTCAGCTGTATCCATACCTTCCAATAAGCCTGTGATGAACCCCGAAGTGAATGAGTCTCCTGCGCCGGTCGTATCTATGACATCCGGTATAGAGAAGGCAGGAGCGCGGAATACTTTGTGATGGCACTCACCGTATCCGGAGGCGCTGTCGCAAAAGTGGCATTCGGATCCGTCGGATCCCAGTGTAACCACAACATGCCCCACACCGCATTCTAAGAGACGACCTGCGCCCTCAGTATGTGAGGCGGACGATGTAACCGCTGCCAGTTCCCCGCGGGAAAGCACGACATAGTCACATGACTTTATCAATCCTGTAAGAGTCGCTTTGTCCATCCATGAAATCCCGCCTCCGGGACCGTAGATGATAGTGGCGCAATGGCGCCTTGCAACTTGGATTGCCTCGAGAGCCACATTCGGCAGAACCTCACCGATGTACAGGACCTTCGCATTCACCATGGCCTCGTCCGGAAACTCATCAGGTTTTTGGAGGATAGCTTCTCCTCCTAGCGAGTAAATGACTCTTTCGCCGGTTCGGTCAACAGCGATTATGGTCTGGGCGGTTCTGCCTCCTTCAATCTCTGTGAGCCACCTGACATCAACCCCGTCGGATTCGAACGCCTGGCGTAGTTTGCGTCCATTTTCATCGTCTCCAGTCCGCCCCACGAATCTGGATCGATAGCCGAGGCGTCCAATTCCGGCTGCTATGTTGGCAGTTGACCCGCCTGCAAAGAACCCTGCTTCTCCTTCGGCAAATACCATCTCATCAGGTTCCGGGAGCCTATCCACGGTAAACATCATGTCCATTGCGCACGCGCCAAGACAGACTACAGCTTCATCCGGTCCGCCCATCCTAAAGCGCCCCCAACTTGAATACAGCGAGACAAACTATACTTGCTACAAGGCCCCCGACGGAGAAAATAACCATGAGCCGATCAGATACGCGCATTTGGTAAGGTCTTATCATTGTAAAGTTTTTGCTGTATCCGAATGCCCGGGATTCCATTGCCAAAGCCATTGTGTCAGCCATGGAAAGGGCATTGGCAAAAAGGGGAACCAGCATACTTGAGGTCTTCTTCACCTTCTCTGTAAAGGAACCTGAATCGAAGTCAACCCCTTTGGATCTCTCCGCATCTCTTAAGGTAGCAAGCTGTATCTGGATAACAGGCACAAACTTGGAGGCGGCTGAGACCACGAACCCGGACTTGTAGGAAACGAACGGAAGCCGCACAATAATCTGTACTACTTCAGAAGGTGATGTCACGTACCCGAAAACCGATATTGTAATAAGGACAACAAAGACTTTAAGAGCCATCGAGAGCCCGTAAATGAGTCCGCCGATTCGTACAGGCCATGCCGGGCCTATCATGGGAATCCAGCCGGGTATCAGATGGAACGCAACCCTCTCCGGATTTGCAAGCCAAACAACTTTGGGGACATATGTAGCGCCTTGGATCAATGTGATTACGACTGTGACGATAAGAAGGAACATGAATGTCCCTTTCATTTTCGCCCAAGGGAACTGTCCGATACAGCCGATTATCACGGTCACCAAGCCCAATCCCAGAAGATAGACGGGATCCGTCCAAATAATGCTGATAACTATCGTCGCGACCAGCCAAATAAACTTAGCCCTGGGGTCAAGCTTATGTATTGGCGTTTGTTTGCTTTCGTACTCGACAATCATTTGCCGGCCACCTCTCGATTCATCCTTGATGATCTCTTGAGCCTGTCGGCTGCCTCATGCGGAGTCAGCAAGACCTCGCCCCATAAAATGTCAGATACATCAGCAATTTGAGGCCTTCGCAAATATGCGTGTTCCATAAGTTCAGGCTGTGAAAAAACCTCGCGCGGTGTTCCTTCCCCGATTACCCGTCCGTTGGCCATGACCACGACCCGTTTTGCGTAGAGACTGACTATGTTCATGTCGTGAGTGATTATTAATATGGTCTTGCCTTTCTCCCTGCGCAATCTTTCCAAGTAATCCAGTATCTGAAGGGACTCCAGCCAGTCCAGACCGGTGGTAGGCTCATCCACAATGAGTATCTCGGGCTCCATTGCCACCACAGAAGCTAAAGCAAGCCTCTGTCTCTCGCCCTTTGTGAGGTAACGCGGCCATACTTGCCTGTACTTATCAAGTCCTATGTCAAGGAGGATATCGCGTATAGCCTCCTCCATTTTGTCTTTATCCATCCCAGTATTCATTGGCCCGAATCTCAGCTCCTCCTCTACAGTGTCACAAAAGAGCTGTTCATCCGGGTTCTGAAACACATACCCAACTTTGGAGCACAGTTTCCAAGTGGGCTCATTTAATGCTGACTTGCCGAAAAGGCGGACATCCCCTGCCGAAGGCCTGAGCAACCCGTTGAAATGTCTGGTCAGAGTCGTCTTGCCGGCACCGTTCTGCCCGACGATAGCTACGAATTCACCGGGATATATCTTGAGGTTTGCACCATCAAGCGCTTTGACTCCCATAGGGTATCGGAACTCAAGATCGACTGCTTCCACGATAGGCGTTATGTCTTGAGCTCGCTCGTTGCTTGCGTCAACTTCCCGATTCGGGCCGCTGCTTGCCAAGGTATCAGACAAGACATCAAAAGCCCCGCTTTTGACGATTGATACTGCCTCTTCCACTGAAAAAGGTGTCCTGTCAGCACCTATGAGGTTTCCGAACTCGACAATGCCAGGCACTCTTATGCCCACTTCCCTCAACTCATCTACATCTGCAAAAACCTCTTTCGGCGTGCCTCCGAGAACAAACTCCCCTGATTTCATGACAAAGACCCGATCCGCCAGCTCAAGTATGTCATCAACCTCTTGCTCTATCAGGATGACAGTCATTCCGAAGGACTTGTTCAGGTCACGTATTATTGAAAAGACACGGGCTTTGCCTTCGGGATCCAGCATGGATGTAGGCTCATCCAGCACCATAATCTTGGGAAGCATGGCATAGACTCCCGCGATAGCTGTCGCTTGTTTCTGCCCGCCTGAAAGGCGATGCGGCGCCCTTTGCTCAAGGCCTTGTAGTCTCATGTCTTCTATGGCTCTCTTGATCCTCTGCATGATTATTTCATAGTCGAATCCAAGGTTAGCCGGCCCGAAGGCTACGTCTTCTTCTACTGTCATTCCGAAGAGTTGCGTATCCGGGTCCCCGAATACCAATCCTACCCTGGACGCCATCTGTGCAGTTCCCACCTGATTCGGGACCTGACCGTCAACGACCACGTCTCCTGTGAGTTTCCCCTCAATGAACCGAGGAACTGTGCCGTTAATGACACATGCTAAGGTGCTCTTTCCTGCGCCGGTAGGCCCGAGTATAGCTACGCACTCGCCCTCTTTCACATCAAGGGAGACTCCTTTTAAGGCTTGCCGTTTTGAGCCCTTATAAGAAAAGGTCACGTCTTTAAGTGAAACAATCATAGGCTCCAAATGGAACACCTCTCACATCTTAAAACTTTAGTCCTCACCTGTCCCCACCTGTGCTCATTCAGGCTTCGGGCTCTATATGCTCGTCTATTTCGCGTTTCCCTTCTTTTTGAGCTGTCCTCAGAGCCTGTGCCACTGTCAGGCCGACTGCCGCGTTTACCGCTGAGCCAATTAACTGGGATGGCAGCAAAGCAATCATTAGAGCGGGACCTATCATAATTACCCATGGACCTAAGCAAGTCACTGTGTTTACTATCGTGCCGACTATAATTGCAAATATAACATTAGTCTTCTTCGCCACAAACACCCCGAGTGTCACTGTAAAAGCCATTGCGCACATATAGATCGGAACCATCGGGAACCAACTGGCGAAGCCCCCCAAAGCGTTTGCTAAGAAGGTTCCTATGGCAGCTACCGTGGCACCGACAGGCCATCCGAAATACGCAGCAGCAAAATAGCCGGCAGCAGCATCAAGGGCAATGGTGGTAGCAGGTCCGGGTATCTTAATCATCGCGCCTGCCCCTGCCACTGCAGCCAATATCGTGACACGGGAGATTGTGCGCGTATCCCATACGACACTGTGTTCTTCAGGATACTGATTACTCAATACGCCTCCGAGAAGCCTCATCAAGAGCAGATAACAGACTGCCAATACGTATGACACTCCAAGCCCTAAAGCTCCTTGCCCAAGCGGCATTCAGATTACCCCCTTAACTTGATTTGACCGATCTAAACAGGACGGATACCGTTAAACCACATGCAGTCACGATGCCATTTCCAATACTTTTCGCGCAGCTATATCATCAGTGATTAATACGTTTATCACCCCGGTTCTGAGCGCCCCGAGTATCGCCCGGGCCTTGTTCAAGCCGCCCGCAACTGCCACAACATGCTCTATACTCTTCAACTGTCCCAGACTTGCCCCAATAATCCGTTCCTCCAGCGGAGTATTGACAGGTATGCCATGCACATCAAAGAATCTCATACAAATATCGCCTACCACCCCTATTTTCTCAAGTTCGATTAACTCATTGGGAGGAAAACCTCCTTCCTCCAGCAAAGTTGAAGGAGGCACCAGACAGCCTATTCCCATTACGGCCACGTCCGCCGTTGCCCACTTGTCTGCGACATTTCTTATATTGCTGTCCTTCATCATCGTAAGGCGCGCTTCAGGAGTGTCGACAAAAGAGGGGGCATGGATGTACAGATGGGATCCGCCAAAAGCCATGGAAACACGGGAAGCGATGTCATTTACCTGAAGATCCGGACTCGCCTGCCCCTGACCGCCGAGAAGTGGAATTACCAGTACCTCTCTGGGATTTGGTTTTATCGCATTTAAGGCTTCAACCAGTTCACGCAAGGTCGCGCCCCACGATACTCCTATGACATGTCCGGATTTCAGCGTCTTGTCCAAGTACTTGGCGCCTGCCATACCCAAGTTCTGTGTGAGCAGCTTTGAAGGACCTGCGCTGCCTGAGATGATCACTACTGCGTCAAGGCTGAATACGGAGCATAGTTCATCTTCCAGGTCAGAAAAATCAAATTCAGGAGGGATTACGTTTATTATGACTATCCCTTCATCCTGAGCTTGCTTTAGGGCTCTTGAAACCTGGCTTCTAGATATATTCAGACTGTCAGCAATCTCGTTTTGTGTCTTGCCGAGTTCATGATACTGCCTGGCAATTTCATAAAGCATGCGCTTATCAAAAGCCATAGGTACACCTCTGGGAATCACATTATTGGCCTGCAGCAGCAGTCGAACATAGGTTATCCGGAATATAAAAACATTCTGAGACTGCACCTGCTTGCACATATGTTCAGCACAATTGTGCTATCACAGCTTATCATTCTACAGCTCACGTGATATTCCTTCTTAAAATTCTACATTTTTGGATGCTGATTCTTTCGTTGGACTCACGTAGAACCGACACCGAGTCCGGCGATGTCGATTTTCTCGTTGAATTGGAGGTGGGGAATCTCTAGCCTTCTGTCCATCATAATTCGTGCTCATATTGGGCACAGTCTATGGCATATCATGGTATACTTAAGAAGAGGTGATCCCAATGCCGTTGGCAGACAAGATACACCAACATCACAAAGGCATCATGCGACTAGCAGCTGTCCACGGTGCGACGAAGGTTAGTCTTTTCGGATCAGTTGCACGTGGAACTGACACTGAGTCCAGCGATGTTGATCTTCTTGTTGAATTTGAAGACGGGCGCTCTCTGTTTGATCTCATTCGCCTAAAGGATGAGCTTGAAGCCCTATTAGACAGGCCAGTTCACATAGTGACTGAAAGAGCGGTACACCCAGCAATAAAGGACAACATCGTACGGGAGTCGCTTAAGCTATGAGAACTGACACCGTCTACCTTCACCACATACTAGATTGTATTCAGGCGATTGAGCAGTACACAAGGGATGGAAAAGACGTCTTTATGTCATCTAGGCTTGTTCAGGATGCAGTGATCAGGAACTTAGAGGTAATAGGTGAAGCCACGAAAAGGGTGTCCTCAGAACTCAAGACTAAGAATCCTCACATTCCCTGGAGAGAGATGGCAGGAATGTGAGATGTGCTAATCCATGACTACTTGGGTGTGGACTTGGCCATAGTATGGAATGTTGTCCACCGTGAGCTGCCTTCCGTAAAAGAAATGATCCGACAGACTCTCGAACAAACTAACTAGTTAAGATGAACTGCGAACCTGTTAATATGCAAAAGTAGTATAACCCCTCCTTTCGCGTCCGGGAATGATCTTCCCTAGCACAACCCCGTGCCTTGCGCCTGTCGCTTTTGGCACGTTGGTGAAGCAGCCGGCCATAGCATCGTTTGCCAGTATGGCAAAGGCAATTGCCTCCTTAGCGTCGCTTGATATCCCAAGGTCTTCATGGACCATGACATCAACCCCGGGGAGCCTTTGGCGGAGCATGTTAAGAAGAGTTCCATTATACGAACCGCCACCCCCGATGACCACTTGATCCGGCTTGCAGATAGGCATCACCCACCTCTTATAGCTCATAACGATGGATTCCGCGGTCAACGCAGTTACAGTAGCCACCAGGTCAGAATCCCCTATTCCCTGAGCTTGTGCCTGATTTACCATCTCTTTGGCAAAGTGTATGCCGAATTCCTCGCGGCCTGTGGTCTTCGGAGGCGCCTTCCGGAAGAAGGGATGCGACAATGCCCAATCAAGCAAACTCCGGACGATATTGCCTGAAGCTGCTATTCTGCCGTCGTCGTCGAATGTGAGCCTTCCACCGGTAACAGTAGACACAACAGCGTCAATGACCATATTCCCCGGACCGGTATCGAAAGCGATTACTTGATCCAGGCTGCACCCTCCAGGGAGCAATGTCAGATTGCCGATGCCTCCGATATTTTGGATAACCCTGGATTTCTCCGCATCGCGAAGCAGTATGTAGTCTGCATAAGGGACAAGCGGGGCGCCTTGGCCTCCTGCTGCCACATCACGTACACGGAAATCAGCTACAGTCGTTATCCCGGTACGTTCAGCGATAACCGCAGGTTCACCGATTTGGAGCGTAGATCTTGTCGTAATGCCGCAATAGGTTTCAGCCTTTGGGATATGGTATATTGTCTGTCCGTGGGATGCGATAAGATCGATATCTTCTGTCTTAAGGCCTGCAGCCTTAATTGCCTGAAGAGCTGCATCCGCAAAAACTTCCCCAAGGATGAAATTCATACGGCAAATCTCATCAACCCTGGACGTCTCCGGCATCATCAAAGCAAGTACTTTCTCACGCAACTCAGGTGTATAAGGGATTCTCCGGAAGACGACCCGTCCTAACCTTGTGGACTCTCTATGCCCTGAAAGCTCCACGACAGCAGCATCCACTCCATCCGCGGATGTGCCTGACATAAGACCGATAACCCTCCGCACACTTCCGGAAGCGGGGCTTTTTCCGGATACATTCGTCTCTTTTAACAAAGCATACTCACCACCGCATTATGGAATCTGGGACGTAATCTGATATGGGCATTGTTGTCCCTGCCAAAATGGACCCTGTTGGTAAGGAGGATAGCGAAGATGTCAAGTTCCGGGTCTATCCAGATGGATGTGCCTGTAAACCCTGTATGACCAAAAGCCTTTGGCGACATAAGATCTCCGGATGAAGACTTTACCCCGGTTCCGCGGATCAGCCACCCGAGACCCCGCTTCTCATCAAACCCGGCGCCGGTCCGGTCGCAAGTCATAGCTTCAACCGTCCGAGGCGAGAAAACGCTGACCCCTTCAAGTGTGCCCTTATTTAGAAGCATCCGGGCAAATCGCGAAAGGTCTTCCACTATAGAGAAAAGCCCTGCGTTTCCACTGACTCCCCCCATTGCCCATGCGTTCTCATCATGGACTTCTCCTATCAGAATCCTTCCGCGCCATTTACAGTATTCAGTCGCTGCAGCCCTCTCCCTTAAATCAGGCGGCGGATTGAAGCAAGTATCCTTCATACCGAGGGGACCGAAAACCCTCTCTGCCAGGAAGCGATCCATTGGTTCACCGGCCACCTTTTCCACTGCCAGGCCCAGGACAATAAAGCCAAGGCAGCTGTAGATCACAGCGGTCCCGGTCTTATATTCCAAAGGAAACTTGGAAATAGCTTTGATAATTTCTTTCGGTGATGACGCATGCATATAGAGATCCGTCCATGCAGCCATCCCTGAAGTGTGGGTCAAGAGCTCACGGATGGTGATCCCTTCCTTATCGGTGCCGCAAAACTCCGGAATAAACCTTTCCACCTCATCATCAAGGCGAAGCTGCCCTTCCTCCACAAGGATCATAACAGCTGATGTTGTAGCGACACACTTCGTCACAGAAGCCAAGTCAAATAAAGTGTCAACTTCCATAGGCTTCTTCTCGGGACGGATCATTCGGAAGCCTACAGCCCCCTTTTCCACCACTCCGCGGTCGGTACCGTATGCAAAGACCGCCCCGGGAATCTCGCCTCTATCAACTGATCCCGCAAGAAGTCGGCGAATACTGCTTTCCTTCAAGACGCAAGCCTCCTATATTACACAACGATCTGACCACAGTCTGAAAGAACTACGGCACAACACTAGATGGAACCGGCAGAGAGCAACGGGCTGACAGCAACTTGGACCTATTGCAAAAATGTTATATCCCGTGACCCACAGGATAGAAACCAGGAATCGCAACCGGTAACTTTCCTTGGGATTTCACATCTCCGGTCAGGACTTCTGCTAAGGCCTTCATGCTTGTGCCTGATGAATTGAACACTGTCAGGTAGGTGCCTACCTCACTATACTTCTTTAGGTCATAAGGCTCGCGGAGAGAGACTGCAATGATACGTGGCATTTTTTTTGTGAGAGTCGCCACAAGTTGAGCCTGCCCTCTATGTCCTGAAGACCATGCGCGCGAAGTCAGAATAATCACTGTATCGTAATCCTTAGCCATGTTTACAATTTTGCCTTGTTCAGCAGTATCCGGATTCGCTGACATTGATATCCCGTCAACCTTCCCGAGCGTCGGCTCCAGATAGCGCGCAAGGCTCGTAGGTTCGCCTGACGGGTCTTCAGCCTGTGTAAGCGGGCCTATGTTTGGATACACCACCAACACCTTACCGCATGACTCAGCCTTGATGGGAATGAGGCCGCCTTCATCCCTCACGAGGCATATACTCGCTCGCGCAGCTTCAAGGGCCAGTCTCCGGTTATCCTCGGATCCTACAAGCGCTTTTGCCCTCTTTGCGTCCACAAACGAGGATTGAAGGATACCGCGTCTCTCTTTCACCTGAAGCACCCTTTGAACTGACTCATCCACACGGGACATAGGGATCTTGCCTGATGCCACCGCTTCCGACAAGGCATCCACCACACGTACAGCATCCCGCCAATCGTCAGGCCACCCCACAAGGACTATGTCAGCACCTGCGTTTACCGCCATCACCGCAGCTTCCTCCAAACCGAAGTTCTTAACAATAGCCCCCATCTCCATGGCATCTGTCACAATGAGACCTTTGAATCCCATGTCCCCTCTAAGCAACCCGGTTAAGACATGTCGGGAAAGAGTTGCAGGCAAACCCGGCTCCGGCTCAAAAGCCGGGAAAGTCACATGAGCGGTCATTACCACATCAACTCCGCTGTCAATGACTACCTGGAAGGGTTTGAGCTCGACCTCCCTCAATCTGGCTTTGTCGTGTGGCACTGTAGGCAGATCTATATGTGAGTCAAGAGATGTATCCCCATGCCCGGGGAAGTGCTTTACGGTTGCACTGACCCCCTCTTTCTGCAAGCCCTCCACCATAGCGGCTCCAAGTTCAGAGACAGCCTCAACTGACTCTCCGAAGGACCGGACACCGATTACAGGGTTATTCGGATTGCTGTTTACATCGACTACAGGGGCAAAGTTCATATTGATACCACAGGCTCTGAGCTCTCTTGCGGTTGCTTCCGCCACCTTGCGCGCAAGAACAAGATCTCCGGCTGCTCCAAGCCCCATATTTCCGGGGAATGACGCTGCGCCCGGCAGTCTGGCCACATACCCGCCTTCCTGGTCAGCTGCGATGAAAAGCGGAATACCGGCACCCTGGGATGCAGCCATCTTCTGAAGCTCGTTGGAAAGGGATGCTGTCTGGAACGGATCCGCAAGATTCCGTGCAAAAAAAATGATTCCACCAACCTTACATTGCTCAATTAAGGTTTCAGCTTCCGGGCCGGCAATTTGGCCGGGAAACCCTGCCATTACCATCTGGCCCACCTTCTCTTCAACACTCATCCGCTGAAGCAATGCAAGAACGCGGTCTTCCTTTGACGCGACAGGAGCATTCACTTGTAATCCCCCTAAGATAATAATCATTCCCATAATCACTATAGCCGTGGCTGCCTTTCCGCGCGGTGATAATTTGGAGGCCCTTTTCTCTACAGACCCTTTCTCCCTAATCATTTTCTCTGTCCTTCACAGATGATATTGGGCTTGAAGCCCGGCGGGTCATTTTAGGGGCAGTCGCAGGGCTCTTGAAAGGGCCGGAGGCCAAGGCCTCCCAATAATCCGTCCTTTCCTTGATAGAATCATATGAAAACAAGACTACTCCGGGTGTTCCAAGTTCCCTTGCAGCCTCAATCTTCTCTATGCAATCCGAGGGATTGTCCAACATAAGATAGACTCCGACACCTGCCAAAGCCCTCCCGTCCGGTGACGTTTCCACTGCCTTTTTGATATGGCTTGTGAACTTTCGGGTGTTTGGGGTATATGCCATCGGCACTATGAAGTCTACAATACCTTCTTGAATCCAACTCAGCCAATCCTGCAGTCTCTCGTTATAAGACTCATCCAAATCGGGAAACACGGCACATGATACTGCTACGTCCGGCTTTGTCCGCTTCACATCTTGGTAAACTCTTCGAACCACCTCGGTCACTTGCTCACGGCGAAATTCATCCCACTTATCACTCAGATCCTCAAAAAGATCCTTTCCGTCTGTGATTTTGCCGCGTAAGGTCTCCGGCTTTTTCACAAGATCCAGCGGATCATAGCCTGTAAGCTTCCTAAACTCATCCCTTGCCTCTTCACCGTACCCATACTTTCTACCCGGATACCTAATATAGTCGAAATGGACACCGTCCACATCGTAGTCAGTGACCACCTCCATAAAGACCTCGCGGACATACTCCTTTACGCCTTCTATTGCAGGATCCAACATCACTGAAACAAGTTCATCCCTACCCATTCCCGGACTGTAATCGAAGGTTGAAACTTGGCCGTGGTCTACCAGTGCCCACTCAGGATGCTGAGTAAGCACATGATTCTCTTGATACTTCCTTCGTCCTATCTCCCCCACGGTAAAAGCGTTGATCCATGCGTGCACCTCTATCCCGACTGCATGGGCCTCCTCGATACAAAAGGCCAATGGGTCAAATCCTCCTTGCACATCAGGCATCCTAGGTATGATGCGACTTTCATAGTAGGCTTCGCCACGCCCGTTTACCTGCACTAACAAGGCGTTAAACTTCCCCTCGCAAGCCCTTCCAATCACTTGCTCAACTGACTCTTTTGACTGCATACTTGTACGCACAACCCATAATCCACGGAACTCATCCGCTGCTTGAGCTTCGGAATTCACGCCGATACCTACACGTGTTTCCGCCATGATATACACCGCTCCTCCTATCAATAACAATAAGACAGCCAGTAAGAGACCCATGCGGAACTGTAAGCTTTTCTGCCTGAGAACCCTGGGTATCCGCGTAAAACACTCTTTCACTGCCTGAACCGGCGCCCCCTTGCAATCATACGGAGTCCAATACCTGTTAATTGAACAAATTCCATACTGAAGAGCAAATCCCTGCTAAACTGCATATGTCTCTGGAAATACCGGTGAATATGGCAATACTTCATACCTGTCCACGAATGGCTTCTCTTCGCAATAATTCACTTCACAACATTCCCTTCGTTGTACATCGCCTGCAATACTTCGAATAAGTGCTTTTTTGAGGAAATATTCCAACTGATATGAAGTTTTTGGAAGGTATATCAGGTCACAAGTGAATATTCTCGTTAGTATAAAGGGAAAAGGAGGGTTTCTTTTGGCAAAAGAAAAAGCCGATCTGGGCAGACGAGTTGTCGCAGGGCTGATTGATGGATTGATAGGTGCGGTCTTGTCAGCAGCTATCCCTTTTTGGGGGATAGGGCATCTCCTTGGCGGTGCCTATATCTTGACTAAAGACGCCATAATGCTTGAATTGCTAAAGGATCCGGCATGGAAAGGCAGGAGCGTTGGCAAAAGAGTTATGCGCCTCAAAGTTGTGGGACCGAAAGGCAGTGATATTGACATAGGATTGTCCGCCAAACGTAATTGGCCTTTGGCTCTGGGCCATCTTCTCTCGTTCATAGTCGTATTGATGCCTATTGGAACCATCCCATGGTCTACTTGGTCTCTTATCGGGAGCGTAAGTTCAGTAATCGGCATTATTGAGATTATCTTGATGCTTACGGATGCGCAAGGAAGAAGACTCGGTGATAGACTGGCGGATACTCGAGTAATAGAAGAAGCGCAAGAAGAGCATTCAGCCTGCCGGAAGCTCTAGAATACCGGATAATGCACTGACTTATGTCAGTGCTCACTTTTTCTATGACGAGGTCATAACCTTTTAGTGCGTAACTTGGCATAAAAAAGGGACATCCTCACTATACTGGTAGTATAAGCCATATCGGGAGAGGATGGGAAACATGACCACCTTATTGAATCTCAGGCAAAAAGCGGGCATAAGCGCAAAAGAACTTTCAATACGCACAGGAATCCCTTTTGAACTCGTAGTTAAAGCTGAATTAGGTATTGTAAAACTCGGTCCGCAACAAGCAAGAAAAATCATGAAGGCACTTAACCATGCGACATCAGAGAAATAAGGGAAACTGATATGCATGTGTTATACAAAAGAAGACTTTTACTGGGCCTAATTGCTGTCATCAGTGTTTTCGTAACATTAAGAGGTATCCCTCACCGACCGGTTGGAGGGATACCGTTATCTCTGGAAAGACTTATCAGCATGCGCCTTAGCATGATGCTCTCCGAACGGGCTGAGGCCATCATCAGGGGAGATACGGACGTACTGATGTCCCATTATGACCTTGATTCCCACTATGGGAAGTGGGCTTTTGAGCATGAGACCAGAAGGTGCGCATATCTTAAAGCCTGGAGCGCTGCACGTGGTATCAGGCTTCTTGATACCGAAGTTGAAATCAGGGTCATCTCACTGGAACTCAAAGGGACTACCGCATGGATCGAGCTTGATGAAAGCGTTAAGGTTTCGTACGAGCATGAATCTCAGCTTGCGTCCAAGCCGGACTTCTTCGGTATTGGCGCCGAGCATTTCCTGGAGCTTGCGTTGAGAGAAGGGGAATGGGTCATCAGACGAGACTGGTATCTGGATCCCCTGGACGTAGATGCCGGTTCTGTAAGCTCAGGGACTGCACTGTCTTCACCTTTTGAGATTGATGTGCCATACTTGCCGGAAATTCTTACAGCCACTGCCGACAGCGGTGACGACAAGGAATATGCCTACCTCTATAACAGGGAAAACGCTGTAGCTTATGCAGATAAGTACTGTGGACTCGCATGGGGTTGTGGCAATAATCGTAAATACAACCCTCTATATGAAAACTTCACAGGGCTCGGAGGTGATTGCACGAATTTTGTCTCCCAAGTCTTAGGTGATAAAGAGGCCGGCAATCTTCCTATGACCTATACATGGAGGTACGTTCCAAATGGAGCCGGCGCAGGAGCGACGCGCGCTTGGGCCCAGGCATCGAGTTTGCTTAGTTACTTGCTCAGCAGCGGACGAGCTGAAAGGCTCGCCCGCGGCACTTATAGCGACCTAATTGCGCCTAGCGAAACATATCCCGGAGGAGCTATAGGGGCACTTAACGCGGGAGACCTTATAGCCTACGAGAAAAACGGACGGATTGAACATTTCGCAGTAGTCATTGGCGCAGATTCCGGATTATATTTATTGGTTAACTCTCATACAGCTGACCGTTATCACGTCCCGTGGGATCTGGGGTGGGACTGCGATACCGTATTTTGGCTGCTGAAGATTGTTATATAAGCCCCGTCCGTTTACAGGTTAATCTAGTAATCCTCATTTGATACCTCTGATTTCAAAGCGTCAAACCGACTCACCGTTGCTCCGCAAACCGGGCAAGACACCATCCCTTCTGAGGATGACATACCGCTAACACTTACCATATGCCCGCATTGCTTGCACTTCACGCCGGTTTCTGCATTCTCCGCCATATGAGGACATTTCTTGCTTTCCTTGTTCTTCATGGTAATCCTCCTCATTTCTTTTAGCCCTATACACTTGTGAATCTCAATTGTATTGTTTCCCTTATCCATGTTTCTCAAGACTTTATACTTTTATATCTTGATCGTTTTTGAGATTCTTCATGCCCGTTAAGGTAGGCGAGGCTTTCCGGATACATTTCCGTAAATACTCCGGTATAGGAAGAAGCAACTAATGTGAAGGAATTAAGGGTAATATGACGAAGAATATTTTTGTGTCTAAAGGGATTCGCCTTAGTTAATGGAATTTTAGGCGAAAGGAGGATGTATTATGAATTCCATTAGGATTGTAACGGATACTACTGCAGCCCTGCCCGATGACTGGCTGAAAGCTCATAACGTTGCGCTTGTGCCTTTATTTGTTAACATAGACTCAGAAGTCTATAAGGAAAGCATCGAAATCAGCAATCGTGATTTCTATGCCAGACTGAGAAAGGCAAAAGAGCTACCCACCACTTCACAGCCATCGTCAGGCGACTTTCTCACAACTTATAAACAACTCTTGGAAGAAGGCGCAAGCACTATTATTTCTATACATATTTCAGGCGGTATCAGCGGAACTGCAAATTCAGCTCAGACCGCAGCCGGAATGATAGAAGACAAAGATGCTGACATAGTTGTTATTGACTCTAAGCAAACCGGACCTGCTCTTGGCTTCATAGTAAAAGAAGCTGTAGCGTGTGCTGAAGCAGGTAAGAGCAAGGAAGAAACCTTAAATCGTATATATCAGGTTATGGACGCAATGAGAACTCTTTTCGTCGTGAATGACCTTATGTTCCTGCATAAAGGAGGCCGTCTCTCAGGCGCCCAAGCAATAATTGGATCTCTCTTACAAGTTAAGCCCATTCTTCATTTTGTTCGCGAAGACGGACGAATTGAAGTTCTCGAACAGGTCAGAACTGAAAAGCGTGCCCTAAAACGAATCACAGAACTTATGATTGCCGAAGGAGGCGGAGATAAGCTTCCCACAAACATTGCCATAGCATATGCGGATAATATAGACAGAGCAGAAGAAGTCGCAAGGTCATTAGAGGAAGAATTCCCCGGTATCGGGGCGCAGCCTATAGAAATTGGACCGATAATCGGAACCCACGTTGGGCCGGGACTCATTGGATTCCAGTTTTATTACTGCTGATTCTTACTTAGATGTCTGATACAAGAGTCACACACATTACAGGCCGTCCTTTTGGAACGGCCTGTTTATCCTAACTGCCTCATATATTGATGCGTTATACAGGCTGGATAGGTTGATTATAGCCTGTCTGCCCCGCTCCGTAGCCGGTCTGAGTAAAGGTCTGGGTACCGCTTGGCTGGGTAAGACCCGCCTGGAATCCTGCCTTGACTCCGGCCATAGTGCCTTCTATAAGTGACCGCTGGGCAGCCTCTATCATCCTTTTGACCATCTGTCCGCCTACTGCGCCACATTGAGCTGAAGGCAAATTGCCCCAATAGCCCGTGTTTATGATATTGCTAGGCAGGTTTAGTTCGTTTGCAATTTCGTACTTAAACCTATCAAGCGCTGCAAGGGCCTCAGGTACAACCGGGCGATTCTTTCTACGTGCGCCACGTGCCATTATATTTCACCACCCTCCACGCTTTTCTGTCTATAGTGTCACACAAACACATAAACGTATGCTAGGAAACGTATGGAGAGTATCGGTTATAGTTAGTATATCTGGTCTTCTCTATTAAATAGCAGACGCCGAAAAACTCACTTCGGCAATTGTAGTAACAGTAACAGTTGATAGCGAGAGACTCGAAAAAGTTGATGAAAATCGGCCTGTTATGCGATTTCTGATTTTCTATGCTTATCCGGTAAATCCACTGCAAGAAAGGGAACAGGGCACAAATTATGGTCTATGTGCCCAGCCCCAGATATTTTATGATTCAGTTGGTATCTTTACATCTCGTTCCGGAGGAAGCCCTAGACCGGATCGGAACCCCGCTATGGCCTCTGCAGCTGCTTCCTCAGCGATGGCTTTTTGAGCAGCCTCTATCATCCTTTTGACCATCTGGCCGCCCACAGCTCCACACTGTCTGGAAGACAGATTCCCCCAATAACCTTCCTCCAACACCTCTTTGGGAAAGTCGAGTTCCCTGGCAACTTCGTATTTCAGCGAATCCAGCGGGCGTTTAGCCCGAGCTTTAGCAGGTTTTTTCTTCCTGGCCGGCACTGAAAGTCCCCTCCTTATTCACCTGTCACTCTATATGTTTCCCCATAAGGGTTAACCATATGTGGCATGGCTACAAACCAGGGACTGACATCGCACCGCCCCATAAGACAATTCCAAGGATAGCTGCTAAAAAAATGCAAATTATCGGATGTATTTTCATCTTGAATATCCCCAAGACTACTAAGCCTACAATTACTATACCCCGGACATCAACAACAGATGCTCTTGCCATGGACAAGGCTGCGCTAGCTATCATTGCGGTAACTGCAGCTCTAAGCCCTTTTGAGACGGCTTTCACAGAGGGGGTATCCTTGTATTTCAAGAAGAGGGAAGCAATTGAAATAACAATTACAAATGACGGCAGAACTACGCCTATCGTCGCGAATGCAGCACCCCAAACTCCGGCCATTTTATAGCCTACATAAGTAGCGCAGTTGACTGCAACAGGCCCGGGAGTCACTTCAGCGATAGCGATGATATCCATGAATTCCTGCATTGACAGCCATTTATGTACCTGAATAAGTTCTTTCTCCATTAGGGGAATCATGGCATATCCGCCACCAAAAGTAAAAAGTCCCATCTTCGCGTAAGTGAAGAGTAGTTTAAACAATAGAACTGTCATGATTTCATCATCCCCCAATACCTAATACAACCTATTGGCTTTTCAACACAGCTGCCTCATCATCTTTAAAAAACACGTAACCCAGGATGCCTGACCCGATGATTACCGGTATAGGGTGTATTCCTATTATGGCAACAGCAAGAAAAGCGAGAACACAGATGACTACACCTTTTATATCATGAAGCGCTGTTTTGCCAATATTAATTGCTGCACTTGCCACGAGCGCAACCACTGCAGGCCTTATTCCTGAGAAAGCCGCCTTTATGACAGCAGAGTCCGCAATCCGTGCAAAGTACATAGCGATAACAAGAATCACGATAAAAGAAGGCAATACCGTCCCTGCAAGAGCCCACACAGCTCCCGGGACACCTACGAGTTTATACCCTACAAAAACTGATGTGTTAGCAGCCACCGGGCCGGGAGCGGTCTGAGCCAAAGCCAGTATGTCTATGAAGTCTTCCGCTTCAATCCATCCCTTTTCATCCACGACTTCTTTTTGTATGAGAGGAACCATTGCATGGCCCCCTCCGAAGGTGAAAGCGCCTATTTTGAAGAATGATGCGAAGATTTCCAGTAATAATCCCATATTTTGCTGCAGCCCCTTTCCCCTTTTGAAATGTTCCTGTAAACTCCCGATTTTCTTTCGGCAACTGTCAATAGTATTCCTGCCAGGCGTCAGCTACTACGTATCTGCATCATAATGCCGCACATTGCATTGTATACAAAACCTTGAGAAGGTTATACTACCTTTCAACAGGCATTAACATCAAAACATAGCTGAAACGAAGCGCTCAAGAGGATGATTGATGGCTTCCACATATATGTGGCCACGGTCAATGGGCGAAAGGTCGTCTGGAAAGCGCAAAATGCTCGCCCGGTTGACCGATGATAATAGGAAGCAGGGAAAAATACGCATATCCCTGCTTCCACACATTCCGACACATTCCCATTGTTCAGTGAGGCTAACTGCAGGTTACCGGGTGTCTACTTGAATTCAGAATCCTTGGCTTCTTTCACAATCTTAACGCCTGCGCTCGCTCCGATCCTATTTGCGCCTGCTTCCACCATCCGACGCGTGGCTTCGTAATCTCGAATTCCCCCTGAGGCTTTCACGCCCATGTCAGGTCCGACCACCTTACGCATGAGTCTGACATCTTCAACAGTGGCGCCTCCGGGTCCGAACCCTGTGGATGTCTTCACAAAGTCAGCTCCGGCCAGTTTTGCCAGCAAGCACCCTTTTATTTTTTCTTCATTTGTGAGAAGAGCTGTCTCCAGGATTACTTTGACTAAGGCTTTATCATGAGCCGCGTCCACTACAGCCTTGATATCCCGGAGCACAAGATCGTAGCCGCCTGACTTCAGAGCGCCGACGTTAATAACCATGTCTACCTCAGAGGCGCCGTTTGCAATCGCATCTCTGGTTTCTACGACCTTAGTCACAGACGTATTCGCGCCTAGAGGAAATCCTATCACTGTACAGACTCTTACAGGCGTATCCTTGAGAAGGCTCGATGCGAGACTTACGTTTGCAGGATTAACGCAGACAGAGGCGAAATTGTATTCCCTTGCTTCTTCACACAGCTTGATAATTTGCTCACATGTGGCTTCCGGTTTAAGCAACGTGTGGTCAATAATGCAAGAAATCTTTTGCGAAACGTGGGATGCCTGTTGCCTATCAGCGCCTGCCTGCACCGAGGGACAGGTTAGAGTTACACCGGTTCTCTTCTTCAATTCCTCCATGAGCTCATCTGCAGCCTCTCTTATCAGCTGATCAAGGTCCATAAAGCTAACCACATCCTGTCTATTGCCATATTTGACCTTCTCCTGGCAAAATTACAAACATGCCGGCAATAATACGGTTTTCCTCAGGCCGGCGTGTATATACCTTCTTTAATATTTGTTCTCCACAAAAAACAGAAACCCTACATTAAAGGTTCTTCCCATACAGGCCCAGGAACAAATAAACTCATCAATCCCGGAACACCTTTGAAGAAGGATTTTCACAGCTTCACGTAGAATTAGTTATTTCCATGGTTCATTGGTTCATTAGAATATCTCGGTAGTCATTAAGAGGACAGTATGACCCGGTTCGAAGTGTGGGTACAGAGCATAGCCGGTAATATGGTACGACTAAGCTGATACGCGAAGGATATCATATAAGAAATACGTGAAGGATGGAGGGATCTCAATGCAACTTAAGGGTTCAAAGACCGAAGCTAATCTAAAAGCTGCATTTGCAGGCGAATCCGAAGCCAGAAATAAGTATACATACTTTGCTTCAGTAGCCCGCAGAGAAGGTTATGAGCAAATAGCCGCCATATTCGAAGAAACAGCCGGAAATGAAAAAGAACATGCGAAGCTATGGGCTAAAGCTCTGGGTATGATCTCAGACACCGCAGCTAACCTGGAAGACGCCATCAAAGGTGAGAACTACGAGTGGACCTCAATGTATAAAGAATTCGCTGAAGTTGCACGCAGAGAAGGTTTTGAAGATATCGCAATAGCTTTTCAAGAGGTAGGAGAAGTCGAAGAGGAGCACGAAAAACGATACAAGGCCTTGTTGGCAAGACTTCAGGATGGAACGACTTTCCGCAGAGATAAGCCGATTAGGTGGCACTGCCGTAACTGTGGATATGTCCATGAAGGAACTGAAGCGCCTGAAGCATGCCCTGCATGCAAACATCCAAGGTCATTTTTCGAACCCTTTTGTGAAAACTACTGAAATTGTTCAGTCGGCTTAAAACGTAGTATCGATAAGTTTGAAAGTGGGGCGCTTCAATGCGCCCCCTTTCAAAATCCACATTCACGCTTATTTATATAATCTACCTGGCCTGTCAACTCACTCGCCAAATCCCGCTATCTCGTTTATCCTTTCCGTAAGTCTCTCAGCATACTCGAATGCGGCCTCATGAGTGGAAGCTTCGGAGTAAATATGCACAGAGGCCTCCGCAGGGTCAGGCAATACAAGGACCCATCCGTCATCTCTGAATATGCGAAGCCCGTCAATGAATTCCCTTCTTGTTCCCTCAGACTCCTGAGCCAGAACCCGCATTACCCGGCCTTTATGCTCCCATGGACATGCAACGGCCCGTCGAACCATGGGTGGGATATCCAAGCTGTCGACCACACTTGAAAGCTCCAGGCCTTCAGCGGCCAAGAACTGGAATACTTTTGCGAGAGTGAACATAGCATCAAAAGCAGGCTGAAACCTGGGGAAAATAAACCCTCCGTCGCCGTCTCCTGCAAACAAGACCTCCTGCCCCGGCCTAAGCAGGAATTCCATGAGAGATCGCGGATCTTGCCTCGTTCTGAAGACTTCAGCCCCGAAGTCCTTAGCGATTTTCTCCACTGCCCCGGTAGCGCCCACCGTGACAGCCACACGTAAAGGCTGCTCTAGGGATCCTCTGTTCTTTCCGGTCGTTGCATCTTTCAATGTAAGCCATACTAAAGCAGCAAGAAGAGTATTCCCTTCAATAACCCTTCCACGTTCATCTACCAGCGACAACCTCTCTCCGTCGCTTTCAATAAGGACTCCTATATCAGCCTTCAGAGTGCTTACGGTCTTGGACAACCTGTCGAGATGAATCCTTCTGTCCTCAGCTGTCTTAGGGATTCGCAAATGATCCGGATAAGCGTTCAGCGCCACCATTTCGCATCCGAGTCTTGCAAAAATACTGGGGAAAAACATGGACAGCCTACTGTAGGCATAGTCTATGACAACGTTTTTCCTCGCGGTGAGAATTGCGTCAGTATCTACATAATTGAAGAACGCCTCCACGTAAGAATCAAGGACTCGCCCTGGAAACTCCAGCTTTCCGACTTCGTCCGCATCAGTGCGTCTGAAGTCTTCTCTGAAGAACAGGTTCTCCACTTTTCTCTCGTGGGATCTGGGAAGATTGATTCCTTGTCTATTGAAGAGCTCAACCAAGGTATATCTGGGATTATCCGGTGAGATTCGAATATGGACCCCACCGTCCGCTCCAAGGGTCTTGATATTATAGCGGCTCACAGGAAGCGGGGTTGACCGGAGATCTAAGATATTCACTCCTACAGTCATGAGTCCGCAAATGATAGACCTTAGAATCATCCTGGAGGACGGGTGATCATCGCGGCTGGTGGTAAGAGTGGCGCCTTTACCGATAGAGCTGCCGAAGGAAGCGCCTAACTTCATTGCAAACTCCGGTGTCAGCTCGATGTTGGTAAGTCCGGTAACACCGCGATCTTTAAATATGGAACCCGGCCACTTTGTGCCCCATATCAAGCTCATCGTGACACGGGACCCGGATTCAATGACCTTATTCGGCCAGATCTTGACTTGCGGCTGCAAAGTAGCGCCCTGGTCGATTCTACACCTGTCGCCTATAACGGCTCCTTCATGGCAGGTGACGAAATCCTTGATAATCGCATGTTGGCCTACAAGAGTTCCTCCTATCTCAGCGTTCTCACCTACAAATGAGTCAGCCCATATGACGCTTCGATGAATTCTCGCATCCTCTTCAATAATGCAATTATCCCCTATGAAGCTGTACTCGAAACAACCTGCCCCTTTGCCGATGCGGCAATTTCTGCCTATTACCAAAGGCCCGGCGAGATTCGCCGAAGGGTCAATCTCCGTCCCGTCTCCCACCCATATATCATGTCCTATCTTTGTACCTGGGATTGTCACATTTACCTTGCCTGTGATAGCGTCTATCTGCGCTTCTCTATACTGCTGAAGATTGCCTACGTCACACCAATAGTCAGTTGTCACAAACCCGAATAATCTCTCTCCCTCATGAAGGAGCTTAGGAAACACATCTTGACTGAAATCCTGAGGCCTGCCAGGATCAATGTAATCAAGCACTTCCGGTTCCAGGACGTAAATGCCGGTATTCACAGTATCACTGAAAACCTGACCCCAACTAGGCTTCTCAAGGAATCTCCTGATTCGGCCTTCATCATCAAATACCACTATGCCATATTCAAGAGGGTTAGCGACTCTCGTCGTGACGATTGTAACCATGGCTGATTTTGATTCGTGGAACCTGATAACTTCCTCTATGTTGATATCAGTCAGAGCGTCGCCTGATATTACTATAATCCGCTCCCGTCCAAGCATTTCACAGGCTTTCCGTACGCTGCCCGCTGTCCCCAAAGGTACATCCTCAACAGAGTATGAAAGCTTAAGACCCAGTTCTGATCCGTCACCGAAGAAACTTTCGATTTCGTCAGCAAGATAGTACAAGGTAACCGCTATATCGGTAATGGAATGGCGTCTCAAGAGCTCAAAGATGTGTTGTATAATGGGTTTGTTTGCCACAGGGACCATGGGTTTCGGCCTGTTACAAGTAAGCGGCCTGAGCCTTGTTCCTTCACCACCTGCCATAACTACAGCCTTCATAAAGACGCCTCCTCTTACTCCTGTTTCAGTCTTGCTGAGTCTCCTCTCTCTCCGGGCTCTCAGGATACTGCCTTCCAAGGGCGGAAAACTGAAGGTTAGGGAACGGATCATCAAGTTCTCTTACATAGGAAAGATAACCTATGATTTCGTCTTCTGACACCTTAGAATCTCCTTCATCCAGTATGGCTTCGGCATAATCCATGAGCTTATCGAACCTTTCTGCATGCTCCCTGAATCGCCTCGCCCCATAATCCTCAGCTTGCTTCTCTGTGACCAGGAACGGCCAGTCGCTTGAAGTAAGGAGGAGAAACTCTCTCAGCGCCTGGACCTTAAGAAGCTCAAGGAGATCCGTATCCCGAGTCCCCGGGCTAAGCGCAGCAAGCCGCTTGATTCGAGCTTCGGCAGCATGAATCATATCCCACATCCATGCTGTCTCATCATTGAGCCAGACTTCGTGTTTTCCGCCTCTCCCCCAGGACGACTCCGGCAGCTTGACAGTCTCAAGGGGAGGATGAATATTGAGAAATTCCCCTGCAGAGCAGACAGCCACAGCAGAACCGCCTAAGAATCCTTTAAGGGTTTCCGAGAGACATAGCACGCCTTCATACCACCAATGGCCGAATAACTCCGTATCATAAGGCGCAACGATTAGGCCGTGCTCACCTGTGGTTTCGTTCCAGTCGCTTACGAGTTCATGGACGAGCCCGACAAAATGGGCTGCATGTTCCTTCGCTCTGGAGGCAGCTTCTTCCCGATCATACACTTCCTTCCTGCCGAGATCCACCTCTCTGCCTGTGACGCGCCAGTATTGCAAGCCGGTTACGTCATCTTTCCTGTGAAACTCCCTATATAAGCCATCACCGGGATATCCTAGCCAACCGGACCATACCTGGGTTGTGACCCGCTCATTTCTGCCCATGCATACTACATTTGAGCGGTTAACCAAGTACGGCTTGTAAGTCGTACCCCTCATTTCCTCCTCGAATACTGCATTTGTTGCACGAACCTCCCGAGGGTCTCCTGCGCTTGAGATGCCAATCGGTGCGCCGCCTTCAATAGCATGCCTGTCTACGAAGAAATACTCAAGTCCCAGAACTTCAAGATACTCCTCCAGGCCAGGCCGATAAGCGCACTCCGGAAGCCAGATTCCTCTCGGTGGACGTCCGAACCTCTCATCATGGATTTCACAACCTACTGCCAATTGAGCTCGAATGGACGTATCCTCGTTCAGAAGAGGCAAATATCCGTGGGTAGCGGCAGATGTAATAATCTCAACCAGACCCTGCCTCTCAAACTCAGCTAAGGCACTGACTATATCGCCTGAGTAATCATTACAGAACGCCGTAAGAGCCTGCCTGTATTCATCACAGTATGCGCCTGCCAGACGTTCTTTGGCCTCATCACCTGTGAGTTTGAACCGCTTTCTATCTTCCTCAGCACGTTTTATGCGGGCTTGCGTCCACTTGATAAACCCACGACGCATATAGTCATCGTCCAATTGATCCAAAAGAATCGGCGTAACCCCTATAGTGACACTGATAGGCGGTTTGCAGGAAAGACTGAGTCTCTCTGATTTATCCTGACAACAAGACACAGAGCGAAGAACATCCAGAAAGGGTATGTATGATCCGAGCATAGCCTCATAGAGCCATTCTTCACCAAACGGCCACATTCCTGACTTACGACAATATGGTATGTGACTGTGGAACACAAAAACCAAAGAACCTCGGGTCAATTCTATCCCGCGACGTCACTTGTGTAACGTCGCTCCCCCCTTTCACTGTACATCGGGTAACCTATTTTTATGTCTTTCTATAACACGCAGCTTGTTGTGGAACATTTACCAAGATACATTCCTTGCCTCGCGGAAAACCCGTTCGTAAACCCCGGAAGTCAAGTCAGCAACCCTGTCCCAACTAAACCTCTCCTTGACCTCAATCGGACCGTTTTCTCTAAGCCTGGTCCGCAAGGACTCGTCCAAAAGCACTCTCTTTATTCCCCATGCCAAAGAATCCGCGTCGCCTGAGTAGACCTTGAGTCCGGTTTCCTCATGCCTGACAACCTCAGCGAGACCGCCTGCATCAGATACTACTACAGGGGTTCCCCTTGCCATCGCCTCCAACGCAACTATACCGAAAGGCTCGTAGAGACTGGGGAACACAGCTACGTCAGCTGCAGCGTAAAGCGCATCCCGTTCCTGATCGCTAATGCGGCCGGCAAATGAGACATAGTCCCTAATGCCTAACTTGTCCGCTTTTTCGCAAAGCACATCCCTGTAATAGCCGGTGCCTGCTATGACAAATTTGATGTTTTGGACTTCTTCCAGAACTTTTGGGATGGAAGAAAGGAGCACATGAACGCCTTTCTCGTAGACAAGCCTACCGACATAAAACACGAGCCGTTCTCCGGGGTCTGCGTAGCGTGACCTTATCTCATTGATAGATTCTTTAGGAGGTATGGCTGTTTGATCCATCCCGTTCGGAATAACATCGATCTTGTCTTCCGGGAGTGAGAAGATTCGTCTGAGTTCAGAAGACATATAGTTGCTGCAGCAAATGACCCTCCATGCCTCATACGTGGCCATCCATTCGATTTCATGGATGTACCTTTGCAGATCTGAATGAATACCTCGATTCCTGCCGTACTCGGTGGAGTGAATGGTAAATACAAGCGGAATCTTCAAGGCGTGTTTTAACGACTTAGCTGCAAAGGCACTGTGCCAGTCGTGGGCATGAATCAGGTCATAAGGCCCGTCACGCTTAGCCTCCACAATACTTCTGCTCGTAAGGGCAAAATTCGCTTCCATGGCGACACGGAGGAAGCCGCCGCCCCCGTAAGGGTCTAATCCATCAGGAAATGTTGATCGCGCCACCCTGGAGACAGTTACGCCGTCTTCAAGCCGAGGCTCCTCATCTCCAACAGAGCTTGCACTGACTACATGCACGTAGTCGCCTCTACGGGCCAAAGCGCGGGCGAGACCTGAAACCGCTGCACCCAGCCCCCCGACAACTTCCGGAGGATACTCATACGATAACATCAGTACACGCATGGAGTCGCCTCCCTTCAACTAAATACTTCGACGGCATGCGGTCATGTCCTTCAATATGTGGGACTCAGAAGACTTCTCGTCGGAACAAGGAATCTTTCACATATATGTAGTAGTTTATTATTGTCCGGGGGTATTCATGAATGATGAATAGTTGCGTTGCGGAAAGGACTGATATCTGAAAAGCGGTGATAATTTAAGATGACCCGCTTAAACAGAGCATTTTAACGGCAGACTTAAGGAGAGGTGACGCATTACGGAGCTTATGAAGGTAATCGAGAAACGCAGAAGTGTAAGAGCATACAAAAACCAAGAAATCTCAGAAGAAAAACTCGGCAAGATCCTTGAAGCTGCAAGGCTTGCTCCTTCAGCTTCTAACAGACAACCATGGAAATTTATCGTGGTAAAGGATCCGGAGAAGAGGCGAGAGTTGGCCAAGGCTTCTCGGGGACAGTCATTCGTCGGAGAGGCGCCTGTAGTCATAGCAGGGGTAGCTCTGGAGCCGGAGCATATTATGGGCTGCGGAGTGCCTGCTTACGCCGTAGACCTTGCAATAGCCATGGAGCATATTGCACTTGCAGCTCAAGATGAAGGTCTGGGCACATGTTGGATCGGGGCGTTTTCGCAAGACGAAGTGAAAAATATCCTGGGGGTCCCGGATTCATATAAGGTTGTAGCCTTGATGCCTATAGGCTATCCTCAGGACTCACCCGGCCCAAAAACGCGTAAGCCGCTGCAAGATATCGTCTGTTATGACCGGTTCTCAGAATAAGCGCTTTTCGTAAGAGGGCGCAAACAGCTGGGACCTCATTTATTGATAAAATGTCAACTGCGCATTGCCAACTTCAGTCGTGAACTGAATCTACAAGATGCGCCCCTGGTTCCGGAAAGAGCGAGAGCGCCAGATCCGCATGGCGTATGGCGGATCTCGCGCTCTCATTTGCTGTTATGCCTTCCTAATCTGAACTGCTTGCCACCTATTCCCGCATGCTTCGCATTCCATCCAATAAGTATAGAGCCAGCCCTGTCGGTTTGCGGTAATGCCTATGGTATACTCTCTGCCTGCCTCCCGGCCGCATTTAGGACATTTTCTCAGCACTTGAAGCCCACCTTCTTGCTGTTATAGTTGACTATCAGACATAGTTGATTTTCAGAAACAAAAAAGAGGCTCTTGGTGATTATCCTATGTCGAGCCTCTTTCGTTTGGTGCGTGACCCTTTTGGCCTTTGAGCCATTTTGTGCCGGACTTTTTGTACTACTTTCTCATGATCCGTTTCTTGAAGCTTTTCCCGGCGAGATCCGTCTTAATCCCCAAAAGCTCTGCGATTGTAGAACCCAGATCCGCAAAAGAACTACGCGTTCCAAGAAACACCCCTTGCTCTATTGGCCTGCCGTACACAAGGAGCGGGACGTACTCTCTCGAGTGATCAGTGCTCGGGGTAGTAGGGTCGCAGCCGTGATCTGCGGTGACAGCAACAACATCCCCTTCCTTCAAGCTTCCCTCAAGCTCCCTTATCATTCCATCGACTTTCTCCAAAGCATGGGCATACCCCTTAGGATCATTCCGGTGCCCGTAGAGCATATCGAAGTCAATAAGATTGGCAATTATCAGCCCTTGGGTGTCTTCCTTCACGAATTTAATAACAGATTTCATTGTATCTTCGTTGTTCCCTGTGTGGTCTGACCGGGTCAATCCCCGAAAAGCAAAGATGTCTTCAATCTTGCCGACACCGATTACGTCCATCCCTCTGTCCTTCACATAATCCAACAGCGTCTTACTGGGAGGCTCCATGGAAAAATCTTTGCGCCTCTCCGTTCTGGTGAAGTTTCCTTTAGCCCCGATGAATGGACGGGCAATCACCCGCCCTACGCCGTATTCACCTGTTAGGATGGATCTTGCAATTCCGCAAATCTCGTAGAGCCTGGAAACAGGAATTATGTCTTCATGGGCTGCAATTTGAAAGACACTGTCAGCAGAAGTATAGACTATGGGATAGCCTGTCCTTAAGTGTTCTTCGCCGAGTTCATTTATGATTTCTGTGCCTGATGCAGGTTTATTGCCGAGGATTTTCGTTCCGATGGCCCTCTCGAATGGTCTGATTACCTCGGGAGGGAAGCCATGGGGGTATGTGGGAAAAGGCTTGTCCAAGACGATACCTGCAATTTCCCAGTGACCTGTGGTTGTGTCTTTCCCCGGGGATTTCTCGGCCATCCTGCCGTAAGCTGCCGGAGGCACCGAAACCGCCGGCACTCCCAGGATAGGCTCACCGAATGCCTCCGCCAAGTTCCCCAAGCCCAGCGAGGCGAGGTACGGAAGATTGAGTCCGCCTACAGCCTTAGCTGTATTTCTCAGAGTGTCACTTCCAACATCCCCATAGAGATGCGCATCAGGCATTTGGCCGATCCCTACACTGTCTAAAATCAGTAGAATAACGCATTTAACATTGCCGCATGTCATGGAAATATCCCTCATTAAAACATCGCCTCATTTAAGTCCGGCATATTAGTTATCCCTGCTTACCAAGGCGCGCCAGTTGACGCCTGAGCCTCGCCTCAACGCTTTCAGGTAAGCGCTTCATAGGAAGTTCAACAGTTTCATTATGTCCGCCGACGCAGGTGCCGCATCCGCCGAATTCACTGCTCCACTCCTCGGATGTTAATAGATGATCCGGTCTTTTCACAGGCTTCGGTGTATATGGTTCTTTGTCAAGAAGGCTGTGAAGAAGAATAAGCGCAGCTTCTTTATCCGGGATACGCCCCCTGGGCGAGGTGTCCGGGTCATTCTGGGCAAAAGGAGGCACAGGCGCTCCTACACAAGACGGGCAACCGTCTTCGCACTCACAAGCCATTATCAGTTGGAGACATGCCTCCAGCACATCCCCTGGCACCCGGTATGACCGCTCTGCGAATCCTATGCCTCCGGGATAACGATCGTAGACGAACAAGGTAGGCGACCCTGTATTTAATGAGTCAACCGCTGCTCCTACATCCCTGGGGTCACACATTGCATAGAGAGGCACGATTTCAGTGATTACGTTTCCGATCCCGTATAACCCTTCGGAAGGATCCCGTCCCCATTTTCTGACCAAGTTAAGGGCGGAAAGAGGAGGACTCAACCAGAGGGCTACCGTGTCCATGACCTGGGAAGGGAGGTCAATCTTGCCAAATCCTATGCTGTCCCTGCTGTGGAACTTGATCTTCTTGAACATGTAAACAAGGGATGTTACCGTAACATCTCCAAAGCCTATTGTAGCGTCATTAAGCTTCTTCGTCTCCTCTTCTCTCTCAATTTTCACGCGGGTCTCTGTTATCGATTGAGTGAAATAGTCTACATCCGCCTTCTCAACATAAGCGACCTTCTTATCCACCTGTAAATCAGAGACAAAATATGTTTCACCGTCATGCAGGTAAATCGCTTCCGGGTGAATTTGCTCAAATGCTGAGAGTTCATCCATAGTACCGATTACATGATTCCCAGTGGACTCGTCTTCCGCTTTCCCGTATCTTCCGGGCGACTTGGTAATGTCAATAATGGTATAAGTATTATCAGACATATTGCGCAGCTTGACACCTACTGACGGATAACCTGAACCTGTCCAGAACCACCTATTCCCCCGACGCGCAACCTCCCTTCGTTCCTCAAAAATCCCGAGGATAGCAGGCATATAGTCTCCGAATCTTGCGAGATCATTTACGGTAATGGGGAGCTCAAATGCAGCACATCTCAAGTGTCTTGCAAGCACATAGGGATTATGAGGATCAATCACTGCGCTTTCAGTGGTCTGCTCGAAGAAGTATTCAGGATGATTCATGAGATATTGGTCTATAGGTGTGCTTTGGCCTACTAAAATCACCAAGGCTTCATCTTGTCCACGTCCTGCCCGTCCTGCTTGCTGCCATGTGCTGGCCACATTTCCGGGATAACCGGTAAGTATTGCAGCATCAAGACTGCCGATATCTATACCGAGTTCCAAGGCATTTGTGGAAGTCACTCCAAGGAGCTCCCCGGAGAAGAGACGTTTTTCAATATCACGCCTTTCTTCAGGAAGATAACCTCCTCTATAAGGCTTTATAGAGTTTGCCAATGACGGGCTGATTTTCTGCAGTCGCTCTTGAGTAAACCTGTAAATCAGTTCAGCCGCTACGCGAGCTTTCACAAAAGTGATAGTCTGAACCCTCTCTTGAATCAGCTTGGCAAGGAGTTGCTCCGCCTCAAAGCTCGAGCTTCTTCTCTCTGTACGACCGGCGTCAATAAAAGGAGGGTTCCAGAACACGAATTTCTTCGGCCCGCGAGGCGCTCCGTCGTCATCAATAAGAGTGACAGGCCTGTCTATAAGCTTCTCTGCAAGCTCCTTCGGATTCGCTATTGTAGCGGAACAGCATACAAACTGCGGCTTTTTGCCGTAGTGCTCACAAATGCGGTTGAGCCTTCTGATTACGCAAGCCACATTCGAACCGAAAACACCTCTATAGGTGTGCATTTCATCAATAACCACATAAGCCAGGTTCGCGAAAAACCGTCCCCATGAAGGATGTCTCGGGAGAATTCCCTGATGAAGCATGTCCGGGTTAGTCAAGATGATATTGCCTTCATCCCTTAGCTTGCGCCTGGCATTAGGGGGTGTATCGCCGTCATATGTACCCGGGACAATAGGAAGTAAGGGATCCGCTTCTTTATAACGCACGAGTCCCCTTAGTTGATCCTGGGCCAATGCTTTAGTGGGAAAGAGATAGAGGGCTTTAGCAGCAGGATCCGTAACTAACCGCTCCAGGACAGGCACGTTATAGCAGAGGGTTTTACCGCTGGCGGTTGATGTCACGATAGCGACGTCTTCTCCTCCTCTGATAGCATCGATAGCTTGAGCCTGGTGAGTATAGAATCGCTCTATACCTGTTTTCCTAAGAACATCGACGACTCTGGGTTGAAGAGGCGACATAAGCTCTCCGTACCTGGCTGTTTGCGAGGGGATGTCCTCCATATGAACTATTTGACCCCGGTAATCAGGATCCGACTTAAGCCTATCAATGAATCGTGATACATCCATAAACCGCTTATGCGAGCTTCATAAAGGCAAACCTGCCCTTTGTATCAGCCCGAACCAGTCCTCCTTTTGCCGAGACTTACATAGTTTACGTATCTCTTTCATGCGTTGCCACAAACTTTGACCGGTCTACCGGCAGACACTACTCTAACATTACCAGAGAATACCAGTTCTCTTTCTGGTTTTCATCAGCTAAGGTCTTGATGGGAAACCCTTGACGTTTGGCAGTAGCGAATACGTCTATCCCCATTGCCTGCATAGCAGGTCTTGCTTTCCTCGGGAAGCGGCATGGCTCCCCGTGAGGAAAAGAGCATTCTTCGCAGAGACCGCAATCACTCATGCTGAACGCAAAGTAATAGCCATCAACGAATGCCTTGCTTTCTATGGCAAAGGATATCCTCTGTGAAGAGTCTTTGTCATGGGTATGGATAATTAGGGCTTTCTTGTAGCGAGAGAGCACGTCTTTTGCTTCCCACGGCTTCAGCGCGCCGGGAGCGGACGGACATATCCAGCTTTTTCCCCAAGTGGAGCATCCATACATGCACTTGAGATAAGTTCTGGGGTCAAATACAATATCCCGGACATTGATGATGATAGCGTCTTTGGCCCCTAACTCCCCGGCAAGTACCGCATATTTTTCAAAATCTGATTCCAACCCTGACCCCTTCCCTCTCCGGCCTTTTCGTTGTCATAAACTAAGTAGTTCGACAAGCAAGTCTCGCTATCCTCCACGGAATCCATGACTACACTTGTATGAACAGCTCCATGAATTCCTGTATCCTCTCTTGATGGTCTCCTTCCACTATCAAGTGGTGGTTGCCAAGGGGTTTCGTTAACAGCTCTTTAGCGTATGCCTTGTCACGTAATTCCACTGTCACTTGGGTTCTACACATATCCTCTCTCAAATCAGATTCCATCACCATGCCGCATGCAACGGAGAGTTCGTCAAGGCGCCTGCCTCCGATTCTCACTATGGTCACCGGACCGGGTTTCACATCTCCCTCCAACGCCGTTCCAATCCCTGATTCGAAATGCGATCGTATTCTGTATGCGCTTGTCATAGTCCGCGGAATCGTACAATGAGCGAATACTATCCTACCTGATTCTAAATCTATCTGAGACGGATTTGCCATGAAACTAGGCTGCAAAGTCAGCTCATGGATAAAAAACATGCCGAGACAGGATAGAATATCTGCCTCACAAGCAGCAGGAACTCCTTCTTCACTGAGGCGGGCTAACGCATAACAACCTGTATTTCGACATGGCTGCAACAGGTCAAAGCACTTCACTGTTATTGCATCGAGCCGGTACTGCTCTACCAGCTTCTTTAAGGCCAGATAGACCTTGGCTGAACCTTCCAATACCTCCTCTTCCGGTTCAAAAATACACGTCGCCCTCTTGGCAAACTCAAAGGCTGCATCTTCCGCCTCCTCAGGGTCTGCATTTCCGATACTATCTATGAGCTCATCCATGCCAAACTTTATAAGACGCGGACCCCAAACCTGCTTTACTGTCTTAATCAGCTTCCAAGGTGCCGCAACTTCTATCTCTCTGCTGCCGAATACACCGATCCTGGCCCTTTTCATTCGTGCCCTGGCCATAAACATCCTCAAAAACACGGAGAGCTCGTCTTGCCATCCGGGTGTACATTGAACCAGGCGTGCAATGTGCTTGTCGGCACCTAAGAGCGCGAGTATTTCGAGAGAGGCTGCCAGAGCATTATCTGAAGGATGCGTCAAAATAAGCGCAGGCTCATCAAGGTAGGCCAAGAATTCAAGGACTTGGAGCTCAGTCCCCCCACTTAGTACCAATGGCAGTATCATGTCACTGTCTTGATGCTCACCGTCAGGAGATGATAACAGACATTCATTATCAGGTGACGACAAATGGAATTCAAAGCCTGTCATTTTCTGGAGCTCCTCAACATATCCGGCGATACGGGCGCGAATTTCCCCCTCATCTCGCAGCTCAGACACAAAAGGAACAACACTTATTTTAGCCGGTCTTGGCGTCTTTGACATAGTCATAATCATCAAGCGACCAAAACCCCCGCATCGGTTCGGGGAGGAAGCCGCTCCTCCTTTCGTCCAAAACTATAACAGACAATGCAATCAACCGCTTTTTCATTAAGCCTTCTCCTTAGAAATTCTTTGATTTCCTTCCGCTTCCTTCTTCTTGACTGTTCATAGAAGGTTGTGCTCTACCCAATATCATACATATCCTCGTTGATAAACCTTTGCCAGCAGCGCAAGGCCTGTTCCTGTAATTTCCTCTCATCCACATTTATTAGTTGCCCATCCCTAACCACTACTTTACCGTTTACCATAGTCATACTTACCGGATGATGTATTCCTACAGTAGCAGGTAAAGCAGCCGGGTCAGCCGTAGCACCGACATTCTCCGGTAAATCTCGGGGAATCATAAACAAGTCTGCTGCTTTTCCTACTTCTAAAGATCCTATATCGCTTCTGCCAAGCAAAGAAGCACCGCCTCTGGTCGCCAAGCGTAATATCTGCGATCCGGAGGGAGCTGTCTCACTGCAAGTTAGACGGTGCAACAAATAGGCAACTTTGATTTCAGCCAATAGATTAGAGCAGTCGTTACTTGCACTGCCATCTACAGCCAAACCCACAGGTACTTTCCTATCAAGCATAAGAGGTATTTTTGCTACGCCGGAAGAAAGCTTCATATTGGAAACCGGACAATGAGCCACTCCGGTTTCGGTCTTGCCCAAAAAATCTACTTCTTCATCTGTAAAATGGATTCCATGGGCATACCAAACATCACTCCCCGACCATCCCAGGCCTGCTAAATAGCTCAATGGCCGCTTACCATATATATCTATACAGTAATCTTCTTCGTCCTTGGTTTCAGCAAGATGGGTGTGGAGTCTGACCCCATAACTGCGGGCCAAAGCAGCGCTTTCTTTCATTAATTCGGGAGTGACTGAAAAAGGCGAACACGGTGCAAGCACAACCTGGCACATAGAAAAAGGTGAAGGATCATGGTAACTCTCAATTAGACGTTGTGAATCTTTAAGGATTTCTTCGGTAGTCTGAACTAAATCATCCGGAGGCAACCCGCCGTCTTTTTCACCCCGGGACATGCTGCCACGGGAAGCATGGAAACGCATACCTAATTCTCTTGCAGCCTCAATTTGCCGATCAATTAGTTCTGAGCTTACTCTTTTAGGAAAGACATAATGATGATCAAAGCATGTAGTGCAACCATATTTTAATAGTTCAACCATCCCCACAATAGCACTGTAATAAACCACATCAGGGGTAATACGTCGCCAGATCCGGTATAACGTCTTCAACCATGGGAACAGTTCCATTTTCTGTACACTTGGCAAGTTCCTCGTGAATGTTTGATAGAGATGGTGATGAGTATTGATCAAACCAGGGTACACTATGTACCGGCCTCCATCAATCACTTCAACTTCATCGGTTTCCGTATAGTCGTTTGAATTGACCGCTATGATACGGCCTTCATCAATCAAAATATTATGATCGTATAGAATCGTATCTTGATCATCCATGGTTACAATAATAGCCGCGTTTTTGATCAGAACCTCTGACATACAGATCTCCTCCTGGTAATTTTGAGGAACTATATCCTCGCTTGTTCCCAATACTGTTTTGCACGACCTAACCGATAAACTGTCACCACAAATCTTGGCATAGTATTATAAAACGCAATATCCCATGGTATTACCTATACATTTACATTACAGTAGCACATTTTTCCTACCGGTCATTTCACGTGTTCTCAAATATTCCGTTAAATAAAGGAAACACACGCATAAGACAACCTTACAGGAAATTTGTTCCGGGTTGGCAAAAAAGCTTGCAAGGCGCTTGTAATTCTGCCGAATAACGGAAGAGGGAGCCGAAAGCTCCGCTCCCCCTGAGAATTGCCTGTTTTCATCTTCAGACTTCACCGACAGGAGTCGATATAAGCGCTTATTACGGAATCACCAGCGTATCTCCGACTGCTATTTGATCCGGATCTTGAATGTTATTTGCCTGTACTATGGCATTCACAGTGGTCCCATATCTCTGGGCTATTCGGAACAAAGTATCTCCAATCTGAACTACGTGAATTCTGCCTCCTGAGCTTGACGGACTTTGCGTACTTGAACTGACGGGAGGCCCAGGCTGTACTTGCCCTGTCCCTTGAGAGCAAATATCCACTACCGTAGGGACGGTATCGATCCTTGTCACCATCCCCCAGCCTCGTAAGGTTGCCCTGACATTTACGGTCCTAAGTTCCACCGGGACAGCTTCTACCCTGACCACGCTTACTTCCGCTGTTCCGAAGAAAGCCGGAACTGCCCCGGGTATGCGTAATGTCACTGAAAACGGCACTGTTTCAACATGAGCAAACACTCTCTGGCTGGGGAGTTCAGAGAAGAGTATGGTAATCCTGAGAGTCCCTTGCACTATGATTGCACCGTCGAGTACCAAGGTTTTTGCGATCCTGGCTTGAGCAAATGACTGAATTACCCTTCCGATGCCGGGAAGAGTGGCCGGAATAATCACTTGTACCGTGACTGTGGAATCGTCCTGAACTTGACCTATGATCTCCTCTACAAGGAAGTCTTGTGTGACAGGTACAAGTGTGGGCGGAAGAGCTTCTATGCCGGTCACCAAGGGAAGCTCTTTTTCCACCGTAACAACTACTGATACCTTTACCACTGCCCTTACGCGCAATGTGCGGGAATCTACAATCGTTGTGTCCACAGCCTCAATTTGCACAGCAGCAAATGCAAACATTCCTGTTTCCACCCCGGGAAGATCCACAATTACGCTGAAAGTGACAGCTCCGTCCACAGAAAACACAGGCTGTGCCGGAGAGAGACCTACATAGAGAGTACGTGTGGATACGACCCCGTCAACCACCACTTTACCTCGCAGCACCTTGGTTCTGGTGACAGATCCGGCTGCGCTGGTTCGAATAATACCGGATAGGCCCGGCTTATCAGGCGGTATGGATATAGTCCCTACAGCAACCGTCTGAGCTTCACCTTGCAACACAGCACGTTCCACAGTGACGACTCTACGTTTGACTACAGGAACCACAGGAACGCTTACAGTAGGCACAATGATCGTTTTCGGAACCTCGGTCACTATGGGCAAGACTTGTTCTCTAAGCACTTTCACCCTTACTGTGACTAACACGTTAACTTCAACTGTTCTTGGATCCACAAGATGCGATGTGGCATAAACACTCGTTACCGCCACTTCAGGAGTCATTCCCGGCAAAATCCCAGGCACATTAACATTTCCGAATAAGGATAAGGTTCCTTCGAAGAAGTGAACCGGCTGGGACGGCTCAGTGGAAACATAGGTTATGTCCACCGTCACATCGCCCTGGATCACAACGGTTCCCGAGACAACAGAAACGCGTGTAATAGCAACCTTGGCCCCCGTATCCAAAATCGAAGCTATATCAGGCTTCGGAGGCGGCACGGTAAGTCGCCCGCTTGCGACTATACTTGCACTTACGTCTGCAACTATTACTTCCACTTTTACCTTTTTATGATGAACACCGGAGATGACGCAATCCTCTGACATCTCCCTCCCTCCCTCTCTAGTAACACATCTACCAGAATATGATATGCCAAGCAAAGGAAGCACGTCACCTGAATCTACTCATGGGAACTACTTCAGCAAATTATCGTATTACTTCTTAGTAGAACAATACATGAGTTAATATCCAAAAGCTCAAGTAGCAAAGGGAGGGCATTTCGTGCAAGGGCTCCGTAACCTAAGAAAATCCAACGTTAAGAGGATGCATCCTCTGTTTGTCCTTATTTTAGTGGCAGGCCTTTTGCTTACATCAATTTACAGGGTACCGGAATGTTTTGCAGCCAGCCCGGAAAGCCTCTTGAGCAAACCTGCTCCTTCATTCGTTGTGACTGATCTAGACGGAATACGCATTAACCCTAGTGACCCAGGTAAGGTAACACTAATAGATTTCTGGGCCACCTGGTGCGGCCCATGTAGAGAGATTACCCCGGTATTCATCTCTCTCCATAAAACTTATTCTGACCAAGGATTAACCGTTCTTGGAATCGCAGTAAACGATACCCAAAAGAAAGTCCAAGAGTATGTCAAAAGCAATAGCATTCCGTATTCCATAGCAGCGTCCGGCACCAAGGGCGACACACCCCTTGCCGAAATCATCAAGGATTATGGGGTTACAGCTATACCCACACTTGTCCTGGTTGATAAAGAAGGCATAGTAAGGCATGTGTCAGTTGGGACAGGTCCTGATAAGGCTAAACTTGAGAAGGAATTAGGCGGGCTCATCGCCGACCTTCTTAAGAAGTGAGCAGTAAGTGGACAATAACAAGGCTGATACGCATAAGAGGATATATGGTTTTGTCTCCAAAGGCTCGGTAAACCCTAGGTTAAAGCCTCCCATGAGACTGTATTGGGTTATCTTAGGGTTAGGCATAGGCTTCATAATTATTGGCGTTTTCAGGAGCGAATTTGAGACTATCTTACTTAACGCTTTGATCTTGTGCGCATCATGTATCGGCCTCAGATAACGTGTAAGTCTTAAGCGAGAAGGCAGGGTCTAAATATCAAGGATCCGGGAATCTATGGCATGAAGCTGAAGCAAACTTTGAGCAATCATAAACCTGCTACTAACAAGCGAACACTTGTCCAAATTGCATCGCTCATATTTGCCAACTCATATGTCTTGTCATTTCTAAAGTTTTGCCCTGCGCCCATACTCAATTGCCACGCATGCCCGCTCGCGGTCATGGCTTGTCCTATTGGGTCGCTCCAGCATTTTGTGGGACAAAGAAGATTCCCCTTTGCCCTTGTGGGGTTCTTCACAGTTACAGGAGCGCTTGTTGGACGGATGACCTGCGGGTGGGCATGCCCATTCGGGTTTTTACAGGATATCCTCTTTAAAATCAAACTCTTCCCCAAGAAGCTACAGGTACGAACCGGACATGGACTTTCCAAAGCCTCTCGTTACGTAGTTCTTTTAGGTCTTGTCATCATTGGGGCATTCGCCACAGGAGAACCGTTGTTTTGTAAGCTGTGTCCTGCAGGCGGCCTGGAGGCAGGACTGCCTCTGGTCATTATTGATCCCTCGATCAGAGCTATGGTAGGAACCTTGTTTATCGTGAAAATGGTGATAGTCCTCATTTTCATAGTCGTCGCAATTCTTATAAAGAGGCCTTTTTGCAGATTCATCTGTCCGCTCGGAACTGTATACTCGCCTTTCAACAAGGTGAGCTACGTAAGGCTTAAAGTAGATAAAGAGTTATGCAATGAGTGCGGGGCTTGCAGAGCAGCTTGCCCCATGAGCATTGACCCGTATCTCGATGCAGACTCTAAGGACTGCATAAGATGCTTGGAATGTACTTCTTGTCCTGCTATTAAGGTAAAGTATGGTACTTGAGCGGTATCCCTGGTAACCGGCATCTCCATACCATCAAGAGAAGCGACCCCGTATTTCGCACAAACAGGGTCGCTTCCACAACATGAAGGTTACTGCCTATCCTCTTTAATTTGAATCCTGAAACCCCTGAGGAACTATCACGTCAACGACTACATGCTTCTGAACTGTCTTCGTTACCTTCACAAAAACCTCGATAATAGCGTCAACTAGGAGATCCCTCGTGCCAATCTCAATGGGAGGAGTCACTCCCACCGGCAGGAACTGGACAGTCGCAAACTCTACCCTTGGCCGCACCAGGATATTCATGCCAGGATAAGCACCGGGCAGATCCACGAATGTGGTAAACGGTATTTCAACATGGGCATGATGCACAGGTTGATCCGGAAGAGCTGCAACATAGATTATCTGAAGAACCAAAACACCTTCCAGAATGACTTTACCTTCCAGTAAATCAGACCGTGTTATGTCCACAGTTGAACTGAATATCTGAAGGATCTTTTGCGCAGGCGGTTTCTCCTGGGGTATTTCTACCTCCCTGCGGATGTTAACTTGCTGCGATCTTTCATTTACCACATCCTCTATGGCTACAAGCTGTCTTACAGCATTAATCGGGATTCTGTCCGATCTTACGTCTGTCACTACACGGATCTGTTGAATCTCCGTAACCTTTACAAAAATGCTCAAGATTAAGTCTTGCATGACCATAGTGGGATTTACAGTAGACACCTGTACAAACTCTACACCGGGGAATATTTCCGTCATCAACCCCGGCACCACTCCGGGTATTCTGATGTTTGCAAGGAAATTCACTTCCAGATGCATGTGGTGGACAGGCTGATCCGGCTCTGCAGCGACATAGATTACCTGGGTTATGACTCTGCCTTGGATTATCACAAGATCCGGAATAATGCGCACTTCATCTGTTATGATTTCTGTTGTGACAACGTTTAAGATTTTCTGGACAGGCGGTTTGCCTGCAGGCACAGGCAACATGTTACTTAATATCACCTGGCCTGTATTCTCACCTCTGACGCGTTCCACCCGGAAAAGCTGCTTATCAACTTTAGCAGGGACACTCTTGAACATAACATCAGTAACTACATCAAGCTGGACCAGCCTGATTACCTTCACAAAGAATTCTATGATGACCTCTATCTCCACTTCCCTCGGCGACCTTATCACTATGTCAGAGAACTTCACCCGGGGATTCAATATCACTGTCATTCCCGGTTGTGTCCCAGGCACATCAGCAAATTGCAGGAAGCTTATGACATGCTCCATATGATGGACAGGCTGGTCAGGCAGTTGAGCTACATATATAGTCTGGACTGTTGCAGTGCCTTCAATTACCACTTTATTAGGCAGCGGCGTCCCTGTTGCTGAGACTGTTACATTAGCTATGCTCAAGATCTTCTGGACGTCAGGTTTCCCTGCAGGCACTGACTGAATACTCCTCAGCGCAAAGGTGGTCACAGTTTCACTGACGACCTCGAAAAGCTTGAGGCGTTCCCTTCTCAGAACCATCTCCTATTTCCCTCCCTTTCAAACGATGCTTACGGAATTCGTACCGACCTCGGACCCGCCCGTTACAGACTGCCCCTCATCCCTTGGGAGCAGGGCAGGCAGGGATCTGGATTACCTGGCCTACCTGGAGGTTCTCAGGCTGTATCCCAGGATTTGCCTGAATGATAGCTTCAACTGTCGTATTATACTTCCTGGCCAACGCCCAGAGAGTATCACCCGGTTGAATCGTCACCATAACAATAGTAGGCTTTTCACATGGCACTTCCGGCGGAACTGTAACAACAACTACATTGACGACTACATTGAGTTGAACCGGTTCAGTCACCTTCGCAAACACACCGATAAGCACTTTCGCTGTGAACCGGCGGTCCTCAACAAGCTCAAAGTCAACATGTTCAACTGCTACGCGCGTTTCTGCAGTGAAGCCTTCGTGTGTGCCCGGTATCTCTACAATCAGAGTGAACTTCAGCCGATGTGACATATGGTGCACAGGCTGGTCTCCCTCAGGTGTCTGTGCCACATATAAAGTCTGAAGCTCAACAACGCCTTCAATAATTACCTTACCGTCAATAATTCTCCAGGACGTTTCCTTTACTGAAGTATCAATGCGAAGAATACGTTCAATATTGGGTTTCTCCCTCGGCACGTCGAGTATTTCTTTGACAATAGTCTGAGCTATGTCTTCCCCTATGACATCCTCTACTCGAAGCAGACGCTTTTCTACATCAAGGACTGTGGTCTTCGAAGCAACATCTGTCACAATTTCCAATTGCCTGACAACAGTTACCTTAGCGACAATCTTGAGGACTACATCCACAGTGACGGTGCGAAAATCCAATTCAGTGAAGCTGACTGTTTCAAAGATTACTCTGGCCTGAGCAACCATGCCGATTGCCGCCCCTGGAATCTCTACAACCTGCGAAAACCGTAATTGAGTCGAGAAGAAGTGGACCGGCAATTTCACGCCTTGGGGAGTTGGATCCTGAGGCACTGCAGCATAGAGCACATCAACATCTATTAACCCTTCAACAACCACCTGCCCGTCAAGAACCTGGACATCTGTGAGACGAGGCTTTGCTTCGACGCTTATCACAGAGTCTATGTCAGGCTTTTCAAATGGAACTATGAGTCTACCTGTTACCAGGGCCTGTGCCTGTGCATCACCAATTACATCCTCGACCTTTAGAAGCTCCCTCGTAACTTGCAGATCCGCCGGCCCGGTCACCTCTGTGACCACTTCCAACTGCTCAGTTACAGTGACCTTAACCCTTGCGGAAATCACAACGCGTACATCAACAGTCCTGATGTCTACCAGATCGAAGGCTATGTCATGGATATCCACCTGCACCCAGGCATTCATAAAAGGCTCTGTGCCTGGCACTTCAGCAATGAGTTCAAAAGATATGTCTTCTTCGAATACCTGGACCGGCTGCGCTCCGGTAGCCTCCCTGGCTACGTAGAGAATTCTTACCCTGGCTGTGCCTTCAATTAGGATCTTGTTCTTTATCAGCTGAAAAGACGTGGTCAGAATGTTAACATCCACACTGATAATCTTCTCAGCAGTAGGCAGAGTATCCGATATTTTGATAACTTCTCGCAGGACCTTCCGCGCCGTGGTTTCGCCAACGACCTGTTCAACTTTTAGGAGTTCCTCTTTGAGCTCGATACCCACAGCCATCTCTTTTCCTCCTTTCCAATTACACACACGGAGCCGTACACTTCTTTTTCATTTCTACTATATGCGGGCAACTTACCGAAATGTGCATATATTTCTAAATACAAGATCACGCCTTACGCCGGACGAAAAGCCGAAAAAACGAAAGCACATCCTGTCTGCACCACGATCATCTGCTTGAAACCCCGACCCCACCCCCATCTTTAACCACCTTGAACCTTGCCTTAAGCGCAGGCCAAACCCATGGATCGGCATCTGCCAAATCCGCAATGGCCATACCCGCAAGGCCATATCTTAATGCAAGGTCCCCATAAACCCCAATGCTCTCTGCGTCCTCAAAATATACAGTGTGACTTACCCGAAATGACCTGTATTTGAAGACCTTGGATTGCTCACCTTCAGGCTGTGAGACTGTAGGCTTGAAAGTATCTATTATCTCC
>JAKPFY010000056.1 GCA_029551185.1 Bacillota bacterium
ATGGAAACGCTATGCCAGCCCATAACTGAGTTGCTCCCGAGAGCCAGCCCTGGTTGAACAAGCGGCAAGTTGGCGAGGTAGACTGGGAGAACCTATGGAAGACGATCTCCGGTCCCCCATAACAGCGGATTTGGGGGAAAGTGGGATGTATCAGCGCAATTGGGCCTGGGGTTTATTGCTATACACCATGCGGCATCTGCATGCCGTATCCTGCCAGGCCGAAACGCATATGCGGAATTCCTGCAGTCCCGGCTAGCTATCTATACAAACATGCTCCAGTAGAGTAGAATCGTTTTTACAGCACGTTTCGGACTTGATCAGCCTTTTGGTATGGAGCTACGGTATTGAGACTGGTTTGGCGACAGTGCATCGCTTTCGGAGATACATCAGAAGGCGCAATTCTCCAATGCGCAAGGGGGGGAAGCGGGATGATTGACCGCAGATATTTGGACGCTCTGAGAAAGATATGTGTCCATTTGGACGGTTCTCCCGTGGTCTGGGCTGTCACTGGCAGCCTCGGCATGGCGCTACAGGGGATGTCCATGGAAGTACACGATATCGATATCCAAACAGACCGCGCCGGCGCTTACGAAATAGAGATGCGCCTATCTTCCTTGGTCTCGAAGAAGGTGGCTTTCTCAGAAGCGGCAAACATCCGCTCACACTTTGGGGAGCTGTGCGTCAACGGAATCCGGGTTGAGATAATGGGAGACATCCAGAAACGATTGGAGGATGGAAGCTGGGAAGAGCCTGTCGATCCGGCACGATACCGTCTGTTTGTCCAACAAGATGACATGCACATTCCCGTCATGTCTCTCGAGTATGAGTGCCAGGCATATGCCAAACTGGGCCGCACCAAGAAGGCAGACATGATCCGTGACTGGCTACGAATCCACAAGCTTGATGGTAACACCAATGAAGATCATGACCGCAACTAGGACATGTGCCACTGTTTGATCTTGGATCTCGCCTTGACAAACAGTTTAGCAATTGCCGCAAAAGCAGGAACCGTGGCCCATACTCTGCTATGGTTTTCAAGACTGTTCTGGAGGAGAATAGAATCCATATCAAGGGTACCCCAAGCCATCCCGAGAGCCGGAGACCCGCCCATTGATGTTGCATCGCCTGTTTGTCCCCTAAGTAGTCCCACAAGCCCTTCTTTGACTTGACCGCCAATCGTCCGCATCCATAATTGACTGCAGCATCACCGGGAGTTTCTTCATGTCGCTCAGTTCTTCAAAAAGGTAATCAGATATGTAGTAGTCTGTCTTGGGGAACACCGCTTTCACTGCCTCAGAGAAGCCACTCAAGCCATCTTTGCATATTATCAGGATGTCCTCAACGCCTCTGGATTTGAGATGATCACATACTCCCAGCCAAAAGCTTGCACTTTCCTCATCGCCAATCCAGATCCCTAAGACATCTTTGTACCCCGAGACATTTATTCCTAACGCTGTATATGCAGCCTTATTGACGATTCTACTGTCCTAGCGGACATTGAAGTAAATGGCGTCCAGAAAAACGATAGGGTAGATTCGATCCAATGCTCGCGACTGCCACTTTTTTTATCATTGGCACGATTCTGTCCGTGATGTTGCTAACAAGCTCGGACGAGATATTAATCCCATACAGCTCCCTTATCTGATCACCTATGTCCCTTGTAGACATGGCTTTGGCATATATAGAAATGATCTGGTTCTCAAGCCTGCTTACGTTCCTCTGATACTTCTTCACTACCTTCGGTTCGAACTCGCCGTTTCTATCCCTCGGAATAGCTATTTCCATCTCGCCCTGTCTGGTCTTCACGTTTTTCCTGCTGTATTCGTTGCGGCTATTCCCAGAGTTGTCACCAACATTGTCGTGCTTCACGTAACCAAGGTGCTCATTCATCTCGGCTTCAAGTATCTCCTGGAGAGTATCCCCAAAGAGGCTCTTAAGGACATCTTCAATATCCTCAACGGTGTGGCAATTTCTCGCTAACTCAGGGCATCTATCAATGGCCACAAAAACTCCCCGTGGACAGGGAAACAGCGCTACAAGCAAGAGCCCTGTGGCGGCGGCCGAATGTGCAGACGTTCATCTTCTGAAAAGCGCAGCTCAACGTCGAACGGATTGCTCCAGACATCCGTATCCGACGATCAGAGTTCAAGGGAAACTCTGTCACGACTTTCTCCCTGAAAGGCTGCGTTGAAGGCGGCCAGAACAGCACCGTCGCGAGAATACCCGAACTCCGCAGTAACTGGAAATCCCCATATGCAACGCGGGATGGCAGTGCCTCTTTAGTCGCTAAGGTTTCAAGTTTTGCGGACCATTCCTTGACTCTAGCGGAGCTTGTAGGCCGATGGTATATCGGAGATACGAGTGAACCGCAGTCTCCCGACATCAACGTTTATCCCTTCATCCCTGTAGTGGCAATGCCTTCGACAAAATAGTCCTGACCGAGTATGAACACTATCAAGACGGGGACTGTAACCATGAGGGTGGCAGCCATTAGAGGGCCCCAATCTACCGAAAATTGAGACTGAAATACCTGCAATCCAAGCTGCACGGTACGCATCTCGTCTCTATTTATGATAACCAGGGGCCAGAGAAAGTCATCCCAAACGTTGGTAAACGTGAATATGGACAGTGTAGCAATGACTGGCCTTGACAAGGGAAGACAGATCTTTGCGAATATGCCAAAATCAGAGCAGCCGTCTATTCTGGCCGCATCGTCCAGTTCCCTAGGCAATGATGCGAAGAATTGCCTTGTCATGAATACGCCGAATGCGGTAATGAGATACGGAAAGAGCAGGCCGCCATATGTGTCAATCAGGCCGGTCCCCCCAACTCCCAGTATGTTGTTGCCACCAGCCAGAGGAAACCGTTTTGCAAGTATGAACAAAGGCACTACAGTGACGTGAATAGGAACCATCATCGTTCCCAAAATCGCAAAGAAGATCACGTCCCTCCCCGGAAATTCCAGCCTGGCAAAAGCAAAACCTGCTAATGACCCGAATAGCACGTTCGTGACAGTGGCAACTCCAGCGACGATAAGGCTGTTTAGAAAATACCTCGGCAAATTGGTGTGCGCAAAAGCCGCCCTGAAATGCTCGCCCGTCACACGCTGTGGAAACCAGACAGGAGGGTGGGCAAATAGATCCTCGTTGGGTTTCACTGAGGAAAACACCATCCACACAAAAGGTCCTGCCATGACCACAGCAACCAAGCAAAGAACTGCGTAACTAAGGATGACCCTGAATGTCTTGGCGTTTTTCATGACTTAGACCTCGCTATCTACTCTTGAACTGAAGAACTTAACATTGATAATCGATAGGGTGAAGATAATCACGAACAGCACGAAAGCCAGAGCTGACGCCTTACCCATCTCCATATAATCAAATGCCATTTTGTATATCTGATATCCTATTGTGGTCGTACTATCGAGCGGCCCCCCCCGAGTCATTGAGTATATTTCTGTAAATGTCTGGAATGTAGAGATAAGACCCATGGTAAGCACGTAGTAAGTTACCGGCCTAAGCATAGGCCATGTAACATTGGCAAACTGCTGCCAACGACTAGCGCCGTCGATCATGGCTGCCTCATAGAGATGTCTAGGTATCCCTTGTAAGCCCGCGAGGTAAATAACCATGTTCCACCCTATTCCCTTCCACACACGCATTATTGCAAGGGAATGTAGCGCCATATCGGGTGAGGTAAGCCATTCGATAGGTTCCACTCCAAACAGGCTCAATATGTTGTTAAGCAGCCCCATGTCAGTATCATATATCCACATCCATATCATGCTCGCAGCAACCATGGATGTAACCACAGGCAGATAGTATGTCGTCCTGAAAAATGTCATGCCAGGCAGGTTCTTGTTGACCAGAATCGCCAAGCCCAACGAACAGAAGATATTGAGAGGCAACACTTCAATGGCATATATGAGTGTATTGCGCATTGCCACCCACATCTTGCCATCCTTGCCCAGCAAGTCCTTGTAGTTGTATAGTCCACACCACTTGGGCGGCTGAAGCATGTTGTAGTCAGTAAAGCTTAAATAAAGAGACATTATCATGGGAATAAAAGCGGTAATGGTTATGTAGATAAATACCGGAGCAATAAAAAGATAACCGTTAAGGTTTCCACGCTTGTGCCTGCTCATGGGCGATCATCTCCTCTCTGGCTCAACTCGCATCACTCTCACTGGGGAGCAAGGCATCATCGCCTACCTTTGCTCCCCAGTGAAAACTGATATACATGAAAGTTCTGCCGCCAGTTAATTACCTACTTACCAGCTAATGCTGCATTGCATTCGGCCGCTGCTTTGTCTAGAGCATCTTGAGGACTCATCACCCCAAAAGCAGCCTTCTCAATATATGTAGCCAATATATCTCTAACCTTGACCCATGCAGGCACGTTGGGGTTGCCCCGACCATAAGCCATGCCTTCGACGTAAGCCTGGATTCGGTAGTCTTTGGCTATGAACGGCGCCGACTTTAGTGATTGACGAGGCGGCAACATACCTAAGGATTCACATATCTTGCCTAGTACTGCTGGGCTCGTCATGAATTGCATGACCTCCCAAGCCGCATCTTTGTTCTTGGAGTCCTTCGCCATGAACAGTCCGCTATACGAATAGAGAGCTACTTGTTCCTTATTCATCAGTGGTGGAGCCACCCTGATCTGCGTGTAGACATCGGGAGAATATACCTCTATCAGCTTGATATCATTGGGCACTGCAAACTGCATTGCAACCTTTCCGCTAGCGATTGGCTGCACGTTACCCAGCGGTCGCTCCTCCTGAGTATTGGTACACTTATCCTTGTATATGAGATCCACTATGAACTGCAGAGCCTCCACGCCCTCTTTGCTGTTGAATATGGCCTTCTTGCCATCCTGGCTAATGAAGTCTCCACCGTTCTGCCACAGGAAATTGGAGTAGATCTGCTGCGCGTCAATTCCCTGAGTAGGAATATCTAGGCCTTCGCGAACAATCCTATTTCCTTGTCTTATTGTCTGTGCTATGGCCGCCGCACGAAGCTCTTCCCACGTTGTCGGCGGTCTGTTGGGGTCTAGCCCCGCCTCCCGGAAAAAGTCAGCACGATAGATCAGCAAACGTCCTGCGCCATTCATAGGCAGCATGTAACGTTTTCCCATATAGGCCCCTGAATCGATCGTGGGCCCAAAGTCCTTAGCATCTGGCATCTTCGCTATGTACTTGTCAAGAGGTTCTATGCTTTGATTTGCCGCGAATCCAGCTGTTGCAGCCTGCCCATGCATGAATACGTCCGGAGGCAGCTTGGCAGCGAATGCCGTTCCGAGTTTGGTTGAAAGGTCACCCCAGGGAACAAATGTAACGACGAGATCGATGTTAGGATATGCTCTCCTGAACAATGGCAAGATCTCTTCGTTTACAGTTTTCATGAAGGGTGCTTCAGTACCAGCAAACCATAAGTTTATGGTGGTACCTTTTGCATACCCTATACTGGTCAGGCTCAACATTACTACAACCGCCGCAATCACTGTGAAAACCCGCTTCATCACTAATCCCTTCTTTCTCAATCTTGCGATAGTCTACGTAAGTAATACCTGCCTTAATGGTCACCAGACGTATGTTCCGGCCTTCATATCACCCCTTCTCAAGCGAATGTGCCTTCTTAAGATGGTTCGTACAATATGGCTCCATTGCGCACAAGTGTCGCACGCAAAACATCTATATCGATATCGCGAACATCTCCTTCTCTTCCGATCGCAATAGCGGCAGCTGTTCCGGCTGCTTGACCCGTAGCCAAACATGTAGGCATCACTCGAGTAGATGCATAAGCCTCATGTGTTACAGATATCGCTCTTCCTGCGCATAGAAGATTCGTCAATCCCTTAGGCCTGAGACACCGATAAGGGATAGCATATGACCTATCAAGTTTCAATGCAGTGAGGCCCTTGCCATCAGGTGAATGAATATCTATGGGGAAGGCGCCCCGGGCTACCGAGTCAGCAAAATCCCTTCCAGACAAGAGGTCTTCCTGGGTTAGTATGTAGTCTCCCACTGGTCTGGACGTCTCTCTAATTCCGATTTGGCAGCCTGTACCGATCAGCTGTGCTGCTGAAAAACCAGGTATGCGGGTTTTAAGGAACTGGAAAACATCATAAACCTGCCGTCTACCTTCAATCTCTGCTCGCGTAATGTCGACCGGATCTGCAGGATCCAAAACCTTGACTCGGGTCACGTTGACAACGACTTCTCCCGGCATGACGCCCGAAAAAAGCAGAAGCCTGTCACGGTCAACATGAAACACTCCATGTTCGACGCCCTCACGCACTTTGCCAAAGAAACCTGCTACAGCTAGGGGTTGCTCGGCATCAAGGTCCTGGGGCGCGCATCCCAATATGAAATCCTCGGGATTGGCTTTAATGAAATCTACAATCTCATGTAGATCAACATTTCCCACTCTAAATATCATGGTTGCCGGCTGAGTTAGTGAATCAGCCTCACGTCCACACGCCAATTCTCCACCACCCAGCTCCACAAGACGTGCATTCCCCGTGCAGTCTATGAAGACAGATGCCTTTATTCGGCTTAGGGATGTCAGACCCACCGCAATTACCGATTTCACTTTGCCATTGTCGGAATCCACGTCCACTACCAGTTGGTGAAGAAGAGGTTTTGCGCCAGCTTCAAGCACCATCTCCATGGCAATCAGCTTGAAACCCTCCGGATCAATAGGAGTGACTGTTGGCACAAACCCTATTGTGTCTGGCACATGACCTGGAGAAAACCCTTGTTCGTGAAGCCTATCTACAAGCTGCTGGCCAATTCCATCAATGATCTGTCCAGACTTGGCATGAAAAGTCATCATGGGACTCACCAAGGCAGCTGTGGCCATGCCTCCAAGAAACCCAAGCCTATCCACGATTATGACATTAGCTCCGATACGAGCTGCTGCAATTGCCGCAGCTATCCCCGAGCAGCCGCCTCCAATTACAGCCACATCGGTCTCATAAGTCTGTTCTTTCACCAGCATGCCCCCAATTGCCTAACCAGCCTAGAACAGTTCATCTATGCTTCGCCTGAAAACTGCCACTTGTGTAGCTATATTTTCCGGTGTGCACCCAGTAACAACAGCTCCAAGCATTATTGCACGAATTCCAGTAGCCACCAGAGCAGGCACATCCTCTGGAGAGATTCTCCGTTGGGTAGGAACTACCACGGGCTTACCCGTCCAGCCCACAATGTTCTGATACGACAGTAGATCTCGGCAAGACAGAGGTTCCCCATATCCTTCCGGAGGAATAATGGATGCTTCCACTATGTCAAACTCGACCCTTGCCATGGCTTCTATCTCTTCAACAGAGTATGTCGAATCTGCTGCAATCATCTTGGCCACACGTGAAGTCACAGCTCCTGACAGCACCGCCGGGGAAAGGTGATGTGCATATGCAGAAACGAAGTCAAATCCAAAGGCCTCTACTTCTTGTATCTGCCCCGCATCTATGACCGACATAGCACCTGGTACTATCCCAACGGGCACGCCTGATTTTCCGGCAAGGTCGAGGATCTTCTCGAGATTGGAACGCTCCTCTTCAAGAGTGCCAAACTTCAGACCAGAAGCCCTGTGTTCCAGGTTGATGTGCACTTTTAGAACATCAGCTCCTGAGTCAATCGCAGCGCTAGCCAGCTCAGGCTCATTGCCTGGAAGACTCATAATTAGAACAATGCGACGGCTATTAAGCAATGTCAGAAACGTGCTGTTTCCGTCTGTCACAAGGCATCTACCTCCTCAATTGTGGCGTTTACTCTACACTCAAAAGTCCTATCCCACGGGTTCTCGCAGCAGATCTCAGTCAGTCGAAACTCCCCCGCAGGACAACTAGCGAAATAGTGGTCAAAAACGCTCCTTGCGGACTTGACCATGTCTTCTAGTTCCAGGTTCAGCAAGTCCCGGGCAGTATCATCGCCAGAGAAATTCCATGGATCCTTTCCAGCATCAAGAAGACGCTTCGTGGCACGCAGCCGATAAACAGACTGGTAGAGATAATCATCCACCAGTCGTTCGAAAAGAAATCTGATATTGGCAGTGGAAACAGGTGATGTGCTCCACGCAGCGATAGCCTGCGCCAGACATGTTCCTATGGAATTTGCAGATGTGTTCCAACCTGCGTACGCTGCGAGTCGCCCAGGCGGAAGCACATCGATGACGGCTTTTACAAAGTCCGGATCAGCCCCATTCACAGTTCTCACGTCCGCAACTCCCACAATCTTTCCTCTATCAGCCGCCCATTTCAGCAACTCCATAGCATCTTCAAATTCGTCCCTATAGTGGCAAGTCTGTTGGCCATCTATCATATCCTCCTCAGCCATGGCCACATGATCAAACTGGTGCTCCTGCGCCCTCCAAGGATCGGGTGCATGCACTAAGAGGATGATATCCGCCGCCTCTGCCGCTGATCGAAGATTGCACCCCCACTCCACATCGCTCAACACAGCCCCACACGCACATATGTGCGACTCCACAGTCTCGATAAGTTGTCTATCTTCAAACTTGGGTACTGCTGTTGCTCCAGCTTGCGGCAAGAATATTGGAAGGACAATGGGCGGTTTTCGCCCCCTTAGCCTTGACGTTTCGGCTCTCACTATCTCCCGAGCGAGGAGGACCAGGTTGAGTTCGTCTGCGCCAGGATGAATCAAGAGGGCTGAATTGGAGAGCCTGCGGTTTACATCGAGTATTGCTTTCTGTTCAGAGCGATGCGGGCCTGCTAAAGCTGCGTCTTCTTGGCCGATGACAAGAAAATCGAACACACCCAGTGACGCGAGGAAGACCGAACTCAGGTTGACAGCATGGTTACGGCGCCTAACAACCTCATATTCCTCGACAGCTTCGTGGGGAAGATCGCGAGTAACCTGTACGAGTTCGTCTCTCTCCGTGTCGCTCGCCAAGCCATCAGCCACCTTGCTGGACAAGATTGAGAACCGTTGGAGCAGCCTCCAACGTTCGATGCACTCCTGACTTCGGGCAGTCGTAGTAATGCGCATTATTACTCCGGATGCATAAACACGCAGATCTGGATGGTTACAGGCTATGTTGAAGAAACGCGCTAGGCGCCGATGCACCTCGCTTTCTGAAACATCTGGCGAACGCGATGCAATTAGCCCTCCATATACGATCATTTCCAGAGAGACAATGAGGCTGTGAAGATCTGATGCTGAATATTGCACCCAGTCCAAGATGGTATCGGGGTCGCCAGGTTGCAAGAAGCATCCCAGTAGCTCACGAGGGGGAGTGGCAATATCCATTCCCGCTATCTCTGCTATTCTCATCGGAAATTCGAATGTGCAGGGACGATCATCCAAAGGTATTAGTCCCACTGCGGGGCCGCGCGTACACCGGTCCACCAATGCTCACCTCAACCTTCAAGCGGTGCAGTACGACTGCAGTCTGATCGTGTTGACTCCCTAATAACGAGCTGGGGCTGCAGATACACCTGGATGGATCCTGTTATGCGACCATCCACAAAATCGAGAAGTGTCCGCGTAGCCAGTAAGCCCAAAGCGTCGCGGGGAACCCTTACAGTAGTCAGCCGGGGATAGGTGTGCGCCGCAAGCTCAAGATCGCTGTATCCTACTACGCCGACCTGCTCTGGTACCTGGATCCTCCGTTCATTCAGACAGCGCAGGGCACCAGCCGCCATCCAATCAGTTGACGCAAACACGCCTACACTACCAGAACCCAATCGTTTCACGATCGAGAGCATGGCATTGTAACCGCCTTCTTGATCAATTCGATCAGTAATTACGGAATCGGGCTTCAAAGATCTTCCGGCCTCCTCAAGCCCACACACGAATCCTTCATATCTGTCGCGGAATGTCTGAATAGACAAGTCGCCACCGATAAACATGAAATCATCATATCCACACTCAGCCAAATGCTCGCCTACTAGTTTTCCACCAGCATAGTTGTCAGGAATGACCGCAGATAGTTCTTTACTCTGTTCTTCCACAGAGTACTTTCCTATGAACACACAAGGCAGATTTGTCTGCAAAAGGGCTCCAATGTACTGTCTGGCAATCGGAATGCCTCCGACTATACACCCCACAACCTGTCCGTTGTCGACAAAATCAGGAATCCGCGAGCGAGCAGTTGCCTCCGTTGTCTCTACTATTACACTTCTTCCATGCGCTTTTGCACTCGAAATGACACTTGCAATCAGTTCCGAGAAAAACACGTCGCTGCTGAGGCTTCCTACAGGGTTAGCAATGATACACGCGATTGGAGGAAGCCCACTCATCAAGCCACTCTGGCCCGTTTGACAAGTTTGGTTGCAAACTCGCCCACCCTCGGTTCCCTCTGTAGAATCAGAACCATTTGATAGTGAAGCTGCAACTGCTCGGACTCTTGCAACAGTTTCCTTGCTTACACCAGCAGTGCCTCTCAGAGCGCGGCTCACGGTAGAAGGTGAGACTCCAAGGATTTGAGCAATCTCTCTAACAGTAGCCACTGTATCACCCTCATGCAACTTGTGTTGCGTTATGTTGCGTAATGTTTCTGTGCAATTCTTCGACGTGCGTGTCTGTTTTTCCTGCTTGAATGGTGCTGAAATCGGAGAGATTTGGCGCAACATCCGTGTTGCGTTGTTGCGAGGTCGTGGAAAAGAGGATCTTATGGCAGCAGGATACGGATTTGGAACGCATCGAGTAGGGTGGCGCCAGGGTGATTAGCCTGGCGTCATCCCTCTCACAGAACCGTGCGTACGGGCCCCGTACACGGCTCCTGGCAAACCTTAGTCACTTCGCTTCATAGAAGAGATGCAAGACGCCGACCTCATACTTCGTGAGGTCAATCAGTCCTATCTCACTGAACCAAGCCTGAGGAAGCGCCATGTTGACCAGAGGACTTGCCGAGTTCCTCCATCGTCTCATGGATATCTTCAGGAATTC
>JAKPFY010000073.1 GCA_029551185.1 Bacillota bacterium
GCCCTTCGGCGGCGCCAGGGCTTCGGGCACCAACGACAAGGCCGGCAGCATGCTCAACCTGCTCAGGTGGGTATCCCAGCGGGCCATTAAGGAAAACCTCCTGCCGCCCCGCTGCTACCGCTATCCCCACATGGATGAAGCCTAAACCACATAATGTGCAACAACCGCTAGGCACATTCGCCTGGCGGTTGTTTGTCTACTACAATGATACTCATTGGGCGTCGTTTTTGATGTTTTCCACTGCAATTATGATCTCACTGCGGAAATCCTGGACTCTTCCCTTGATACGCTCTAAATAGTCTTCACCCAGGAATCTCCTGAGCTGTTCTAGCTCCCTGCGGAAGCGTTTCAGCCCAGAACGGGACGCTTTTCCATCCATCTCTGGCACTGTCAACCGGCGCAGCGTATATTTGGGCAAGGTTTGGAACTCCTTGATATCCAACAGTAGTGTTTGGGCAAAGGATGTTAGGTCCTCCAGATCAGCCGCGTGATAGGCAAGAGCACTGCGCAGGTTGTTCTCTGCTTTGGCCAGGAGTGACTGTTCGCTTCGTGGCATGAGGACTTCTTCCCGAAAACCCTTGATGCGCTCATAGGCGGGCCAAAATCTTGGTGTCAGCTCCTGCCTGGGTGTCTCTGGTTGACAGCGGATAGCTTCCAACGCTTCTTTGAGCAGCAAAGGTTCAACCTCAAGACTCTCTCCTGCCGTATCTGGCACGTAATGAACGAACAGCTGCAAACCCTTTCGCCGGAAGACAAGCAGTTGATTATGAAGGGATAGCTTCGCTGTCTTGACACGGGCTGGGAAATCCTCCAAACCATTGACGAGGTCGGGGTACCGCTTCTTGATACTGTAAAACTCGTTACGGATAGTTGTGAGCAAGCTCTCTTCCTCGTCTTCTTCTGGGTTGCGATTGATTCTTCTGAAGAGCTCCGCGGGAGAAGGTGTCTCCTCAGGCGCAAAAATCTTGGCATCCTCCCCAAGGGTGTTGTGAATGATGAACAGCTTATGGGCGGCAATGTCGCGGCTTTTGACCACCTCTGCGCCTTGATCCGTGGGGAAGAAATTGTAGATATGCAGCGTCTGAAAGACCTTCTGCCCAATCCTGTTAATGCGGCCTAAGCGCTGAATCACCCGAGTTGGATTCCAGGGAATATCGTAGTTAATCACAGCACCTGCCCGGTTGAGATTCACCCCTTCAGAAAGCTTGTCAGTTGCAATCAGAATATCGAAGTCATCACGCTGTTTTTGGGCGGGGTAACTAGCATCGAAGTTGGCCAACACATCATCGAATAATTGTCTGCTAAGCGACCTCCCGGCAACTATGACGCGCCCAGGAAAGGCCTTTTGCAGCAGAGGTGCTATGTATTCTAGAGTATCCTGGTACTCGCTAAAGATAACCACTTTCCGGCAGGGTTCACCACGTTCCGGGCTTGTGTTTAGAATCTTGAAAAGTGTCTGGATAAGACACTGGCTCTTCGGATCCTGCTTTACAAGCCCAAGTTCATTTACACGCCGGGCAATGTGTTTGAGCAGTTCCAGATCGGCTTGAACGTCATTTAAGAACTGGTCAGCGTCATCGAACTCCGCAACGACGTAGATCCTATCGTGACGAGGGTTGAAATTCCTCCTGTCTGCTAATCGTTCAGCAAATTGCTGGAGCGCCTCTTCAATGACCTCCTCATCCTCTTCCCAGATCTTCTCGATCAAATCCCTATCTAAAATGTACTTGCCCGTTTTTCTGATGAAGCTGAGCACAACGGTATGCACGTGAATGAAGTTGTTCACACTCTTAGCAAAGGCGCCAAAGGAACTTTCAAAACGCTTCACAAGGAGCCTGCGCATGAACTCGAACAGGTTGCGCTGTTGCTGGAGGGTGAAGTTTCCGCCGTTTTCGTTCTCTTCTAGTTCTCGACTTCTCTCATAGGCATAGGGCTGGTAGATGGCCCCTCGAAACTTGCCGTTTTCTCCGAAATACTCGTTGATCACCTGATCGTAAAAGGCTGACTGCTCAGGGTTCAACGCGTAGAACAGCTCCATGGGATCAGCCACTTGAGAAAGCTCGGTGACTTCCTGGCTGTACAGGCGATCTCGTTTCAAATCCAGCCTATTTCGGCGGATCACTACGGGTTCCATAATCGCCCGCATTTCATCGGCCAGTTGCTTCACGCGGCGTTGCGCCAGTGCAACATCAATGGGCGGCTGCCGTTCAAACAACTCAACGTAATAGCGTTCCGCCCTCGCTTGCTTCTCTCCACCCGCATTATAGTACCGGAGAATATAGGACAACTTGCGAAATTCGCTATTGTAGCGGGCAAAACGTGCGGCCAACCTTTCATCTAGAGTCAGAGTTGACTTTCCTGGCGGGATGAAGAGCTTCAGCAGTGAGAATATATCAGCGGGAGCATTGTTAAAGGGAGTAGCCGTCAACAGAATTACTCTGCGGTTAGCGCAGATCTGGCTGAGGCGCTCATAGGCTTCCGTGTCTTCGTTGCGAAACCGATGCGCCTCGTCGACAATGACGGTGTTAACGTCGGCGCCGTAAAGTGACAGATACTCCAAGGCCTTGTCTAGCTCACCGACAGTAAAGACCTCCCAATCGAAAAGCCCGAAATCGTTTAGGTACTTGTACCAGCCAGTGGACTTAGTTCGTGAATCGCCCTTCAGAGCCGGCGGGCAAATCACTACTCCCCGTCCATCGAGCTCACGGGCGAGCCAACTCGCAATGACGGATTTGCCTAGACCAACAACGTCGGCGAGGATAACTCCCCCATACTCCTGAAGCACTGTCAAGGCTTGCTGCACAGCATGCTCTTGGTAGCTATATATCTTGTAGCCCCGCTCCTCCATGAGCCTCTTGATCTGGGGCCTAAGCTTCTTCTGCTCCATCAGATCAAGATACGTCTTAAGGACAAGTACATAGGCCTCGAAGGGCGTGATTTGCGCCACCTGAGTCTGGCGGGAAATGATGCGGATCATCTGCTCTCTGCGGTCTTTCAGTTCGCTTATGGGAATTGCCATGGCCCACAGTTCATCAAAATAGGCTTCGGCGTCATCCCAGCCATAATCCCCGATTTCCACGTTGAACTCACGCTGACCAAGAAGCCCACTTCGAGTTAGGTTGCTGGAACCGGTTATGAATCGTCCAGGAGCGTTTACAAGTTCTCGACCATCCTGTTCCAAGCAAAACAAGTAAAGCTTGGCATGGTTAGGTTCAAAGGTCTTACGTATCTGCAACTGACCGTTTTCCAAGAGTCGCAAGAAAAAGGATACCTGCTCGTAGAAGTCCTGCGTATCCAGATCCTCGTCCTGAAGCGCCGCGCGTAAGGAAGTGAAAAAACGCGCCACAAGCTCATGTTGCGTACTGGCTTTAGCATTGGGATCAGCTATCTCCAACACTTTGCTCAAATGGAAGTCTACATCAAGACCAACCAGAACTCTCAAGACCAAGTCGTCGCGAGACTTCAGTGCCTCATACAACTCGCTCCAACCAGAAAAATAAAAGAAACCAACAAGGAACTTCAACTCCTGGCTGCGCTTGACAAGCGAATGGATGCGTCCCTTAAGGCTGCGCTGTTGGGCATTGGTGATGAAGTTATTTGCCACTACGTCTCACGCTCCTAGCTCTACGGATGCGTTCCCAAACCAACTGACAGACGGCCCGATAGACGTCCTTTCGCTCCTCTTCCGTCAAACCAAGAGCGTCAAAAACTACATCGTCAAGTACCTTTCTGTCACTCAACGGATTCGGTTCCTGCTCAAATATGGGGACGTCAGAATCAGGGTTGATACCGCATTCCACAAACACGCTTTGTACCTCTCTTTCGAAGGGTACAAACAGTTCCTGGCTGACCTTGACTACTCTGACTTGACGGTAATCGATCGGATCCACCTTCAGCATACCTCCTCCGAGGGAAGCACGTCCGGCAAGTTCAAGGAACAGCCACCCAACTGGATGATTTAGTGTGAAAAAAATTGACGGTAGATACTTAGATGATTGAAGCCTGATCTCAACGTAACTATTGCTTGCTATTGCCTTAACGCGATTGACTGCACACCAAATCCGGTCGCCATAGCCACAAGGTGCCAACAAATCAGCTGGTTTGCGGACCGGGATGTACCACCAACTCCGTTTCTGGCTTAGTGTCTTGCTTCTCGGCAAGATCTCCCTTTCTCCATATCGAACATATTCTGCCACCTTGTCATCTCGCCAACTTCCGTCCCGGGGCAGTGACAGGAAGTAACGCTCAATGATATGATCCTTTATCTCGAGAAACGCTTTGCCCCGTGTTTTCATTAGAGCCGGAGAGAGATACTTGCCTTCTATACCAAATTGTTGCACCGTTCTAGTAGGAACGTAGAAATAATCGTTTGCGCCTGTAGGGCGCCCTTCGTTTACCTCGACAATGTCACCTAAACGCAACAGTCTGCCCTTGCCCTTTTCAAGAACAGCGAATAGAATATCTGGGGCACGCAAGTATTGGCCTCCCCACTTATCGCCTACGTATTGACCCAGTCGCATAGTAGGTTTACTTACTGTCCCAATCGATGGTTCCGAAGTACCTTCATCCGCGTCCACATTCTCCCATAGCTCCAAAGCACGGCGGACTCCAGGGTCAAAACCACCGCGAGATCGCTTTAGTTCAGAGCCACTTAGTAGCATCTCCTCCACAGTAACCGGTATGACCCGACATTTGTCGTTTCCTGTCCTTACTTGTGCGTCTTCAACCTCTAGAAGGTTGTCCGAAAGAACAACATCCTCAAATGGCTGTTTGAATGCCACAAAACGCACAACGTGATCGCTCCTCACCCCCGCAGGCGCGCCAGCCACAGTGATAACAGTGTTTATTTCAGCCCGAGCAAAAGAGCGGCGGGCATGGTTATCAATGACGAAATAGAGAGGCGCTTTGCGGAGGAAGAACTCCTGCAACCACCACCCGTAGCCTACGTCCAGCCACGAATTGGAGCAAATGAAAACGTGAACACCCTTATCATTTAGCAACCGCAGCGATCGAATATAGAAGTAGGTGTACAGATCCGACCGCCTGCTAGGTTTTCGATCAGTCCGAAATTTGCCAGGCCTCCAGGAGTCCTCAAAGAAATCCGGGAAATCAAGCCTGACCATCTCCAGTAACGCCTCTTTATAGGCAGATGGATCCATATAACCGTATGGGTCTTCGATTTCATCCTTGGACAAATACGGGGGATTTCCGATAATGATATCGAACCCACCTCGATCGAAGAAGACCTCAGGGAACTCGATACTCCAGATGAAGGGGCGTTCATCCGCTAAGCTCCGTCGTTGGGCCCCGAGTTCAGTGATCTCTGCGTGCAACCGTTCGATTTGATGCGTGAAATCCTGCCGTTTCTGTTCCGCCCTAGTCTCGAATAGCTGTAATTGCTCACGATTCGATTCGTCTAGGGTACTGATTATCTTGCGGCGTTCGGCAATTTCACGATCAAGAATCGCGCGGAAAAGAGCCAACTCCTCTTGCTCTATAGAACGATAGTCCTTGCTGTTGTTGTAGTAGAACTCGGTTTTCCTGTCCTTCAGCTTCCTAATCCGTTCTTTGAGCTCCGACGGTAAGCTGGCGCTCCCTCTAACGGAAAAGGTCTTACTTCCGATCCTCTGCACCAGCGAGTCGCCAGTGCGAACCTTAAACGTTAAGTTTGGCAGTAGGGGCTCATTCGACATCTTGGCCTCGTCAGGCATGTCTACAAAAAGCGCGAGCCAGAGGCGCAGATGATTGATCCAAACCGCCCAACGTTTGACCTCTACACCGTACAGCGAGCGCGCTATGATGGCTTTCTTTCTTTCGAAGGCTGAAGGAGCATTAGTCCTTAAATCGAGGGGTGTGTTGTTTCGAGAGTAGAGGTTCTCTAAAACCTCATCAAGAACCTGCAGCATGCCCACCTCAAATGCGCCCGACCCTGCAGCCGGATCACATACGGTAACGTTCTCTAAGTTCTCAATCAATGCACGTATTTGCGCTGGGGAGAAATCCCCCTGTTTCTGGTGCTCGTCGTAAAGCCCCTCTGTGCCGAATTCCCTAAAGAAAAGACGGTACAAATCCGTTTTTTCAGTTCGCGTTTTTCGCTCCAGCCACTTCACGAGAGCCAAACGGCACATCAGGTCTACTTCCTCACGGGGCGTATATACTGCTCCTTGATCCTGATTCGTGATGCGCTCGAAAATGATCCCCAAGAATTCTGGGTTCAACTCAAGCTCCTCATCGTAAAGATCATTTTCCTCAACAGTGAAGTTGTACTGAAACAGGAAGTCGAAGAACTTCCCTATTGGCTCGTCCGGAATCCAGAGTCCTTGATCGTCTACGTCTTGTTTTCGTCTGAACAGCTCACCGTTTAGATACGGTGCTTCTTGAAGCACCTTGTGCGTTTCTTGAGAAAATGGAACCTTAGCCACACCAATTTTGCATCCGGGCTTGGAACTGAAGGCTTCAAAAAACAGCAATTCCAGCCAGTCTCGGTAAAAGGTATCAGTGCCGCCCGATTCTTTGTATTCCTTCCAGTAATCCTGGAGGAACTTGGTGTTATTGCCCAACCAACCCTTTTTCTGCACGAAGCCGAGAAATATGACGCGGATGGCGAAAGGCAAAGCAAAATCCTGTTTGAGGGTTTGATCGTCTGTACCCTGCACAGAATCAGTAAGCTCATCATACCTCTTCCTAAAATCAACATAGAACTCGTCCGAAACGGCTTCAATAGAGAATGCGTCGAGCAGGTTCGGTAAATCGGAAAAGTCTGCACGTTCCATTTGTTGGAGGAACGTTTTGTTGTACATGTCCGGGTCTACAAAGAATGTATAGCGCCTAAACTTACTATACTCCTGTTTAGTACCGTGGTAAGTAACTGTAACCAGAGAAAACCGAAAGCGACCAGCATCATCGTGAAAAGCAAAAATACCGGCATCGCTGTGGGTATGCCGAAGGATCCTCTTCGCCATGTCGTACTGCTTTGCCTTGCTGGACCGAACCGTTAAGTCACCCTCAACCCGTACAGCCACTACAACGACAGTTCGCGCATCCGGGAGTTCGATTCGTCCGATTTGAAGAACTTCGCTAAATGCATCATCACGGATAAGGACATCGTAGCACTCGTGCGTGGGTCTAAAATTCGGTGCCGCGAGGCGTAGAACACTTCTTAAGTGCTCCGGCGAGAATTCCTGGCAAAGGTTTTTCCACGGCCTTAGCATCTTTCCCACCCCTCTGGATATCTCATAGATACCATGGTACTTAAAACACACCGATACCTCTCATTAGTAGAATACGAGGCCGAGAAGCTAAAGCCTGCCTCGACGCGTCGTCAAAAACGGGTATATCATACCGTCTGCGCAGTCAGTTCTCAGGACACCCCAAAGCATCAATGCCACTGAGTGTCGGCCTACTACAAGAATCCTCACAAAAGACGCCCCTCCCTAGGGGCGCCAGTCTAATGCCTTCTCAATCCCAAATCATGCTCTTCGTCAAACCTGTCCAGGATGCGTTTCGCTTTGTTCACCGACGTTGTGAGGGGATGGGTCGCCAGGGCCAGGAGGGCGGTGTGGTAGTCCTTGGTTACCGCCGCTTCCACGGTGAGTTCCTCGTAGGCCTTGACATGCTGGATCAGGCCCCTGATGTGGGGCTCCAGGCGGCCCATGGCCAGGGGCCTTGCTCCCCCCGCATCCACCAGGCAGGGGACTTCCACCACTGCCTCAGCGGGCAGATCGGGCAGCGCCCCGTTGTTGGCCACATTGACGATATGCCTTCCGCCGCGGTTAAGGTGTAGGTCGCGGATCAGCCAAACGGCGGCGGTGGAATAGTGGGCCCCGCCCCGTTTTTCCAGCTCCTTGGGCT
>JAKPFY010000077.1 GCA_029551185.1 Bacillota bacterium
TTACTAGTGTGGTTAAGTTATGTATTTACTACTAAGGCATTGGAGACAGGCCCCTATGCTTGATTGAAAACTAGACGGCACAAACAGCTACTTTTCAAGGGTAGATAAAATAGTACCCACCACAACTTGACTCAGACATAGTTGCGGGGTAGACTTGACAGTAAGCCATATCTTACATAGAATAGAGTCACAAGAAAAATAGCACGGCTTTTCTGCTGCAGGGTTTTCCTGCAACTGACGTGTTTGGGGCGACATAGCCAAGTGGTAAGGCAGCGGTCTGCAAAACCGCTATCCCCGGTTCAAATCCGGGTGTCGCCTCCAGTTATTTTTACTTCTACCTGGACAGTATTTGTCTTAACAAGTAGGATAAAGGGCGCTGCCTCTACTTTATGGCGCGTCCTTTTTTTTGTGCCAGGCATCTTTGTTGAGCCGAAGGGGGAACGCGGAACTGAGCGAAAGCAAACCGAGGATAGGCTGTCGTCCGAGCAACCTTGCAAGTTGTGGAAAAGCCAAAAAGCCGGATAATCTGGCAGGTGGGGAAGTCCTGTGTCATTCGAAGGATCAGTAACCCCAAGCAAGCGGAAACGCAAGTGGGGATATGTGATGCGGAGCCGTGTACATGGCTTGTACGCACGACTCTGTGAGAGGGATGACGTCGGGCTGATCACCTGACGCCACCCTACTCGATTCGATTTGCTGAGGGACTTAACATGTGTTTTCCCAAAAGAAGTACCGGCCAGCCTAGAGCAAGTGGCATGCGACCAAATGGCCCCCGCCTATATCTCTTAGCTCAGGGTTCTTAGCTTCAGCGCATGAACTTGAACTCTCCGGACACCTATCATAGAAGCGACATCGAGGCTTAGGGTTTATCGGCTTGCTCACGCCACCTTTGATATTGGGAATTGGACGCTCTATAGCCGGATCAGGAACCGGCACAGCCGATATCAGTGCCTTAGTATACGGGTGGAGAGGCCTCTTGACAATGTCTTCAGAGTCTCCTAGCTCAAGTATTTGCCCAAGGTACATTACAGCTATTCTATCGCACAGATATCTTGCGACAGCCAGGTCGTGGGTAATGTAAAGATAGCTGATGCCAAGATCCTCACGGAGTTGAGCTATAAGTTTCATGATGCCTGTACGAATAGACACATCCAGCATTGAAGTGGGCTCATCCGCCACGACAAAGCTGGGTTTGACCACCAGTGCCCTGGCAATGGCTACGCGCTGTCTTTGCCCTCCTGAGAGTTCATGTGGAAACCGGAACAAGAACGCTGAAGGAGGCGCAAGACCTACGAGGTTCAACATTTCCTCTACTTGAGCTTCGCGCTCCTCGAATGTTCCGATACCGTTTACGTTGAGTGGTTCAGCGACTATGTCAAAAATCGTCATTCTCGGATCAAGGGACTCATAAGGATCCTGAAAAATCATCTGTACCTTCTGCCGGAATTCCATCATATCCTGTCTTTTGATCTTCGCTACATCGGTATTCTCTATGAGAATGCGTCCGGACGTCGGGGTTGCCAGGCGTACTATCAGGCGGCCTGTGGTTGTTTTACCGCAGCCGGATTCTCCGACAAGACCCAACACCTCTCCGCGATTTACCTGAAAACTGACGTTATCGACAGCGTGCAGCAGCGCTTTTTGTCCTGAAAAGAAGCCTTGGTTTACAGGGTAATACTTTGAGAGATTACATACTTCAAGTATCACGTCTCTTGATTCAGTTGCCGAAGGAAGCGCCAATGCCTTCACCTCCTTTAGCAGTCTCTTGCTGCATGCAAGACTTGACTTGTTGAGTCTTAATAGGATTATGGCATGCTAAATAATGGCCTTCTGCAATTTCACGCCAGGGGGGTTCCACCTCTCTACACTCTTTGGTTGCCCAGTCGCATCTTGGATGGAATCGGCAGCCTGAGGGAGGATCCAGTAGGTTAGGAGGCTCCCCCGGGATTGTGGCAAGATCATGTTTTTCCCCTAGTATGCTCGGATATGCGCGCATAAGGCTGTATGTGTACGGGTTTTTCGGCCTCTTAAACACATCGCAACAAGGACCAAGCTCCAGGAGTTTACCTGCGTACATTACGCCGACTATGTCACTTACCTCTGCAATAACGGACACGTCGTGGGAGATATAAATCATACTCATATTGATCTTACGTCGTATGTCTTCTATCTCTCTGAGGATCTTGTCTTGCACAATTACATCCAAGGCAGTCGTGGGCTCATCGGCAATAATGAGTCTTGGGTTACATGCAAGCGCCATAGCGATAACGGCACGTTGCTTCATACCGCCGCTGTACTCATGGGGATAGTGGTCCATGCGTTCTTTAGGGATTCCCACAAGCTCAAAGAGGGACTCCGCCCGGTCTCTCGCTTCCTCCTCACTTGTCTCAGGTTCATGGGTTACTATGGCTTCGATGATTTGATTCCCTACACTGTAAACAGGGTTAAGTGAGTTCATAGCAGCTTGGAAGATCATTGCGACTTCTTTCCATCGCAATTGCCTAACCTCTTCATCACTCAAGGCATACAGGTCATGCCCGTCCATGAGAATTCGTCCCTTGACAAGCTCTGCATTGTATGGCAAGAGCCTCATTATGGACATAGCGATTGATGTCTTGCCACAACCGGATTCCCCGACAAGACCCAGAGATTGGCCTCTGTCAAGAGAAAAGGATACGCCGTCTATCGCCTGAACCCATCCGGCTTTGGTCTTATAATGCATAGTCAGATCTTCAAGACGGAGTAAGGTGTCCATTTTTACATCACCTCTTTCTAAGCCGAGGGTTCACGACTTCGTCGAGCCCTCTCCCGACCATGTAAAATGCGGCGCAGAAAAGGGTGATGGCAAGACCTGCAGGAGCCCAGAGCCACCAGTATTTGGCAAAGTCGAAGAGATACCCGGCAACATCAGCGGTATGAATCATCATGCCCCAGCTCATATCTATATTTAGAACACCGAAGAACGACAGAGTCGCTTCGCTTAAGATAGCTGATGTAACACTGAACATCATATAGAGGAAGGACAGGGGCAAAACATTAGGAATGATATGTGAGACGATTATGTGAAAATCACTTCCTCCGGCAACGCGCGCTGCGTCAATATAAGGCCTTACAGATACAGACAGTGCCTGTGCCTTCAGGATAATCGTTATGCCTCCGAATCCTCCCAACACACCCATGATTATGGCAAACGGGAGAAATGACAGCTTAACCATGGCGCCTACGACAACCAGCAAAGGTATAAATGGGAATAACAAGATAATGTCAGCTATACGCATAAAAAAGGTATCTATGAACCCACCGTAGTAAGCTGCGGCTGTGCCCACTGCAGTCCCTATTACCACTGTAATAAGGGCTGACAAGACACCCAGCAGGAATTCCCGGCCTGTGCTGTACATAAGTTGAGCCAGAATATCTCTGCCAATAGGGTCCGTTCCTAACAGGTGTGAAGCGCTTGGAGGCGATGGGTGCATTATCATTGGATCAAACCCCACCACAGGGTCATATACCATCGGATCCCACACGGTATTGATCATGACAGGCCACATGGCGCCGAATATCCCGAATGCTATGATTAAGATGATGCCCAGTATTCCTATGCGACTTTCTTTGAATATCTCCCAGTTTTGCCGGAGACTTCGCTTGGTGAGCTTCCATCGGATTTTCCAAATAGGCTCAGCAAGAGAGGTAGGTCCTATCTCGTGAGTCGGTACAAGTTCATTCATTTTGATTCATCCACCTTATTTCGGCCGGGCTCGATCCTAGACGCCCGACTGTCCTGTATACGTAATCCTAGGATCGAGCACAGCATAGAGTATATCTGCGACAAAGTGCGCTATCAGAAGGAAAATCCCTGTGAATGCCAATGCGCCGGTAGCAAGGGGATAATCGTTGGATAACGCTGCAGTAAACAGTATCTGACCCAATCCCGGCCACGAAAACATGGTCTCCGTAACCATTCCGCCACTCATTGAGCTCGCTAAGGAAAGCACAAGACTCGTCACAGTCGGCAACAGGGCGGTGCGTGCTGCATAACGATCCCTCACAACCCGATCAGGCAGGCCTTTGGCGCGTGCAGCCATCACGTAGTCTTCTTGGACTGTCTCGAGCATCGAGTCTCGCATGAGAAGCATGGTGCCTGCGAAGTTTATCAAAGTAAGTGTGAGTACAGGCAAAATCATGTGACGCGTTATGTCCCATATATATATGAGTATTCCTTTTCTTTGTGCGAAGACGAGAGCTACGGCAATAAGCGCAGCAGTTAAGGACCATGCCTGCACATGAGAGCGTCGTGAGGGTTTCAAGCCCCGAAGTAGGTAGTAGAAAATACAGAATATGCCAACTCCCACTATCGCTGCGCCATATACCATATTCCCGAAAACCTGATTTGCGGTGAAGGGTGCTGTGCTCCAAAGCCGCGGATCAATGAATTGGTTTAAGGGAAGCCATTTTAAGTTGTAGGCGAAGATCCATATTACAACCAAGGCAAGAAGAGGGTAGAAGGCGGTCCAGAAAGTAATGCCCACTACAGTTGCTGCATAATCTATTGCCTTGCCACGGCGCCACGCAATTACTTTACCTAAGACAAAACCGATATAAAAGGACAATACATTCGCTGTAAGAAATAGGACAAACGTTCTTGGCAGCCTCTCCATGAGGATATCCCATACCGGTTTTGGATACTGGGAAAACGATACTCCCAATTCGCCTTTGAAGAAGTTCTTCATATAAGAGATGTATTGCATAAACAGGCTTTGATCCAGACCCAGCTGTGTCCTAAGCTCTTCCCTGGCCGCTTGGGGAATCTTAGGGTTTGACAAGTACATCATTGTGATGTCGCCGGGCATAGCCTGCAACAGAAAATAAACAAGAGTGATATATATTAGAAGCGTAAGGATTACCTGGCCTAATCGGCCAACAACATATCGGCGCATAACTATCCCCCAGACTTTCAGCAGCTAAAATTAACAAGGCGCAAATTGCGGGCCCGGGCCCACCCGGACCCGCAATTGGTACGTCTATTAAGGCTGCCTTGAATTACTTCAGGAGTTTAACAGTTGATGTGAGAGCTCCATAGCGCTGCAGACCGCTGAGTATCTGTGTGTAAGGATACTCCAATCGATCGCTCCTGTACGCTTCAATAAGCGGGGTGTCAAAGAGCACGATATACGGTAGTTCGTCAGCGAGCATCTCCTGCAACTTAAATGCCTGCTGGCGGGCTTTGTCCATATTGCTTTCCGCCATGAATTCGTCTGCAAGCTTATCGAATTCAGGATTGGAGTAGCCTTGGGGGTTGAAACCGCCAAGACCGGTCTGGTCACTGTGGAAGAACCATCTCATATGATCAGGATATGCAGTCAGGCTCCAGCCCATCAGAGCTGCGTCAAAGTCTTGTTCCTCAAATATCTTATCGCTTATGACGGTAAACTCTGTTGGAGCAGCCTCCATCGGTATGCCGACATCCTTTACCCACTGAGCGATGTTAAGCCCGAAAGTGTAACGAAGAGGATCATAACCTGCGGTCATGATCATGAACTCAAAGGAAGGCATCTTCTTACCGTCAGGCATGATGATACCCTTACCGCGCTTTGTGAGTTTGTCTTTCTCGAGGTCTATCTCGGGTTCAACTTCCCATGTGAAACCGGCTTTCTTTAGGAGCTTAACAGCTTCAGCTATCTTCTGGGTACGGGTGAGACCCTTCCCGAGTTGGGGTGTATCAGGGTTATACCAGAAGCTGTTTCCGGGAGGCACGACTGAGTACTGAGGGAAAGCTATGTCCTGGAGCACTTTTTCACAGATGTACTCCCGGTCGATGAGAATAGATACAGCCTGACGGAATTCTTTGATGTTGAACGGGTACTTTCTCAGGTTAAACATCATGAACCTGAAGCCGTTCACGTTGTTTTCTATGGTTGAGACTCCTTGAGCCTGACTAAGCTGCTCCTGGAATCCTCTCTGAAGTCCTAAGGAGTTTAGGATGAAGTCGACTTGTCCGCCTATTAGGGACATGACTGCTGCGGCTTGGTTTCCAAGTATACGGTAGAGGGTCCCTGAAGCATTAGGGCCTTCTGTAACCTTTAGCAGGACTTTGCCTGTCGGTTTGCCACTCTGCCACTTGAACCCGGTCTTGGGATTCTCTATAGTGACATTTCCGTCTTCGTAGAAGGTTGTAACCTCACCTTTCATGCTGTAAGCGGGGTTTGCAACGTTCTGGACAAACGCTCCCTTTTCCCACTTTGCAAACATGTACGGTCCGGCTACCGGTTCACCTGCAGGCTCGTGAGCAAAAAGCTCCTTGACAGGATCAGCTGCCTTTTTCGCCTTCTCGAAAACCGGCTCCCAATAGCCTTTGTTAAGCAGGTAGGCCTGTAATACACCGTATTGCCACTGAGCGAGGCCGGGCTTCTCTTTTAGGATGAATTTAACGGTGTAGTTATCAACTTTCTCAACACGTTCAAGGACTTCCGGGTCTACAATGCTCGGCCAGTTTCCGCCGAGTTTATTGGGGTCCATATCCAGGATAGCATTGTAGCTGAACACTACGTCATCAGCGGTAAGCGGGGTATTATTGCTCCACTTAATATCCTTGCGGATCTTAACGATAGAGGTGTAGTAAGTCTTGCCCCCGATTTTTTCCTGTTTAAGTTCTGAAGGCATATCTTGAGCTACAGATGGCACAAATACCAGATAAGGCTGTGCAAGCCCATATAACGAAGTATAGTACTGGCTTGACGACACAAAGTCATTCCAGACTGTAGATTGTGGTCCGGTTGCGGAAAATAGGTTGAATGTTGTTGGATTCTCGAAAATGGACATCTCATAAAGTCCGCCGGAACCCGCAAAGCCCGGCACAGCAATAGCTGTAACAAGTATCGTGACAATGAGTATTGCCAGTATTCCTTTCCAAGATCTCATCTAAGTGTTACCTCCTTGGCACGTGGCGGATCTTATACCGGTACCGGTTTCATATATAGATATGAACACCGGCATGAGAGTATAAGTATGAGCACTTTGCGCCTTACTAGATTTTGGTAATATGAACCGTGTTGTTTTGTGAGACATACATTACGAAAGACTTAGCAAAACCTGCCTTAGCAAATCCTTAAGTGACCTGAAACGCAAAACCGAAGCATCCCTCCTCCTATCTCCTCTATAACTTGGATGGATTTCCGCATTCTGGTCATAGCGCCATCTAGCATGTGAAAACACAATCCAGGGAGCTTCTTCAAATCTTATAACAAAGCATCATAATTCACAAGCCGTAACGAATATCCTTTTTTTACGTCGAAAGAAAGCGTAAGAACCCTGTTGGTGATGATTGGCATGATCGTGCGTTTTCCAGACTTCAAACCAGCATAATCCAGCGTTTATCCAATGAAAAGATGATGTTCGGGCTGGACTGAGTAAAGTTAATGTGGGTACAGTACCGAGTACCGTACGGGGGAGCCGTGGGAGTGACCCAAAGAAGTACTTGGAAAAAGAAGGACGGAGAGCCTTCACCCTCGAAGAGTTAGTGTGAAGCAAACTCGAAAGGGGTGCTGACTTTCCGTCATGGACAGTATTCGTGATTTTAAAGAGATTTCCTTCCGAGAGATAGAACAAGCTGC
>JAKPFY010000078.1 GCA_029551185.1 Bacillota bacterium
CATAGGTTTGCTCACCGGATCAACGTGGGCTTGCCCTGTATTCGAGGGCCCAAGTCCGGTTTAAGAGGGATCCTTGGTGTCCATAGATCTCAGTGCAGCAAGAAGATATCCTGTCTTCAGCCGAACATGGGCAGGCGTGTCTTTTGATCCCGAGTGTGACTCAGGCCGGGTACAGGTGCAGCTTCAGAACTTGGGTGAGATTGGAGGTGCTTGCGCGGGGGCTTATCGCCGTGCTGCTTCCTGCGAAGCCCCCGCGTGGAAAGTATGGCATTATTCATAGAACAGCTTGTCAACGGCCTTACAGTCGGTGCAGTCTACGCTCTTGTAGCTCTCGGATATACCATGGTCTACGGTGTAATGAGGCTGATTAACTTCGCTCATGGCGATTTCTTTATGATCGGGTCATACTTAGGATTTACCTTGGTCAGTAGCGCGCTGGTGGGAGGGGCTATTCCACTGTGGGCCTCTCTCATTGTTGCTGTGGTGTTGTCCATGGCAGGTGTGGCCATTCTCGGGGTCATAGTAGAGCGCGCAGCTTATCGCCCTTTAAGGCGCTCAAGCCGGCTTACAGCAGTTGTCTCTGCGCTTGGCGTCTCAATCTTTCTGCAAAATGCTGTAATGTTGATCTGGGGCCCTCGATACCGTGCGTACCCCCCGTGGGCTGTTCCCAATGTAACCTGGCAAGTAGGAGGTATTTACATAAACTTCATGCAAGTGCTGATCCTGGCTGTCTCCTTCGGCCTCATGGTCGCTTTATACCTTTTTGTCCAGCGCACAACGGTAGGTGCAGCAATTAGAGCAACTGCCATTGATCACGATACTGCGAGACTCATGGGGATAGACGTGGATCAGATAATTCGCCTGATTTTTCTAATCGGGCCTGCCTTGGGCGCGGCAGCCGGCGTATTGTTAGGCCTGTATTACAGGCAGATTCACTTTACTGTAGGGTGGACGTACGGGCTTAAGGCATTTACAGCTGCGATCATGGGTGGAATCGGAAATATCCCAGGGGCTATGGTCGGCGGGCTTCTCCTGGGCATTTTGGAAATGCTGGGTGCAGGTTATATCTCCGCTGCTTGGAAGGATGTATTTGTGTTCCTTATTCTCATTTTGCTTCTCATGTTCCGGCCTACAGGGCTTCTTGGGGAACGCATCGCGGAGAAGGTCTAGGAGGGAAGGGGACAAGAGAATGGCTGAACGGATTGGACGTGCAGACTTCACAGGCAGGTTGATGGCGCCTCTCCCCGTAGTCAAGAGTTTGCTTTCAAAATGGAGGATTCCTATTCTTATAGGTCTTGGGATAGTCTTTCCACTGGTTGCCGGTAACTACTGGATAGATGTGGCGGTCTTCTGGGGGATCTACGTCCTCTTAGGCCTCAGTTTAAATATCATCGTTGGCGAAGTCGGACTCTTTAATATGGGCCACTCAGCGTTTTTCGCCATCGGCGCATATACTACTGCCATCTTAAGTGAGCGATTCGGAGTGTCTCTTTGGCTGTTGCTCCCGTTAAGCGGTTTCGCAGCGGGGGTTGCAGGATATATACTTGCCAAGCCTATCATCCATCTTCGCGGGGATTACCTGCTCATAGTCACAATAGGACTCAACGAGATAATTCGAATCACCCTTCTCAATAACCCATGGGGGCTGACAGGCGGTCCCAACGGCATCATTATGCTGGATCAGTTCCGCATGTTCGGTTATGCGATACAACGTCCTATGGATTTCTACTATCTGGTCTGGGCGTTTGTGGCGATAACGGTGTTTGCCCTAGTGCGGCTTCAACGATCCCGGATAGGCCGCTGTTGGAATTATGTGCGGGAGGATGAGATTGCCGCTGCAGCTATGGGGATTGATACTCGTTCCGCAAAACTCTTGGCGTTCACTCTTGGGGCTGCCATTGCAGGAGCGACCGGGACTGTTTTTGCTGCAAAGCTTGTGGTAATATCTCCTGAGAGTTTCACGTTTATGGAATCAGTTATTCTCTTCACCATAGTCATCCTCGGTGGAATGGGGTCGATTCCCGGAGTGATTCTAGGTTCAGCTGCTATGATGGTTTTACCGGAACTCCTTAGGAATTTCTCCAAGTACCGAATGCTCTTCTTCGGCCTTGCTATGGTTCTCATGATGATCTTCCGTCCGCAAGGCCTGTGGCCTAGCAGACGTTGGACGACAATCCTGAGAGAGGGGGAGGGAGAGTGAAGACGAAAGGAGAAGTTCTTCTTGCACTCAGCAAGGTGAGCAAGAGTTTCGGTGGGCTGAGAGCTGTCGACTCTTTCGATTTGGATGTTGCTTTAGGAAACATTACCAGTCTCATCGGTCCGAACGGGGCAGGGAAGACAACAGTCTTCAATCTCATAACCGGCATTTATCGTCCGGATGCAGGCAGCATAAGATTTGAGGGGCGCGAGCTTATAGGCAGACAACCTCATCAGGTAGCCAAGGCGGGGATTGCACGCACGTTTCAAACTTTGAGGCTTTTTGAGAACCTGACTTGTTTTGAGAATGTCCTGTCCGGGCAACATTGTCGGACTTCTTCAGGCACAATGAGTTCAATCTTGAGGACCCCTGCTCAAAAACGTGAAGAAGCCGAGGTAAGACATGAGGCTGAACGTTGTATGAAACTGGTGGGGATGTGGGATTTCCGAGACGAACTGGCCAGGAACCTGCCATATGGATATAGACGGCGCCTGGAAATAGCCCGGGCCCTGGCTACCGACCCACGCCTGCTTATCCTGGATGAGCCTGCCGGCGGACTCAATGAGAAGGAGACCGGTGACCTTATGGAGCTCATCATAGGGATTAGGGACTCAGGAATCACGGTTTTTCTTATCGAACATGATATGCAGGTAGTTATGGGGATTTCAGACTGGGTCTCGGTCATGGATAACGGCCGGAAGATTAGCGAAGGCACGCCTTGCGATGTACAGCGTGATCCGTGCGTCATCGAAGCCTATCTTGGGATTGATAATGACGATGACTTCTGTTTTGAAGCGAGTCAGGAGCCGGAAGGGACTGAGATTTCATGAGTTTGCTCGAGCTTGATAATGTGCATATAGCTTACGGAAATATCGAGGCTGTCAAAGGAATCAACGTTTCAGTGCATGACGGGGAAATCGTGACTCTTCTTGGAGCCAACGGGGCAGGCAAAACTACTACGCTGCGAGCCATATCAGGTCTTCTCAGACCTCAGTCAGGAATCATCAGATTTGGCGAACGTGAGCTTCAGACGATGCCTGCCCACAGAATCGTAGAGCTTGGCATCTCCCATGTGCCCGAGGGGCGTAGAGTTTTCGGCACATTGACCGTGGAGGAGAATCTGAATCTCGGAGCTTATAAATACCGCAATGATTCCGACCGGGTCAGGACAGGACGGGAACGGGTCTATCAGTTGTTTCCTCGTCTTGAGGAACGACGTAAGCAATTAGCAGGCACGCTCTCCGGAGGTGAGCAGCAGATGCTGGCCATTGGGAGAGGATTGATGGCAGACCCCAGAGTGCTTCTTCTTGACGAACCTTCCTTAGGCCTTGCGCCTAAACTGGTGCAGGAGATATTTCGGACAATCTCTGAGATCAACAAGCAGGGGGTGACCATCTTGCTTGTTGAACAGAATGCCCGCATTGCTCTGAGGGTGGCTAAGAGAGCATATGTGCTTGAGACAGGAAAGGTTGCGCTCAGTGGCGAGTCCGGGGAGCTCAGGCAAGATCCCAGGGTGCAGCAGGCTTACCTTGGGATCAAATAGGAGGCCTGCCTCCCATAGGGCCGATGTTCGATATTTCCTGAAGCCGGCAGCCATGCCGGTGGTTCACAATGCCCGCTGTCAGGTGGGCGTTTAGCGGAGCCGACAGCCGGCGCTTCATGAATTCGTATCCCGGAATACGTGCATTCCGCATCCATGAACACTCGCGTTTCGCTTCTCATAGAATCCTCATATGTTGCTTATTGCAACTGTACCGTGGCGAAAGTGCACCCGGTTTGGGACTGAGTAAAGTTAATGTGGGTACAGTACCGAGTACTGTACGGGGGAGCCGTGGGAATGACCCAAAGAAGTACTTGGGAAAAGAAGGACGGAGAGCCTTCACCCTCGAAGAGTTAGTGTGAAGCAAACTCGAAAGGGGTGCTGACTTTCCGTCATGGACAGTATTCGTGATTTTAAAGAGATTTCCTTCCGAGAGATAGAACAAGCTGC
>JAKPFY010000080.1 GCA_029551185.1 Bacillota bacterium
AGAGCAGTAGCCTGTATCCTGGTTGAGGCTATCAGTGGTCAGTAGAGGCAGAGAGGCCTTCCGGCGCCTCCGAACAGAAAGGCGGAGGCTGGTTTAGCAGTCAGGTTTCTGGCGTAGGGATGGTGAGACTAAGAATGCAGAGAACGCCGATAGGCGCAGGTACAACTGATGAGGTGATCAGACTTGAAGACGTCTGGGTTCACTATGGAGGCATCCCTGTCTTGGAGGATGTCAGTCTCTTAGTTCGCGAACACGATTTTATCGGAGTTATCGGTCCGAACGGCGGTGGCAAGACCACGCTCATCAAGGTAATCCTCGGGCTTGTGAGACCTAGCCGAGGCAAAGTGACGGTGCTGGGAACAAGCCCCCAAAAGGGACGTAGGTTCGTCGGGTATGTACCTCAGTATTCGTTATTTGACCGTGATTTTCCTGTGAGCGTCTGGGACGTCGTGCTCATGGGGCGGCTAGGACATACAGGGTGCCTCAGAAGGTACACAGACGAAGACCGGGCGGTCGCTACCGACGCGCTCAGTGCTGTGGAGATGCTCGACCTAAAGGATCGGCAGATAGGACGCCTCTCCTGGGGGCAGACACAGCGGGTCCTCATAGCTAGGGCGCTTGCTGCGAAACCAAAGGTGCTTTTGCTGGATGAGCCTGCAGCAGCCCTTGACAGTCGCATTGAGGCGGGGCTTTACGATTTGCTGCGTACGTTGAACAAAGAGGTGACAATTGTTATGGTGTCACACGATATCGGTGTCATTTCAACTTATGTGAAGTCCATCGCTTGTCTTAACCGCAGACTCGTGTACCACAATTCAAGGGATATCACCCGCGACATGTTGCAGGCAGGGTACGAGTGCCCTGTGGAACTCATTGCACATGGGCTTGCCCACCGAGTGTTGGACACGCACGAGGAGGTTCCAGAGTGATGTTCGAGGTCTTCCAATACGAATTCATGCGAAATGCGGTGGCCGCAGGCATGCTGGTTAGCCTTGCGTGCGGTATCATCGGCACCTATGTGGTAGTAAATAGGATTGTCTTTCTGAGCGGGGGCATTTCCCACGCTGCATACGGAGGCATTGGACTCGGGATTTTCCTCGGGATTAATCCGGTGGTAGGGGCAGTCTCTTTCAGCCTCGCTGCTTCCCTTGCGATGGGCCTCGTAAGCAGGCGGGCGCGCCAGGGCGTGGACATAGCTATCGGTGTCATGTGGGCAATGGGAATGGCCTTAGGCATAATCCTAATTGACATTACGCCTGGCTATTCAGCAGATCTCATGAGCTATCTTTTCGGTAGCATACTTGCAGTCCCGAGAAGCGATATTGTTCTTATGGGCGTGCTTGATGCGGTTATAATCGTGGTTGTGGCTATCCTTTACAAGGAGTTCCTCTCCATCTCCTTTGATGAAGAGTTCTCTTCCGTGGTCGGAGTGCCTGTGGAACGTCTGTACTTGGTTCTGCTTTCCCTCATTGCTCTTACGGCGGTAATGGCAATGCGGGTGGTAGGCCTCATCCTGACAATAGCCCTCCTTACAGTTCCTGCAGCCATCAGCCGACAGTTTACAGCCCGACTTGATGGGATGATGGTTCTCTCCAGTATTCTCGGGACTATATTTACCTTGGTAGGCTTGTGGCTTTCCTACGAATTTGACCTCACTCCCGGAGCGACCATTGTCATGGTCTCCGGTGCCGCCTTCGCGCTTTCGTCGGTATATCACAGTCTGAGTAGACAGAAGCTTTTCCCGACTCTTATGCAACACTGCCATCGTTACCGTGATAATGGCGGAGCAGAAAGCAGAGAACTCCCACAAGATGACTGACAGAAAGGGATTTCTTTAATTGCCGGGCTGCTACCAAGTGCGCAAGTGTGCAAGGGGTACGTTAAAAATTGCTTGACCTACTGCCCCAATGTTAGGTATACTAACAAATAATATTCACAAATCTACCTAGATTCCTGCACAAAACAGGATTTACTTTTTTGAAGCATGTAAAAGGGGGGATCTTAAGACAGCTTGGCATTGAAATCCCATACTGAATTTTGTCATCGCAACTATTTGACATTGTAGGATTATCTCTGGGCTTGCTGCAGGCTAATCTAGATTAGCTCTCTGCAATGGATTGAGCTATAATTGCTATTCAAATGTACTTACAGGAGGAATCGGAGAATGGAGAAGTATAGAAGAGTTGCTGTGTTGCTGTTGTTGGTTGTGTTGGCAATTACCATAAGTGGTTGCGGACAAAGCAAACAGGAAGCCAAGGCAGAGTTTAAAGTAGGTGTTGTAACAGGTACTGTTTCTCAAGGAGAAGATGAGTACCGAGCAGCGGAAATAATGAAAGAACGCTACGGAGACCGCGTGGTTCACGTCACTTATCCCGATAACTTTATGCAAGAGCAGGAAACAACAATTGGGCGCATTACTGAATTAGCTGCCGATTCTGACATAAAGGCAATTGTGGTTTGTCAGGGTGTGCCCGGAACAGCGGCTGCTTTTGATAAGATCCGGAAAACAAGGGATGATATTCTTCTCTTGGTCGGCGTAACCCAAGAAGACCCGAAAATCATCGGCACGAAGGCTGACATCGTTCTGGACCGCGATGAATTAGAACGTGGGAGAACCATTCCTAAGCTAGCGAAGGAAATGGGCGCCACGAAATTCCTGCATTATTCATTCCCAAGACATATGTCAATACCTCTGGTTTCTCAGCGCAAAGACATATTCAAGGAAGAATGCGAGAGTTTGGGCATAGAGTTTATTGACATTTCCTCGCCTGACCCCATGGGCCCTGACGGTATTCCCGGAACTCAGAAGTTTATCCTTGAGGACGTGCCGCTTCAGGTAAAGACCCATGGCAAAGACATTGCCGTATTCGGAACTAATCTGGCTATGCAAGAACCTTTGATAAGGGCTGCCCTTGACTCAGGTTGCATTTTCCCTGAACAATGCAGTCCTGGCCCGACCATGGGGTATCCCGGAGCCCTCGGAATTGACGTGAAGGGCATGTCCGGCGATATGAAAGCCATTATGGATGCAATTGAAGAGACGATTATCGAACGAGGCGGAGCAGGTCGTTTTGCAACTTGGCCTGTCGCCCTCAACATGACCATCATTCAGGGCTTGACTGAACTGGCTTTCCAGGCTGTTGACGGAGAGATTGAGTTGACGGAC
>JAKPFY010000009.1 GCA_029551185.1 Bacillota bacterium
CCCTTGTACTCACGGTCGGACGTGCAGATCCCAAGAAAAGGGTGGATCTCCTGATAAAGGCACTTTCGGAAATCAAGGAGGTCTACCTGGCCATTGTTGGTCCGGATGACTCATCTCTTGCTCGAAGCCACAAGCAATTGAGCCATGAACTACAGGTGGATGATCGCGTGATATGGACAGGGTACAAGGCAGACAAAGATCTCGTGGAAATGTACAGCGCAGCAGATGTGTTCGCCTTGCCGAGCGAAGACGAGAACTTTGGTATGGTTATAGTAGAGGCACTGGCCTGTGGCACGCCGGTTCTGGTCAGCCCTTATGTAGGCGTATGGCATGAGGTCAAAGATGCTGATGTGGGAATGGCAGTGGGACTGAACACTCAAGAAGTTAGTCAAGCTTTGATCTCACTCGTTCACAAACCTTCGATGTGGAAAGGCTGGGGCAGGAATGCTCGGCGCGTCGCCCGAGAGCGCTTCGCTATCGATAAAGTTGCAAAGCTGATGAGCCAGGCTTTTGAAGATGTGCTCACAGGCCGGAGAAGCCCTGAGTGCAAATGGGAAATACCAAAGCGTGCTGGGAATAATCGATGGTGAGCAAGCCAAATATTCATAGCCCGAAGTGCGTTTGAACGGCGTGCTATGCTGAGCGAGCATATCAACTTGTATGCGAACGGTTCACCTGGGATCGCGTCGCTCAGCAGACAGCAGCGTTCTGCGCGAGCTTGCTCCGGCAAGGGGTTTGATGTGCCATCCCTTTATCTCCCGCCAGCTCGGGGCACTCTGCGAAGAGCTTACCATGAACTTTATATCCGCCTTACATATGACATCTGGCGACGCCAACTCCGTCACTTTGGTCATTGGTCATCTCAAGATAGCATCCACGTCCTGGAATGCGGGGTCGGTCCAGGCTTCCTGTTAAAGTTTCTTGAAAGATGGTTCCCTAAAGCGAATCTCTTTGGTCTGGATATAGACGCGCAGCTTATTGACGAAGCCCGAGCTCAAACCCTACGAGTGCATTTTGTGCGGGCTTCGGCCATGGAGATGCCCCTCTCCGATGCAACCTTTGACCTGGTGATAGCACTCCATCTGGTGGAGCATTTACCACAGCCGGCCCGCTTCTTTGCTGAAGCGCGCCGAGTTCTTCGTGGAGAAGGGCTGCTCGTAATAGCTACTCCGAATCCTACAGGTATTGGAGCGCGGGTCCTGGGGAAGCAGTGGACGGGATGGCGGGATGAAAGCCACATCAGCTTGAACCCGCCAGCCTACTGGAGAGAACTTATGCGTGGCAATGGGTTCGTCATCTTAAGGGACGGCACTACGGGTTTGTCTGGCATCCCAATTTTCCGGAAACTGCCCATGGCGCTGCTGAATTGGGGGCCTCTGTTCCTGTTCGGCTTCTTCCCCTGGATGCATGGCGAGGCTTATGTCTGTATCGCGAGGGTTGATGTATAACGTTTCAATGATGGCCGGTAAGCCAAAGGCTTATATAATCTGCCTGAAATATGCTCCTGGATTGAAGAAAGAATTCGTTCTGCTGGGCGAAAACTTAAGGCAGAGTGGAGCAGATGTAAGTTATCTAGTTGCGCTACCCTATCGCCATCTCTCAGATGTAGTCGGGGATAACATGATTTATCTCACCAATTCGACCAGTCTACAGGCACTGGTGTCTGAAACAGTCAGGCACCTTTCCCGTTGGTCAGAATTTACCAATATCTTTCGTTCCTCTCCCCCTGATTTAGTGTGTTGCTATAACTTTCATCCTCTGAATGTTTTCATCTTGCATTACTTGAAGATGGCGTTCCCAAGGTGCATCAGAGTATTGTACGTGCATGAACCCTATAAACCAGATAAAAAACACTATGGTCTGTTTAAAGGTATTTACATCCGTGCATTCGAGTCACTGCAATCAATTTCCTTTAAATATGCCGAACATGTAATATTCCCGTCGGACCTGGCGTGTAAACTCTTTGCGAAACGATACTCAGATTACAATGGCCACATCCATTATGCTCCTCTTTTGGTTCCTAATAAGCTAAACCCAATATCGCCAAGCAAAAGAAGGTTTTTTACATACGCCGGAGCCGTTCACAGAGCCACCGGTTTTGACACCTTCATAGACTTGGTGAATCACAGCGCTTCTCTGAATGCGGGTTTTGAATTCCTCGCCATCACATCAAGCAACATAGATGGTTATCTGCGTGGATTGTCACCCGAAGGGAGGGGTGTGTTGACGTTGATCAACAAAAAAACGATCACCGACCAAGAGATAGATGAGGCTATTAGCACAAGCTTCTCCGTTCTTCGCCTCGATCGGGAAATCACCCAGAGCGGCGTAATTCCTGTGTGCTTCATGAATGCGACCCCCGTGATCGCCAGAGACCTACCTGGATTCACGCAGCATGTAAAGCACGCATATAACGGCTATGTAGTTGCAGATCCCTGCTCGCCAGCCGAGATCATGAAGGGCATGATCTTTGTAAAGCAGCATTTCGATGAGTTATCTCGCCATGCTCGTGAGAGCTACGAAGAGATATGGGCTGAGCATAACTGGCCGCGATATTACCAGTGGATGATAAACAGCTTATCGCTATCAACACGCGAAGAACAGTGAGACAAGTCGTTCAGAGCTATAAATCAGGAGAGCTGCGGGTAGAGAAAGTGCCAACTTCTATGCCCAAAGGAGGTCAAATCCTTGTACGCACCTATGCCTCCCTGGTCAGCGTGCGCACGTAGCGGTATATGCTGGATATGGCCCGCAAGTCTCTGGTGGGCAAGGCGCTGTGGCCCTGCCGGACCTGGTGCGCCAGGTCATCGCCAAGGACCTGGCCGAAGGCATCCTGGAGGCCTGGCGGTATGGGATACGTCCCCCTGTATGTTTCACCGTCAATGAAGCGTAATTCATGAGCCAACCGGAAGTCCCCTTATCACGGCTAGAGGAAGAGTTCTACGATACTGTCGCATGGCGACTTCTTCACGGGCAGTCTCTTGTAGTGGAGGAGCCTGCCGGATTCCTCGCAGATTCAATGGATGCCTTTGACTACATGCTCCAGAGGATTGGTTCTGTTCAAGGGAGACGAACTTTCGATTATGGTTGCGGAAGTGGCTGGTTGGGCGTATATCTAGCAAAAGGGGGAGCGCTAGTAGACGGGTTTGACATCTCTGGAAAGCTGATCGGGGTGGCGTCCGCCAGAGC
>JAKPFY010000104.1 GCA_029551185.1 Bacillota bacterium
GAACCCAAGAAGTCAGGTTCCGTGATATCGATTCCAAGACATTGTTCAACTACTCGATTAACATCAGCTCTGAGCTTCCTAAGAATAAAGCCCGCATTGCTCAGATGGCGAACATGCTGATGGAAAAGCAGATGCAGTATGGCCCCGGTAATGGGCCGCAGCTCCTGACTCAGGAAGAATGGCTGATGTTCCAGGATCTTCCCAACAGGGAGTACATGCTGGAGCGCATGGGTATCGAAAGAATGCAGAACACTATTGAAGAAGTTTCGCAGGTGCTGTTCCAGTACGCTAATCTTGTGAAGCAGGGCATGAATCCTGATGATGCAATCCTGGCAACTGCCAATAGTCTGGAACGGCGTCGGAGAGGAGAACCCCAGGAAGAACCTCTGGTTCCTCCAGTGGTAGAAGAAAATGTTCTACCTCCTACAGGCGACTTAAAAATTGTATGATGTAAAAAGTTGACACATTACAGAAGCTGTGGTAAACTGGACTTGTATAGCAAGGAAGGGTTCCACAGCCTTTTAATTGTGTGTATGTTACTTGCGAACCTCCATCCCCATTCGCCTGTGGGGATACGAAAGGAGACAAAAGGTAGATGTCAAACAGAGATCTCGGTACATATCTTTATGGTGAGATCTTCTCTACCGCAGTTTTATCTGAGGGAGAAGGCCCGCCTACCCCAGAAGATGTCTGGGCCGCGTTTGGAATTACGAATCCAAACTCGAAACCACCGACTGACCCTCCAAGAGGAAGCGGTGAAAAAGATCCTCCGGAAGATCCTCCGGAAGATTCACAAGACCCACCTAAGGATCCACCTGAGGACTCCGACAAAGATCCCAACAAAGAGCCGCCTAAGGATCCTCCGAAAGATCCGCCCCTTAATAACAAGGCTGCTGCTGAATTCGCGCGGATGCGTATTGAAAACAAAAAGTTGGCTACGTTGCTGGGGGATGTGGCGAAGATCCTCGGAATCCAGGATATCTCAGATCCCGAAAAAATGCTGCAAGCTGTGCAGGAGAAAGTCCTTCAAGCACAGGCCAAGGCAGCCGGAATTCCTGAAGATCTTCTGAGACGACAGAAGGAGACTGAAGAAAAGCTTACTCAGTACGAACAGAACCAACTGCGTACTCAAGCTTATCTCGGATTCCAGAAGGTCATGGACACTTATAAATTGACACAAGCGCAACTTAATGCCTTTGCTGATGAATTGCTTGAACAGGGTCGTAACCCGTTCACGACTCCCATGGATCTGGTCAAGGAATACCGCGATCTCCATTGGGAAGAAATTCTGGAAGCAGAGCGTCAGAAAGCCCGTCAAGAGGAAGCTGACCGTGCAGCCAAGGCTGCAAGTCACAGTACACAGCCACCCGCAAAGGATGGCAAACCCGGTGGTGATCCGGCGAAGATTACCACTGTGCGCGATTTGGATGTATGGATGAATAGCAAGTAATAAATTATACACACAAGGTAAAGGAGAGTGGTATTATGCCTTGGACATTAAACGCATTAAACCCTGTCAATGATATTAATAACATTGTGGATATGGTCAATCAGGCCGGGCCTGGCGTGATTGCACCTGAAGTGTTTTACAGCAAGCAGCTGTTAGACACCATTCGCTACGACGCTGATAAATATGTATACTTCAGATTGGCGGATGCCGCACCCATTCAGGAAAGAGCAGACAAGCTGATGGTACGCAGATGGGCACCGCTCCAGGCCCACACCGTACCGCTGGCAGAAGGCGTACCTCCCAAGTCCGATAAGGGCTCGGTAGAGAAGTACGAGATCGATGCCGCACAGTACGGTCGTTACATGGAGTTTACCGACAAGGTTGACTTCAAAGCAGTCGATCCGGTTATCGCTCATTACACCAAGGAGTATTCCCTGGTCGCAATGGAGACCCTGGATCTTCTGGCCCGTGAAGCACTGTTGTCGATTGCGAATCCGTTCTATGCTGGACAGGCTGCAAACTTCGAGGCTCTCAATGTTAACAGCAAACCGAGTATGACTGACCTGAGGCTTATTGTGCTGTCTATGAAAAAGCAGCTCGTTAAGCCCAGGAACAACGGCAAGTTCCATGTCATCGGTTCCCCTGAGTTCTATTTCGACATGATCTCGGATCCTACTGTTGAGAAGTACATGCAGTATAACCAGACAACCAAGGGAATGTACGACAACACTATGCTTCCTTCTATGTTCGAGATGGAGTTCTATGAGAGCCAGCTGGTTCCAACGAGTTCCGAGTATGTTAAAGACGGCAAAACCTATCGCAGAATGTATCGTATAACCGCAAGCGGTTATGAATACGATTCAATCGCAGAGGATGAGGTAGATGGCAACTCCGTGCCTTATGTAACTGTTGTTGACGGTTATGTTAAGGACAGTAGAACTGGAGCAGATGCCTCTTACATCCCGGGTCAGGAAATTTGGGACATCGACAGATGGAACACTGACAACAAGGGTCAGGGTAACGATTGGTACGAATTCAAAGCACAGCACATTCTTGTTGTAGGCAAGGACGCTTTGACCAGAACCGGTATCTCAGGCGAAGACTCTGCGAAAATGTATGTCAAGCCTAAGGGATCTTCCGGTGTGCTTGACCCTATCGACCAGAGACAGTCCATCGGTTTTAAGATCAACTCCGTCGGATTCGGTTCCACCAGACTGGAAGCAGTCGTGGATTACATCTGCGTTCCTACACAGGTGCTGCCTGTATAAGGAGGCGTAACTCATGGCTAAAAAAATAACGAGCCCGGAGGTAGACGAAACTTTTACTCCGGACTCTACCCCAAAATCCCCGGAGCAAGCTGGTATTAAGATGATGAAAGCTGAAGACAAACGCAAACAGCTGGTGAAAGAATACACAGCGGAACCCAGGGTTCCAATAGTATTGGCCCCTCAATACGCAGCGTACTTCGGTAATGTCATGCGTGTGACTATCAATGGGATCTCCATTGCTGTCCGTGTAGATGGCTCTACGCAGCAGGTTCCTCAAACCTTTGCAGATGAGATACACAGACGCAGAAGGACTATTGATAAGATGCTTATACGAATGAAGCGGATGGCTAATATTCAGAAGAATGCCGAGGCCACTCCCGGGGAATTACCGATTTAATTCTCATAGGAGGGATTCCATATGAAATATTATGTCAATGCACACACTGATGCTACAGATGCTGCTGAACTGCCCGCCAAGCATGGTGGGGCAACGATTGAACTGAAGCTGGCAACAGCCAACGTTGTCGAAAATCAGGCAGATTCTACAGCTGC
>JAKPFY010000118.1 GCA_029551185.1 Bacillota bacterium
GCACCTGCTGGCCTCGGGCTACGACATTCGTACCGTACAGGAACTCCTGGGCCACAAGGACGTACGCACGACCATGATCTACACCCATGTTCTCAACCGCGGTGGACGCGGTGTCCGCAACCCGGCCGACGGACTGCCTCGCCGGCCCGAGGAGTGCTAGGCTGAAACAGCTTATCACTGACCGAAAAGGAGAAAAACGATGCAACCGCTTGGCTCAACCAGACTGACAGCACAACGGGGAATGCGTGTTAGGCTGCAACCAAGCAGTCCATACGTGATAGGCGGATCATTCTAACAACGCGTCATGCCTTATGACAAAGAAAGCTAATAATAAGATACCCAAGATGGACGACGATGAAATTACAAGGCTCATATCTGACGCAACCAGGAAAGCAATAGCCTTTTACTGGCAAACAAGGGCCGCTCAGCGGAAAAAACAGGAGACAGGAGGCAAGATTGACCAAGGGCTCCGAAGCGCTGTCACTGGTGGTGCACAGATGGATGGGTTTATCGATCTATTTACGGAATTCGTGACACACGCAGGAATCCCACAAACCTGTGTTTTCAGAAAGAGAGCGGTCGAGCTTCCCGGCTTCTTTAGACCGACCAAGGAATGGGATATGCTTGTGGTACGTGAGCACAAACTTATCGCTGCAATCGAAGCCAAATCACAGGTCGGACCTTCATTCGGCAACAATTTCAACAATAGGGTAGAAGAGGCTATTGGCAGCGCGTTAGATCTATGGACGGCCTTTAGGGAAAAGGCGTACCTTGATAGTCCACAACCGTTCTTGGGCTATGTTTTCTTGCTGGAAGACTGTGAAGCCTCCAATCGGCCCGTTGGAGTGCAAGAACCTCACTTTAAAGTTTTCCCAGAATTTGTGAATGCGTCATATGTGCGCCGCTATGAACTTTTCTGCCGAAAGCTTGTATTGGAGAGATACTACACTGCATCAGTTTTCATAACATCGTCCAGCGTCAATGGTCTGAAAGGCAATTATAAAACACCGTCTGACGATCTTTCTATGGAACGCTTTGTGAAAACTTTGATTGCTCATGTAGTAGCATTTAGGTAAGAGGATCATGTCAACTATCCATAGGCTAATCAATGGTGATGCACGAGATTTGTCTTTTATTGAAGATGAGTCTGTGCACCTTGTAGTTACTTCACCTCCATATTGGAATCTAAAGCGTTATAATGAGAACCCTGACCAACTGGGACATATCCAAGACTATGAGGCTTTTTTGGCGGAGTTAGAGAAGGTTTGGAGGCACGTTTACAGAGTTCTTGTCCCGGGAGGGCGATTAGTATGTGTAGTGGGAGATGTGTGTGTGTCTAGGCGGAATTTTGGCCGTCATTTGGTGTTTCCTCTACACGCAGACATTTGTGTTATGTGTCGCCACATTGGCTTCGACAATTTGAATCCAATTGTATGGCACAAGATTGCAAACGCCTCATATGAAGTACCGAATGGTTCAAAATTCTTGGGGAAACCATACGAGCCTAACGCAATCATCAAGAACGACATAGAATATATCTTGATGCAAAGGAAACCGGGAGGGTATAGGAAGCCATCAGAGTCACAACGAAAATCAAGCATGATATCTAAGCAGGAGTTCGAGCTCTGGTTTCAGCAAATCTGGAATATCCCCGGTGCCTCAACAAGGAATCACCCAGCTCCGTTCCCTTTGGAATTGGCACTTCGACTTGTGCGTATGTTTTCCTTCACGGGCGACACAGTACTTGACCCCTTTTGTGGAACTGGAACGACAATGATTGCTGCTTTGAGAACAGGGCGGAACAGCATCGGTGTTGAGATTGAACCCGAGTACTGTCGAATGGCTGCACGCTACCTAAAAGCAGAAACCACCGATTTGTTCCGCACGGCAAAGCTCATCTTTGAAAAAGTCTCATCAGAAAAGGCAAGTATGGTGAGAGAGGAGCAAGCGCTCTATGAAGTACGTCCGACGAAGAGAAAATCAGGATAGGCGAATGACCGGTTACGGCCGACGTTGCTCCGCTGCGCTCCGCAACGCGGCTGAACCCGACCGTCAGGCGGCGGTTCGTCAGAGCTGTTTGCACTCATTACTCGTAAATGCAGGAGGGCTGCGCCGAGATGATAAATCTATATTGGAAGACACGCGGCCAGACACGGAGCCTGGTCGAAAAGCCATTCCCGTCCGAGGCTGAGCTGGAGAGATACATACTTGACAATCAGGAAATTCTTGGGGGTGACATCTACGTCATCCATCGCCAGATTCGTACTGGATCCAAACAAGGGATTCCTGATATGTTAGGGGTAGATCAGGACTGCCGTGTGTGTATTATAGAGATCAAGAACGAAGAAGCAGGCGAGGACATTCTGCCACAAGCGCTTGGATATGCAGTCTGGGCCGAAACGAATCCAGACTCCATAAAGGCGATTTGGCTAGAGAGCAAGAAGAAGCCTGAGGGCATTGAGCTGGACTGGGAAGACCTGGACATTCGCATTATTCTGATTGCCCCTTCTTTCAAGCCAGCCGTACCTCGTATGGCAGGTAAGATAGGGTATGCTGTTGATCTAGTGCAGGTAAGGCGTTACTGCTTTGAGGAAGAAGAGTTCTTGATGGTTGAGGTTCTAGAGCCCAAGCCCTTGCCCAAGGTCGGAGTGACCAAAGTGGCGGGAGACTGGAATTGGGATTTTTATGAATCAGAACACGGGAAGGAGGCGACGGCGCAGTTCCGTACTGCGGTAGAAGCAATAGCCGCGATGGTAGCTGAGCAAGGCTGGGAGTTGCCGTATAATCTCAACAAGTACTACACCGGCTTTAAGCTTGGGAATAGGGTAGTCTTTGCTGTGGGCTGGAGCGGCACCTACGCTTGGAACCTAAGGTTCAAATTACCCGAAGACATCGCCAGGAATTTTACAGGCCAGCAATGGGAGTTTCAGAGGTATGATAGTAGCTTCCACGAAGCAGTGTTTCGACCTTTGAGGCCGGACTCTCTTGATATTTCGGAGTTGAAGCCGCTGTTTATTGAAGCATACCAATATGTTTCTGGGCGTAGGTAGGTAGTTGAGGACTTTCTGTCGGCTAACCTGCGGCTCAAGCCGACAGCGCCTCCACTCGCTTCGCGGCGCAGGTGAAGCGCAGGCCGTTAGGCTGTAACCAAACAGTCCATAGGTGATACGCGGATCATTCTAAGGAACCTCTGAACAACTCGCAGTTTTGACTGATTTCGGTCTGTTTCGGGCTTGGCAATGGTTTTTAAGCCAGACAAGTGAATATTTAATGCGGATTGATTGTCGTCTAGTTTCTCTATTCTGCCCTCTTTATCGATCGACCGCCCCGTTGGCGCGCACCATCAGCGCCCTAACCACTTGCTATCGCCCCCATCCTCCGCAATAACACATGACGATGAAGATAAATGTTGACACTCGCTGCCACCGCAAAAAACACCCTGCAAGTTCTTGCAGATACTCCGAAACGGCTGTTTCCGCCAGTCAAACATGTGTTTTATGACCCCAAAGACTTGCTTTGCATCTCCGGGTCCCGGCTCTTCGCCTCGTTCTTCGTGGAAGTCGGGGCATGGATCACCGTGGCGTCCACGATCGTCCCACCCCGGATGTCCACCCCATGCCTGGCCAGGTGCCGGTTCATCACGTCCAGGAGCTTGGGACCAAGCTGATGGTTCTCGATCAAGTGCCGAAACCGCAAAATCGTGGTCTCGTCCGGCGGGGCGTCCTTCCCCAGATCCAGGCCCAAAAACTCCTGCACCGCGTGACTGTCGTGCATCAGTTCTTCCGTCTGCGGGTCCGACAGCTTGTACCAGATCTGGAGAAAATACAGCTTGAGCATCCAGATCAGCGGCTTGACAGGACGTCCCGGACCATCGCCTTTCGGATAAAACGGCTCGACGAGGCTCATCAATTCCTGCCACGGCATGACCTTGTCCATCATCTGGAGGAAT
>JAKPFY010000161.1 GCA_029551185.1 Bacillota bacterium
CCCGCATGCGCCGTGACATTCCTGCCCTAAGGCGCGGTTCACTGACCTTTCTCAATGTAGTCAGGGATGACTCAGTGCTCGCCTACTACCGCGAGTATGAAGACAGCCGTATTGTCGTTCTCCTCAACTTCACATGTGAAATGATTAGAACCGGAATAGGCGCACCAGGGGATCTGGTTCGTAATTACGCGGAGACAGGTTATCGTTTCACTGAACTAAACGGCCAAACCTCACCTGTATGCATTGGCGGACAAGGTCTTCTTGGGCGGGAAGTTGCCTTGGAGCCATACGGAATAAGGATCTTCTCTCTCGAGGCTATCAGCCCTTGTCGCTGTATTGCATAATCACGTCTATCCAGTCGTAAGCGTCACTCTTCATTCTGAACCTTGATTGCTTTGACTCTGATTCTCACTGTAAGCCTTCTTATTAGGTGTGGCCGATTTTCGGCCACAAATTTTTCTTGGCTGTATGGTTTTCTGCCACTTTTGGAGGGGCGACAGGTTCAGTGGTCGAGAATCAGCCAGCAGGAGGCTTATCAGTGACTGATTTCCAGACACGATTTCGCTTCAGGTGCCGGAATATCGAACATCTGATCGCCGGAAATAGGTTCGTTGGGGGATTGCTGACAGAAGCTCAGGCACATTTTCTAAAAAGGTGACAGAAAGTCAGGCACATTTTCTAAAGAAGTGGCAGGAAATCTTCCACCTGAGCCTCAAGAAGGCACCAAAACCCTTCGTCTGCCCAAAAGTGTGGTCGAAAACCAGGCACCTTTGCTGTTGGAGGTGGCTGAAAACCTGTCACTTAACAGATTTTTCCTGAGAAAATCAAAAAAGATGGCTGAAATTAAGGCATGGTTTCAAAAAATGTGGCAGAGAATCGACCATCTCCTTCTTACAGCGACAGCGGGAGTGTAAGGAGTGTAAATAATCCCGTGTAAATGGTTTTTTATGGTTCTGATTGAGCGCGGGGGATTTTCTGAAAAACTGCTGAGACGACTATATGTAAGCGTACAATAGCCCCACCTTCAGCAGGTGAGGGCAATCGTGTATGTTAAGGTGATGTCGCCTGTCCCTAGGCGATCACCAAATATGGTTTTTGGCTGTGATGTTATATATCCTCAATCCGGCACCGGTTGAATCCGCGAAAGCTATTGACGCCACTGTGAAGGACGTTTGAAGCTTACCAAGAAAAAAACTACCTGTTGACACCACATATAATCATGTCTATACTGTGTATAGACGATATATACAGTAGCGGTGAATCTATGCACATTCAATTATCGTACAGCAATCCGGTGCCTCTTTACAGGCAGATAGTTGACCAGATAAAGGAGAAGATCCTGTCCGGAGAGCTCCCGCCCGGAACCCCTTTGCCTTCCATCAGACAGTTGGCTGAGGAGGCCATGACCAGCGTGATTACGACTAAACGGGCATACTCTGAGCTGGAAAATGAGGGGATTATAGTGACCAGGCCGGGGCTTGGGTCTTTCGTTGCCAATTTCACCTATAACGACCTAGGAGCAATTCGCGAGGAATCGGTCAAGGAGTGTATCTCCGAGCTTATTTCCACAGCGAAGCTCGTGGGAATAAGTGATGAGAGACTCCTTAATATGGTCAAAGAGGCACTGAAGGAGGAGACGAAGCGTTATGAAAGGCAGTAATGCAAGGAGTGACACAAAGACGGAAAGACGTAATTGGAAAGGGAGCGGAGATTACACCTCCGACAACCTTGCTCTTGCGCTTCGCGGGGTATGCAAAAGCTATCCCAAATTTGAGCTGAAGGATGTGACTTTCTCTCTGCCCAGAGGGTATATCATGGGGTTCATCGGACCTAACGGGGCAGGGAAAACGACTACCATTAAGATCATCATGAATATGGCAAGAAAGTCCGGAGGGACGGTAGAGGTCTTAGGCCTTGACCATAGGATCCATGAAGAAGAAATAAAGCGTCGCATCGGCTACCTTGGAGAAGAACCGTGCTTTTACGAAGAAATGACGCCTCTGTGGTTTGGGGGATTCGTGTCCAAATACTATCCTACTTGGGATAAAGCGTACTTTCGCGCTACCCTTGATCGCTTTGGGATTGATCCTTTAAAGCGAGTGAAAGACCTCTCAAAAGGCATGAAAGTGAAGCTTGGCCTTGCGTTGGCCTTATCCCACAAACCTGAACTCTTGATACTGGATGAGCCTACGAGCGGGTTGGATCCTGTGGTGCGCAGGGATGTCTTGGATGAGCTGATGTCAGTGATCCAGGACGAAAAGAGGAGCGTATTCTTCTCAACCCACATAACGCAGGATATTGAGCGAATTGCCGACTATGTCACGTTTATCCATGAAGGCAGGATTGTGGAATCTGACGTAAAAGACGACATCCTTGGCAGGTGGAAGTCAATTTCGTTTCCGTTGCCTGTCAGGATGGGAGAGGCGCAAGGCAGTTTCGGTGCAGGGAATCTCGAGGCACAGGTGGCGAAAGCCACTGCTTACGTGGAAAAACTGCTGGATCATGAGCTAAAAGGTGTGTTCATGGGACACAAAATCGAAGGCCTGACATTCAGTGGGATTACTTCCGTCTTTTCAAGCTCACTTGAAGATAAAATGGCTCAACTTGTGGGCAGCATGCCAAGGGTGGCCCCTGTAAACTTAGATGACATTCTGGTCGCTGTTGTAAGGGGGAATGATGCGTGTTAGACCTAATATATAAGGACATTATTCAAAACAGGAAGCTGATACTCCTTTATGCGCTCATGGGTGGGTTTGTCGGGCTTGTGATGATGGCAGCGGGATCTGACGGAGGCGTCAGCATATTTGGAGCGTATATAATGATATCCACTTATGGATTCGCAACAAGGTCCACATATGATGAGGACAAAAGCGGCGCGTACTTGTTCTTAAAGAGTCTGCCTTTATCCGATGGGGCCATTGTCACGAGCAAGTTCGTATCAGTCCTTGTCGTATCTGTCCTCTTTGTCATATTCTTCAATATTATTGCTGTACTCGGCGGTTACCTGGCTTCGTCCGGAATCATCTCAAGTCTTGGTTCAGCTGCCGCTGCTCCGAGAACTTTCGATGTTGCAGCGTTTCTCAGGGAGATTACTCTGTCTTTCGCTATAGTGTTCAGTATGGCGATAATAGTTGCAGGAGCTTATTTAGTGATGTTCTTCTGGGCGGGATTTGCCAAAGCCAATACGTACAGCAGAGCGATTCTTCTTGCGATATTTCTTTTCGTAACGTTAGGCGTAGCCGTCGCAGGGCGTTTACCTGCGGTTCAAAGCTTCATACAGATAATCGAGACGAGTTCATGGGTACCTGCGATTTCAATAATTATCAGCCTGGCTGTTTATTGGGTGTGTTGCGCGGTGTCTATCTCCAGAGTAAAAGCAAAAGACTGGTCATAAGTGTGCAAAAACCGGAACCGACAGATGGCAGCCTATCGGATCCATGTGACATTGCATGATTCTCTTGACTACGAAATGAAGAATGGGGCTGCCGGTAGCGTGACTGCCGGTAGTGCGACAAGAGCCATAAAGTCTGTTGCGGCCGGAAAAAGAGTCAATAGCCTGCATCGGACTTTATGTTATAATAAAAAGAGTTACTTATTCTCTGGTTCATGTCCGTGTGTATGCTCTGACAATTCGTGTTAGTAGCCGGAGTTGACAAGTGTCGCAGGCAGCCGGATTCGTGAGGCTCAGTCAATATCAGGAGATGTCAAATTCACAACGCAACTTTTATCAGGCTGTTCAAGTGATTAATATGCGACTGTCTAAATTCATAGTAATATGAGTGAGCCTTCTTTAGTATTGCAGTAATAGATCTTTCACCGGTAGTTTTGGAAAAAAGGAGAAGTGGTAAAGGTGTCAACCCTAAAACCTAAGAAACACATTACTACGATAAGCATGGGTTCAACAAGAGGTGGGCTTAACGAAGGCGGTTGCAAGGAGTGCCAGGCTTCATGCCAGTCAGCATGTAAGACCTCCTGCACTGTAGGAAATCAGGTTTGCCGAGAGAAGAGAAAGTGACGACAGGATGTTGGGAGAGGCTAATTGGCACATATTCTCCTGTTTCGGAAAAACACTGTTATTCGATGTCAAAACAGGGGGTCTTCATGAATTAGATGAAGCCGGACGTAACGCAGCGCTTGCTTACAGAGACAAGACGTCTCTGCCGGAAGCTAAAAAACGCCTGTCTTCCGTTCAGTGCAAGCACGGCCCAGCCTTGGCGGAAGGCTTCGAGGAATCCGTGGCTGAGGCATACAAAGAGCTGGAAAGCATGGTGGCTGAAGGTCTTCTTTCAGACCCTGATATCTGTGATGAAGAGTATGCTCCCGGTGAAGAGACGATCGTTAAAGCCTTATGCCTTCACGTAGCTCATGACTGTAATCTAAGGTGCAAGTATTGCTTTGGTAAGACAGGGAACTTCGGGATGACGCGGGAGCTCATGCCCATTCGAGTGGCTAAAGCATCCATTGACTTCCTGCTGGATAGGTCGGGTCCCAGGCATAACCTTAATGTAGACTTCTTCGGCGGTGAACCGCTCCTCAACTTTGATGTAGTGAAAGCTACAGTTGAGTACTGCGACGGGAAGGCAAAGGCCTTGGGAAAACATGTGGATTTCACTGTTACTACGAATTGTGTTCTGCTTGACGATGAAGTCGCATCTTTCCTTAATGAGCGAAATATGCTTGTGGTGCTGAGCCTTGACGGCAGAAAGGAAGTCAATGACAGGATGCGCGTAATGCCGGGCGGAGGGGGTAGTTACGATCATGTGGCCCCTCGGCTGGCGAAGTTCATTCAAGCTAGGGATCCTGATTCGTATTACGTGAGAGCTACATACACACGGCACAACTTGGATTTCGCATCTGATGTCCTTCACCTTGCGGATCTGGGCGCCAAGAGCATCTCAGCTGAACCTGTGGTGGGCGGAAGCGATAGGGAATACGGCATCCAAGTCGAGGATATCAGCGCTATCGAGACGGAATATGAGCGCCTTACAAAACTTTTCGTGGATAGGCAGAAAAGAGGTCGGGGTTTTCTCTTCTACCATTTCAACATAGACTTAGACGGCGGGCCATGTCTTGCCAGGAGGCTTTCAGGGTGCGGTGCAGGAATAGATTACCTTGCTGTCTCTCCTTCCGGCAGTATCTACCCATGCCACCAGTTTGTCGGAAAGCCTGAATTCAGGATGGGCGACGTATTCAGAGGGTCTCTTGATCCAGGAATTATCAGTCAATTTCGTCATGCTCACATATACAATAAAAGCGGATGCGGAACTTGCTGGGCCAGATTCATTTGCAGCGGAGGATGTCATGCTGCAGCTTACGGCTCATCCGCTGATATCCTGGTTCCTGATAAGGTAGCATGCGCTATTCAGAAGAAGCGCATTGAGTGCGCTTTGACCGCGCAAGCCATGTTAAAAGACACGGCACAGCCCGGAACATAAGTTAAGGGACGTGAATTTCGGTAATGGGATGGGTAGCCAGGCAGAAAAGGGAGTACTTCTTTGCTTCTTTGGCCCAGTCCGGGACTCAGGTAAAGGTGAAGAAGTATGATATACACGCAAATTGTTTAGTAAAGCAAGGACAGTTGCAGGCTACTACAGTTGTTACGCTCTCGGCGATTATGCCTAATGTGACAAAACATTGTTTTGTCCTGAATTCCGGTCTTCAAGTGAGCTCTATAAGCAGAGACGGAGTCGGACTCGCTTTCCGTGAGCGTGAATTCTCAGACGTGAGAGGCCTGAAAGCTGTTTGGGTATATTTTCCTGAGCCTCTTCGCGAAAATGATGAGGTGGAGCTTGCTTTTGAATACTCAGGCCGTCCTGTTGGAAACAGTGGTGTTCAGGTTGACGACAGCGGAATGCGCCTATCCCGGAAATCCGCTTGGTACCCTGTGGGTGCGGGGTTTGACTCATTTACTGCACGTATTACCTGTGTAACCTGTCCGGGTTTTGTGTCAGTGTCAGACGGGGAACTTGTTTCCCTGTCAGAGAGGGATGACAGGGTAGTATATGTATGGGAAGTCAGGGAGCGGATTTCCGGATTATCTCTTACCTCAGGCAAGTTTGAAATGGCATGCAGGACACACCGAGGAGTCAAGCTCGAGTTATACCTCGGCCAGGCGCTGAAGGACAATATCGAGCCTGCAATCGGCCTCTTCTGTGATGTGCTTGACGCCTACATTGACATGCTTGGCAACCCCCCGTCGGACAGGTTCGTGTCCGTCCTGAGGCGGCGATATCCGGATGATGAGCAAGAAGTGCGTATGGTTACTGCGCTTGGTCATGAAATGGCGCATGTATGGTGGGGTAGTCCCATATCAGTGGGGTTTGGCGATACCTGGTTCCATGAATCGCTGGCTCGGACCATGGCTTATGAGACGGTAGGGCGTGTCTTGGGGCATGATGCTGAAACCGAGCTTGTCCACGAA
>JAKPFY010000021.1 GCA_029551185.1 Bacillota bacterium
CCGTATCCTGCACGATGAGGCCCGTAACACAAGTAGCACTCGTTGCGGTAAAGAGAGCCTGCAGGAATGGTGTTCGGTTGCCAGCATTGGTTGCGACTGGTAAAGTCAACAGCAGCGCTCCTGTGAGAATCAATAGCGCAAACCCAAAGATAATCACTTGCGTAGAGGTCATTTTTTTTCTAAATAATAATTGCATTCAATTCCCCTCTGATAGCATTTTATATAAATGAACACGTTGAGATATTCTAGCACTAAATATAATAAAATGATAGACCATCCGAATGACGAAAAACAGGCATTGTCAACGAACTTTTTGAGTAATAAGGGCCAATCGAGTAGGGCTATAAATAGATAGTCCTCTCACACCACCACGCATGCCGTTCGGCACGTGGCGGTTCAGTTGAACTTCAAATCATGTCGTTCCAGATAATAATCCAGACAGCTGACAAGTCCTTTCCTCGAAAGGACTTGTTTGCTTACTGCCCTTTTCAAGGAAGACCTTGTGGCTGTGAACTGGTAGTGGTCGCCCCACTGTGAATCTCTCTCGGCAATCCTTGCCGGCACTCCAAGCTTCTTGAGCCCCCATAGGCGTTTGGACGGTTTCTTCCATTGTTTCCAGATGATGACACGTATCATGGTTCTTAAGTGCTCATCAGTCTTTTTCATTGCTACCTTCATTGACCCGATACTGAAATAATTTATCCAGCCTCGTATCACTTGGTTCAGCTTGGTAATTCTCTGGTCCAATGGAATGTTCCACCTGCGCTCGCACAGCTGTTTCAGTTTTCTTTGGAACTTTGCGACTGAATCTTTGTGCGGCCTTGCCTGCCATTTTCCTGCACCCTTCCAGAATCCAAAGCCAAGATACTTGAGGTCGTTCGGTCTGGTGACGTGTGTCTTTGTCGCATTGACCTTCAAGCCAAGTTTCCTTTCAATGTAGTCTGTGATGGTACGCATGACTCGTTTCGCACTGGACTCGCTCTTCACGACTATCACGCAGTCATCTGCGTACCGTGTGAAGCGGAGACCCCGTGCATCCAGTTCTTTGTCCAGTTCGTTAAGCATAATGTTGCTCAACAGCGGTGAGAGATTTCCTCCCTGCGGTGTCCCGAGATTCGTCTCTTCATAACGTCCGTTTACCATCACACCTGCCTGAAGATATTTTCGAATGAGGCTCTCCGTATCTCCATCATTGATGATGACGTGGACCAGGCTCATCAGCCTGTCCTGCGGTACATTGTCGAAGAATTTCTCGAGGTCGATATCGACTATCCATTCATAGCCGTCATTGAAGTAATCAAGCAGTTTCAATATCGCCTGCTCGCATGACCTGCCTGGTCTGAATCCATAGCTGGAATCAGAGAAGTACGGTTCACAGATAGGCGCTATGACCTGCGTGACTGCCTGCTGGATGGTTCTGTCCATGACAGTTGGTATCCCGAGCTTTCGCTTTCCACCATTTGGCTTTGGTATCTCTACCCGCCTTACTGGCTGCGGTCTGTACTGGCGCTGCTGGATTTGTTTCTTGATTCCTGCCCAGTTGTCCCTGACATACGCTTCCGCTTCCTCGATGGATACACCATCTGTCCCGGCAGATCCTTTGTTGCACGAGACACGCTTGAACGCTTCTGTCATGTTCTCTCTGCTCAGTATCTTTTCCAACAGTTCCGACATTCTTTGTGCTCCCTTCCTTTCCTCGCTCCTCCATGGTAAGTCCTAAGTCTTTGACAGTATCCTCGGGATACGTCCTTGCTTTCCTGTCTGTCAGGCATCCATGTCGGACATTTGAAGCTCTTGATGCACGTTCTACTGTTCAGCCCTTCACCGGATAAGATTTCTGTCCAGCTACTACGGCCTCGGCTGACTTCTCACAGTTCGCTGTTGCTGGGGCATTTGTCCTCTGTGAGACCTCGCGGGATAAACCATACATCCTTCCCCGTTCACCTTCCTGATTTACGCATGCGGATTACGATTGCCATCTTGGACTTCACCGCTTTGAGCCAGCTTGTCCACCGCGTGCGCCTTGATATCAGGTTTCTGTCCGTAAGGCCACGGTTTCGCTATCGCTTCTTCTCTCCCACATCTCACGATGTGAAACTTGCGAATCGCTATTGGGTTCACCGGCAACTGGTGCCCCTTGGGATTTTCACCCTCGATGTATGACATGCCCGTCATACTCAAAAAGAGATGCACTGCTGTGCATCTCTGCCCTTCTTACATTCCCCACACAAGCCAGTTCACAACATACCCGGCAGCGACTGCCACCAACGTGAATGGCACGCCAATCTTCAGATAATCCGTTGTAGAGACTTCATAGCCTTCCTTCTGCAGGATTCCAATGCCGGCAATATTTGCCGAAGCACCGACTGGTGTCAGGTTTCCGCCTAACGTTGCCCCAATCAATAGACCATAATACAGAACATATGGCGGTACGCCCATCGAAGTGGCGATTCCCTGCACAACCGGCAGCATCGTCGCAACATAAGGGATATTGTCCACAAAAGCTGAAATCAGGACGGAAGAGAAGACAATCAGCGTATACATCAGGAACATGGAATTGCCGCCGATCTTCACGAACAGATCCGCAATCGCCTGAATGACACCTGCTTCCGTCACCCCGCCGATGACAATGAATAAGCCTGTCAGCAGCAATAATGTCTGATAATCCACGGTCTTAAAGACACGAGG
>JAKPFY010000187.1 GCA_029551185.1 Bacillota bacterium
ATCGTGACCGGCCACACCCATATCCCCGGTATAGTCAAACCTTTAGGAGACTCAGGCGGTGTGATAATCAACCCAGGTAGTCCTGCCTTGCCTAAGACGGCTGAGAGACGTGGAACCTGCGCGATTATTGAAGACGAAGTCGCAAGGATTGTTCATGTGGACGATGGTTCAGAACTTATGTCTTCAACGTGGCGACGTGTCTCTGGCAGGATATTATGAGTGAAGGGCGAATTTTATGTAGACAGAGGAGAGAGAATGTATAGAACCACAGGTTTTCGGGAAAAAGCGGGTAATGCAAAAGGAGGCAACCTAATGTGCCGAGAGTATTATCGTGGGGTGTTGGCTTGCGTACTACTTGCGACAGTCCTGGCGATGACGTGCTCTGTGAAAGCTGTTGCCGCAGGTTCCGAGTCCAAGGTTAACCCCCCAAGAGTTGTACAGGTCTATCCGTCTCGTGGCATGGAATATGTCCCTGTTGACACTTCCATACATATCGTTTTTAGTGGGCCTATGGATGAGCTTTCCACAATCCAAGCTGTTACCATATCTCCCGCTCCGGAGTTGGCTTATCCGGCAAGTTGGCAGTTTCTCCACAACAAGTCGGTCTTGGTAATCACTCCTCTTCGTCCGTTGAGGTATTCCACTACTTACAGGGTAACAGTGCACAAGGCAGCCAGGGATCAGGAAGGTATTGAGCTCAATCAGGATTACGAGTGGTCTTTCACCACAAGCCAAAGCCCTCCTTCCCCGGTGGAGGCGCCGAGGAATGGCGGATTCTCAACAGGAGACATCACAGGTTGGAAATGGGCTCACACAGAAGACAGAGGAGCCAGAGAGACCCAGTGGAAGGTAGTGCCGGATAAAGACAGGGAGCATGTTCTCTGTGTGTCTCGTCCGCCTACTTTTGAGATGGGCACCTGCAGCTTGGAGCAGGCTATTGACGCGGAGGTTCCCGTTACAGGTCTGGTGTTTTTGTCCTTTGATGTCTTAATCGGCGATTACACACTTAAGCAGTATGCCCCGGGGGACACATATCCTATGAAAGTTATTGTCACCTATCTTGATAAGGATGGAAGAGAGCATTCTTTTGTCAGGGCATACTATTACTATATGCCTGTCGAAGGCGGGGTTGCCGGTTTTGCTGAATTCGTTGAGGCAGGAAAGTGGACTCAGAAGTCATATAATTTGAGCATGCAGGTTCCAAGGCCTTCTTACATTAAGTCGATAAAATTTGAATTCTGTGGTTGGGCATGGCTTTGCATGTTAGACAACGTTAGGTTCGTCTGGTAGCTTGTCTAACTGTCACTTAAGCAAGGGGCTTATAGCATTATGGTGGGCATAATAAGAAAATTCGACGAGCCGTCAATAGAATAATAATTCCAGGCTCATCGAATAATGGGGAAAGAAGACCGGTTTTTTTATTGTCGGCTTGTGCTTACCGTGCACGTTCAACTTTTCCCGTGCGAAGACACCTTGTGCAGACATTGATTCGCTTTGTCTTGCCGTTCACATGCGCCTTTACGCGCTGGATATTCGGAAGCCATCTCCTGGAAGATACCTTATGAGAGTGGCTTATTTGCCTGCCTACTTGCGGTTCTTTTCCACATATGTCACATCGACATGCCATGCCTATCAGCACCTCCCCGTCTTGAAAAGACCTCCCGCGTATTGTATCATAGCAGCGCGGGCAGCGCAAGAAGGTCTTACTTTGCAAAGGACGTGTTTCTAAAGGGAGAAGGGATATGAATACCATTAAAGAAAAGGAGTTTTCCAAGGAACGGAGAAATAGAAGGCAAGTCTGTGCTGCCGAATGGCCGAGGCAGGGGGTAGCTAATTAAATGGGAAGAGATGTCAGCACCGAACTGGGCCAGATTACCATATCTGACGAGGTGATAGCCCTCATCAGTGGGATGGCTGCAACTGAGTGCTATGGCCTTGTTGGAATGGCGTCAAGAAACATTCAAGACGGAATAGCTGAACTTCTCGGCATGGACAACATGAGCCGCGGAGTAGAAGTAAGGCTTGCCGGGGATGAGGTCGTGGTAGACCTCTATATCATAGTTGAGTACGGAACAAAAATTACTGAGGTAGCGCACAACGTTATGAACAAGGTTAGATATGTTGTAGAGAGTATGACAGGTCTTAAAGTCTCAAGAGTAAATATTACGGTACAAGGTGTGAGGGTGACGCATGCCCGAGAAGATGAGCGCAAGTGACCGGCGACAGGAGGTTAACCCGTTGGGGCGGAGTTTACTTGATGCAGAAGACTTCGCACGTGCGATCGCTGCTGGGACAGAGTGGCTTGGCGCAAACAAGGATCTTGTAAATGCGCTGAACGTGTTTCCGGTTCCTGATGGAGATACAGGCACAAATATGCACTTGACACTTCTCGCTGCGGTGCGAGAGATCAACAAAGTCCGGGGTAAAACACTGTCTGATATAGCTGAAGCCGTGGCGTTAGGCTCCTTAATGGGGGCGAGGGGAAACTCAGGTGTTATACTATCGCAGCTCCTTCGAGGTTTTGCAAAAGGTGTTGAAGGCAAAACAACCCTTGATGTAGCAGGTCTTGCCCAAGGGCTGCAAGTGGCAGCATCCATGGCGTATAAAGCAGTGATGAAACCGGTTGAAGGTACTATGCTTACAGTAGCTCGTAGTGCTGCTCGGTCTGCCGCAGAATGCAGGCGGATGGAGCTGGATATAGTGTCAGCGGTAGAGAAAATACTTAAAGACGCCCAAGAGACGCTGGACAGGACTCCTGAAATGCTCCCAACGCTTAAAGAGGCGGGTGTTGTGGATGCAGGCGGACAAGGGCTTGTATTTGTCTGGGAAGGGCTTGTAAAGTCAATTCGAGGAGAAACAGTATTTGCCAAACGCGAGCCTCTCGTTGTAGTTCCGGGGAGAGCAGATGCCGCGCCTGCCATCGGAAAACCTAAGGAAGTCGCGGAAGAAACCCTTGAATTCAGGTATTGCACTGAATTTCTTGTGAAAGGTAAGAACCTGCCCCTTGACATGCTCAGGCAAAACCTGGGCGGGTTCGGCGATTGCGTACTGGTTGTGGGCACCAGTGATGTAGCAAAGGTCCATATCCATACTAACCATCCCGGGCAGGTGATGGAACACTGTATTCGCCTGGGTGAACTGCATGAGATAAAGATAGACAACATGGCTTACCAACATACCGAATTTGAAGCGGCAAGGTCAGGGCGTAATGCACTTGCTCCGGTCAGTTACGATGAGGAAGATGGATGTGAGGCAAATGCAAATTCAAAAGATGAGGCAAACCCCCAAGAGAGCGAGATAAAGAAGCCTGTAGGGGTTGTGGCTGTAGCTATCGGGGAGGGTCTCTCCGCTATTTTAAAGAGCCTGGGCGCTGACGTCGTTGTTGAAGGCGGACAGACAATGAACCCAAGCATTGAGGAGCTCAGGGACGCTGTCTACGAAGTTTCTGCAAAGAGTGTTATTATCCTGCCGAACAACGGCAATGTGATTCTTACAGCAGATAAGGTGAAGGAGCTTGCGCCTGACATAGACATCGTAGTAGTTCCGACAAAGACGATTCCTCAAGGAATTGCAGCTCTTATCTCTTATAATCCTCTTGCAGACGCTGAAGCTAACTCAGAGTCCATGAAAGGCATGATAACGCAGGTAAGTACAGGAGAGGTTACTTATGCGGTCCGCGCCTCCAATGTAAACGGGTTCACAATCGATGAGAAAGACTTCATCGGGATAAAAGACGGCGACCTATGTTCAGCAGGGAAGGATCGAAATGAAGTGGCGATGAATCTTGTAAGCCAGATGGTAGACTCTGATACTTCTCTTATAACCATATACCACGGAAAGGACGTGTACTCTGAGGACGCTAACGTATTGGCGGAACGGCTTGCCGATATCTATCCGTCTTTAGAGGTTGAGGTCCACTATGGCGGGCAGCCTGTTTACTATTATATTATTTCCACTGAGTAGGACTAAATCGCGATGTTATGCATATTGCGGGCCTAAGGACCAAAATTCGGAAAATATTGCGAGGGTGAAATATAAGACGACGGTCTTGCGACCGTCATCCCGTGGGAGAGGAGAAACCGGAGGAAGAGCTTATGGGGGAGGGTTTTGGAACCCCGGCACCGCCCAGGTACCGTTATCCTCGGCTCTTCTTTCAAATGTAGTTTATGCCGCAGCAAGTGTTCTATACAAT
>JAKPFY010000192.1 GCA_029551185.1 Bacillota bacterium
CCGCGGTCTTAATGTTAGGATCCTGAATGGCCTTAGCATAAATGGTCAGCATGTAGGCCCACTGTGCCATGAACCCCTCGACTTTATTAGGATCCATCTGAATCGGGGTAGGCATTTCATAGATGGTTATATCATTGCCCTCGTAAGGCTCGAACTCCACCTTAGCCGTAGCCTGACCCTTGTCCCACTTCATCTCCGGCTTCTTATAAGGGTTGATTACTACCTTCAGCCCCTCAAAGAACTCCGGGAAGAGCTTACCGTAGATAGCCCGCTGGTGGCCCATGTCTAGGCTGAACACTACCATCGGAATCGGGGCCGTGTAGGCGAAGCTAGACTTGCCCGTACCCTCTTCGCCCTCAATGTTAATTATCATTGAGAGTATCCTCGAACTTATCAACATCTACATTAATCTGCTCATATTTAACAGGATTCACCGGAATACCGCCATAGTAGGGCCTAGACTCATGCTTGTGACTCTCCCGCCAATCCCGGACATACTCCTTCCACTCATAACTCACGCTCGTTGGGGCTTCCATAGTTGTGGATGACCCGCAGACACAACTCTCATAATACCTATACATTGTTATCTCCCTAGTCCCGCATTAAGTTCGCAAAGTATTTTATAGGCACACTCTTTACACTCCCAATCTTCGTTCCAGTGAAATGCCTTCGGGGGTGTCTTTGTGGCCTTTGCCTCATTCCATACGTCACGTCGGGCCTTCAACCAGTCCCAATGAGTATCCAACTCCCACTGGTCATAGCTTATTCTCCAGACAATGAACTCTGGCTGAATGAGATAAATCACAGCCAAATCAACTTCACGGAGATTGTTGGCTTTGAGGTAACTTTTGATTTGCTTGTGCCACCGATCACTGAATCCGTCCGATCCCTTGGAGGGATTAGCTCGGGTACTTTTGAGTTCAAGCAATCCATTATCCAACGAATCTACATGCCAGTGTATTCCTTCAGTTTCACCGTAGATGGGCGTCTCCTTACGAGATACTAACAGAGCCCGCTCAAGCCCGAGACCAATGATAAAGAACAGTTTTGTTTTGTCGTTTGGTTCCAGTTCATTATCCGGCTCCGTGTCGTAATAGCTTTTCGTGAGACACCCGACGAGGTCTGTAACAGACGGGTGCATACCCTCTCGGTTCTCCCGTGTCTCGGCCATCATTTCGCGGAGAAGTTCCGTGGCTAGGTGGTCATTACGTGTGACCCTCACTTAATATCCCTCCCTGTGACAGGCCTTACATATTCTTCTATAGCCATTCCTACCTTGAGAAGCCTTACTAATTCTTGTGTTCTCCTTGGAAAACTCATGGCCCCTTATACAGTGAGTTTTAATCCTATTACGTTCTCCCATTCTACTTGTATCTCTTTGGAACAAGTTTTGTTGTTTAGTAACAACTCTTAAATGCGCTGGATTCCAACAAAGTGTGTTCCTACAAATATGATCAAGTTCTAAGCCTGCAGGAACCCCTCCATATCTCAGTTCATAAGCTACAACGTGAGGTCTCTTTCTTCCACTGTTTCCTTTACCTGTACAAATGGGAGATCCGTACCTAGATGAATGACCTAACTCCCAAACCCAGCACTTATCGTCAAAACGAGTATTAACTTGATCACACACCAAATCATAAAGAGTCATTCAGACTTTTCTTTCCTTGGGTTGTGACAAGGACAGTCGCAGGAAACATTGTCCCCGTTGCGGTAGAACTTGTTAATCCTGCCCGGGCAGCGATGCTGACTTGTGTCCGGGTTGTTGCACTGTGTCATGGTGGCTTTAATGTCCACTGACTTCCTCCCGCCATGCGTCGAGTGCCTTCAACATACATTCCCTGCAAAGATACTCCACGTCTTCTGATAAATCTGTATAGCTTGTGGGTCTGCGAAAAATACCTGAAGATAGGAGATCGAAGTTCTCAAAGACCGAAGACTTTAGAAACTTGGCAATCAATTTCTCACAGTCGTCGCAATAGAATTCCTCAATTGTTTTTCTCATGTTATATAGGGGCGGCCTGACTCCCGGTTTTTCTCGCCATCTACCAGACTGTAAGGCTTGATCCTTAGCGCCCCCCACTCCTTTACTCCTTGATATACACGTTCAGGCCGACGGTGACTCCGCCTTCAAGCGTCACATTGCCCTCGGTGCTTGCAATCACCGTGTTCTTACCGGATGCGCTTTTGCCGAACCGCTTACTGGTGTCCACCGTAATCGTGAGCTTGCTACCGTCTTGGGACATCTCAACGTTCTTCACTTAGCTTCTCCTTGCTATAGCTGCAATAGCCCAAAATACAGCTTCCTCAAGAGCAGTAATGGCTAGACTCTGCTCCCGAGACTCTGGCGTAGAATCCACAATGTATTCAGCAAACTCCTTCGCTGTCTGTCTAATGGCAGCATAGTAAGTAGACTGGTCCAAATTTGGACTATGGTAAGTAAAGCGAGTGTCTAACTCTACTTTGTCCATATTACCCTGCCTTATGGTAGATGCCAGAGGCATCCTGCGTGAGCTTTCCAGTCTCCAGAAGCATTGGGATGAGCTTCCTCTCCGCCTGTGCTTCCACAGCCGCACTATGCCCGGGGACGGACTTCAGTTCCATGTCAGTGAACAACCACTCCATGAAACCCTTGTCATCAGACCCGTCCAGTTTCTCAACGATGAGGTCGTAGATGTTGGCTCCGGTCGTACCTCCATAACCATCTACGGATACCAATTGCCAAGCATCCGCATCCTGAACACCCCACTTCTGCTTTCCTGTAGCATCAAGAACCGGTTCCCCATTTTCATCAGTAACCGGCCTACGCAAGCGGGCAGGCATATAAGCCCATTCCTGAACCTTACCCTCCAGTACTTTGAACGGCATAGCAAGTTCCTGCCATTCACTCTTCGGGACAATATTGCGGAAGGAGGTAGCCCATGCCATCCAGATCGTTTCTCCACGATCACTGTATGGCAAGCTCCCGGTAGTCGTCGGGAAGGGATACGGCTCTTCCGTATCAATCACGGTAATATCGGTAAAGTCAAACTTCACCGTCATCCGTTCCTTGGCTGAGGGGTCATCTTCATTTTTGAAAACTACCGGGGTCACTTCCTTTAGTGTACCTCGGAACCTCAGCAGCGGACTGAACGGGCGACCTCCAGTCGGCTCCATCTTGAACTTAAATTCAGTCGGTTGCGTCAATTTTATCCTCGAACTTTCCCTTAACTATGTGTCTGGCAGGAAGTCGGAATTCCCGTGGGAGGAAGATTAGCACCCTCAACCCACTATCTGTATCAATGATGATAGTATTGTCCTCAAGAGTCACTTCGTGAGCATCCCAAAGACTCATCTCAATCACTGACATTCGGCTTCCTATATTGCGTACTTGGATTGTAAGCCCCATTCCCGGGATACCAAAGATTCTTCAGTTTATTCCAATCGTAAAACTCTCCTTCCAAATCATAGAAATCCGCAATAGCATTCTGCCGGGTGC
>JAKPFY010000212.1 GCA_029551185.1 Bacillota bacterium
CAATTTTTTTGCTTGCAATATTCGGCGCAACCATCTGGTTTATTCGATCCGGGTCTCAGCTGGGAAAACGCTTCCATATTATCGGAAGCAGTAAACAGGATCAAGGAAACACAAAGGTTTTTTTTGATGATATCGGCGGACAGGAAGTAGCTAAGCGCGAACTGCTGGAAGCCTTGGAGTTCATCGTTGATTCTGAAAGGTCCCGAAAACTGGGGATCAGACCGCTCCGGGGAATCTTGTTAACAGGCCCTCCGGGCACAGGAAAAACCCTCTTGGCCAAGGCTGCTGCCAACCACACAAAGAGCGTTTTTGTGGCATCGTCAGGATCAGAATTTATTGAGATGTATGCAGGTGTCGGTGCTCAACGGGTGCGCCAATTGTTCTCTGCTGCAAGGTCCTCCGCGTTACGCGAGAACCGCAACTCTGCAATGATATTCATAGATGAAATAGAGATCCTCGGAGGGAAACGAGGAAGACATACCGGTCATCTCGAGTATGATCAAACCCTCAATCAACTCCTTGTGGAGATGGACGGAATAAACCCGTATGATGATGTCAGAGTGCTTGTAATAGCTGCTACTAATAGGGCGGATCTGCTTGATCCCGCTCTTCTCAGGCCAGGAAGATTTGATCGCATAGTCCCGGTGGATCTTCCTGATCGACAAGGTAGGCTTCACATTCTAAAGATTCACTCCAATGGGAAACCATTTGAGGATAATGTAAACCTTGATGAAATTGCCAGGGATACATTTGGATTCTCAGGGGCTCATCTTGAGAACCTGATAAACGAGGCTGCTATCCTGTCAATGCGTAAGGCGAAAACAACCATAGGTCAGGAAGAGCTCAGAGAGGCCATAGACAAAGTGATCATGGGAGAGAAGCTGGACCGTCGTCCCACCGAAGAAGAGATGGAAAGAATCGCTTATCATGAGGTAGGCCATGGAATAGTCAGTGAGATAGTAAGACCGGGGTCAGTATCTGCCATTACTGTAATGTCGAGGGGTCAAGCCCTTGGTTATACAAGGCAATCCCAAGAAGAAGACTACCACATCTATACCTCAAACCACCTAGAAGATCAGATAGCTATACTCTTGGCAGGCTCAGTCGCGGAAGAACTCGTGTTTGGATCAAAATCCACAGGTTCATCCAATGACTTCGAGCAAGCCTTGGAGATTTCACGCAAGCTTATAGGTGCAGGCATGTCCAAAGCCGGAATTGTCTCTATTGAAGAGCTGCCGAAGCAAGTGTACTATGAGACAATAGGTAGTATTCTCAAAGCTCAGGAAGAAAGAGCTCTTTTGATTCTGAAATCAAACTTAAGCGCTCTTAAGGAAATCAGCGCCCATATAATCGAGGCTGAAAGGATTGAAGGCGAGGACTTCCGAAGAATGCTCGGTCAAGAGGGCATATGTATGAAAGTAAGTTAAGCAAGGCGCCTCAAATCTTCCGAGAGTATGGGGCGCTCCTCACTCAGCGAACGTAATCTATGATATAAATGCGCCGTACCAGGAGGGTATTTGGACTTGATTGCAGAAATCTTGAATATCGGCACTGAGCTACTCCTTGGACACGTTGTGGATACAAACTCAGCTTATATCGGCCGCAAGCTGGCCGGCATTGGTATTAATCTCTATCATAAAACCACTGTAGGAGATAATGAGGCCAGAGCAATAGCAGCGCTGCATGATGCGCTCAATCGGGCGGACATCGTGATTATTACCGGCGGCCTCGGTCCTACAGAAGATGACATAACCCGCGAAGTAGTCTCTCGAGTCTTCGGTATCAGACAAGTTCACTCTGATGAAGCAATGGCCCATGCTGTGTCCTTGCTGAATAGGTGGGGGCACGAAGATCAGGCAAGCCTAAGACGCCTGGCGCAAATCCCAGAAGGCGCAATACTAATACCGAACCCTCGTGGCACAGCATGTGGTTTCATAGTGGAAAAATCAGGCAAACAAGTGATCTGTCTTCCGGGCGTGCCTGGGGAAATGCAGGCCATGATGGAGCTTACAGTTATTCCTTACCTAACCGGCCTTGAAGGTGAAGGCAAGATTATTGCTTCCCGGACCATTAAGATCTGTGGCCCCGGGGAGGCTGAAGTCGAGGATAGAATAAGACATCTTCTTCACGGAAAGTCCAATCCGACAATCGCTCCTTTGGTGTCATTAGGTGAAGTCATGTTGAGAATAACTGCAAAAGCCCACTCAATGGAAGAAGCTTGTTCAATGATTGATCAGACCGAAGTTAAGCTGCGAGAGAGTCTAGGGCACGATATCTACGGGACTTGCGACGATGAAATCCAGCATGCAGTCGTAAGGCTTCTCGAGGAGAAACAAATGAGGTGCGCGGTGGCGGAGTCAGTCACCGGAGGACTCATTGCCCATAAACTCACTGAAGTGCCTGGCTGTTCCAAAGTACTGGGTCTTGCAGTAACAAGTTACAGCAATGACGCAAAGATAAAGGTTCTCGGCGTGCCTGAAGCGGATATTGAGCGGTATGGGGCAGTGAGCAGAGAAGTCGCCCTTCAAATGGCTAGGGGGATTCGTTCGCTTTCCGGAGCGGATGTATCAATCTCTACTACAGGCGTAGCAGGTCCTCTAAGGGACGATCATATGCATAACGTAGGGCTTGTGTTTATAGGACTGGCGTGGAACGACGGAATTGCCTGCGGACGTTTTCAGTTCTTCGGAACACGGAGTGAGATAAAGGAAAGAATAGCCAAGAAAAGTTTGGACATCCTTCGTAGGCACTTGCTGCGTCACCATTTGGTAGGAACTTATGATGAGATAGGAACGATATAGGAAGGCAATATCGGACATTGTGTAGAATCATGTTTTTGGAGCAAGCGGAAGGACGAAGAGTCCTTTTCCGTTCTGTTTAGATAATTTATTCCAATAAACCGGAGGCCTGATAGTGGATATTGTGCGATGCTTTGTTGCAGTATTTCTTAACCCGTCTCTTCATCGAGACATAGCAGCTCTTCAAAAGAAATTATCATATAGCGGAGCTGATATTAAGTGGGTTGAACCTTCTAATCTCCATTTTACATTGCAGTTTCTAGGAGACGTCAAGACAGCGCGCATTCCAAGCATTACTAATGCGCTTAAAGAATGCGTCTCCCTTTCCTATAGATTTGAGTTAGAGCTGGACGGCATAGGAGCGTTCCCGAGCTTACTGAAGCCGCGAGTGCTGTGGGTAGGCGTAGGCGCCGGCAGAGAACAGTTGGTAAGTCTTATGTCTCAAGTAAGAGAAGCAATGAAAATGGAAGGGTTTGCCCAAGACAGTAAGGGCTCATCGCCACACCTTACTATTGGGAGGGTCAGATCTTGTAAGAACCTGAAAGGGCTTTTGGATAAGCTGAATTCCGACATCAATGTAAAAGGCAAGATGGAAGTTACGGAAATTCAGTTTACTGCCAGTGAGTTGACGCCAAGAGGGTCCATATATAGTCCTATTGACGTTATTCCTCTTCGTCTTCACCCAGAGATATAACGCATAGGCGCGATAGGAAGAGCTAAACAGGGAACAAACGTTCTCATGCAGCGATTGGTGAGGTTAGCGAGGAATTGCGGATGTTGAGAGCAAACATCAAGTGGGATACAATTGTCATGGACAAGCATAGGAAGAAGGGAGAACCTCATGGAAAAGGATAAGAAAAAGGCTCTTGATATGGCCTTATCCCAAATAGAAAAGCAATTTGGTAAAGGCTCAATCATGAAGCTAGGTGACGCTGATACTCAATTCGAGATAGAAGCAATTCCTACAGGAGCCTTATCCCTGGATATCGCCTTAGGAATAGGCGGAATGCCGCGCGGACGAGTCATTGAGATCTATGGCCCGGAATCCTCAGGCAAGACAACTGTTGCCCTTCACATAATCGCTGAAGCGCAAAAAGCCGGAGGGATTGCAGCTTTTATTGATGCAGAGCATGCTCTGGACCCGGTTTATGCTAACCGGCTAGGTGTTGACACTGACAACCTTCTCATTTCACAGCCTGACACCGGGGAACAAGCGCTGGAGATAGCTGAAGCTCTTGTGCGGAGCGGCGCTGTAGACGTAATAGTTATAGACTCTGTCGCAGCATTGACCCCGAGAGCGGAAATTGAAGGAGAAATGGGGGATTCTCACGTCGGGCTGCAGGCTAGGCTCATGTCGCAAGCTTTGCGAAAACTGACCGCAGCTATAGGGAAGTCACGGACATGCGCCATATTCATAAACCAAATACGTGAAAAAGTCGGAATCATGTTTGGAAATCCCGAAGTTACACCCGGAGGCCGCGCTCTGAAATTCTACTCCACTGTACGCCTGGAGGTAAGGAGAGTCGAAGCTCTCAAACAGGGCCAACAGATAATCGGCAGTCGCACCAGGGCCAGAGTAGTAAAGAATAAGATTGCCCCTCCTTTTCGCGATGCCGAATTTGACATTCTTTACGGAGAAGGCATCTCCCGAGAGGGATCTATACTTGACTTAGGAGAAGCCAATAATGTCATAACAAGAAGCGGCACCTGGTATTCATACGGTGATATCAAAATGGGGCAAGGAAGAGAAAACGCTAGGATATTCTTGAAAGAAAACCCGGATATCACGTCAGAAATTGAGGGCAAGGTTCGGGAATTAGTCGGCCTAAAACCTCCTAAGGCGCCTACAGAAAGTAAAGATAAGAAAGCCAATCAGTAATCCGTTTAGCTGCTTATCTATGCACAGCATCCTGTGTTATTCCAGTATCTCAGATTCAAGGAAGGATAATATCCTTCCTTTTTTGCTCCTTCGCCCGGCATGTCTGTTAAGCCGATACGGATCTGAGAGGGCCTTCGGGTGAGACTCCCCTTGGCTACTCGACTGAGAGGAATGATGTCAGGGTGACACCTGATCCACCCTACCCGATTTATTCAGTAAGGTGCACTAGAGAGGAATTTCTTGGCTAAACGAGAACATGTATGATATCTAATGCAAAACTCATGTTAATACTTTCAATGGATAAGGTCGGTAAACATGGAGAAGACTAGAAAAAACGGTACGCAATACGCGCTGCGACTCCTTACGATAAAGGATCGTACATGTGCGGAGCTTGCCGATAAACTCCGAAGAAAAGGTTTTAACGAGGACGTCACACGCAGTGTCATCGAGGAAATGAAGGGTTTAGGTTACGTGGATGATAAGAAATACGCTATGCATTTCACGGAGGTACGAGCAACCTATGACTTATTCGGGCCATACCGTATTCGTGTTGAGCTCGAAAAACGCGGGATACCAAAGGACATGGCTGAAGACGCTCTTCGGTGCATCTTCCAAGAGGGCAGAGAAGAGGCTTCCGCACTGGAACTTGCAAAGCAATGGATAACAAAAAAGGGCGCAGATGACAGAGAAAAAGCTTATCGAAGGCTTTACGGGTACTTGGCAAGGCGGGGATTTGCGCCTGATGTCATAAAGGCAACACTCAGGCAAGTGTTGGAGTAAGTGATTTGACACCTAAGTAGGGCCACGGGGGCTCGGGCGCCCCTAGGGGTTTACCTTGACACTTGTATATCAAAAAGGTACAATAACGATGAATTCCGGTTCCCGCCGGAGATGCGACTCCGGCACTAGACCAAGTGACGATATGATGAGTCTTTTATCTAGTGGCCGAGTTCATGCTCGGCTTTATTCATGAGAAGGAGGTGTATACAGTATTGTTGCAAATGCACTAATTGCAATAGCTGCCGTTGTGATCGGCTTCGCAGTTGGCTATTTTACCAGGCGAATTCTTGCTGAAGCGAAAATCGGTTCCGTGGAGCAAGCTGCCAAGAAAATAGTTGAGGAGGCAGAAAAGGAGGCTGAAGCAGCCAGACGAGAGATTCTCCTGGAAGCTAAGGAAGAAGCGCATCGTCTTCGTAATGAGATTGAACAAGAAAGCCGTGCACGACGAGCAGAACTCCAAAGAAATGAAAGACGGCTTTTTCAGAAAGAAGAAAGTCTCGATCGTAAAGCAGAGACTATTGAACGGAAAGAAGAAGCCATAAACAGAAGAGAGAAAGAACTTGACGAAATCAGGAATGAACTTACCGCGGTTTATGAAGAACAAAGAGCTGAACTTGAAAGAGTGTCAGGGTTATCTTCAGATGAAGCCCGGGAACTTCTTCTGAAAAACATTGAAGATGAACTTCGCCATGAAGCGGCAATAATGATACGTGATATCGAAGCGCAAACCAAAGAAGAAGCGGATCGAAAAGCAAGGGAAATTATTGCTACTGCAATCCAACGTTATGCAGCGGATCATGTGGCTGAAACCAGCGTGTCTGTGGTAGCACTTCCCAACGATGAGATGAAAGGAAGAATCATCGGAAGGGAAGGGAGAAATATAAGAGCCCTCGAGACTCTTACCGGAGTCGATCTTATCATTGACGATACCCCGGAGGCAGTGATTTTGTCTGCCTTTGACCCGGTCAGGCGTGAGGTAGCTAAAATAGCGTTGGAGAAGCTCATTAATGACGGGCGAATCCACCCGGCAAGAATTGAAGAAATGGTGGAGAAAGCACAAAAAGAAGTTGATAAGATAATAAAAGAAGAAGGGGAAGGCGCAGCTATTGAAGTGGGAGTTCATGGCCTTAACCCTGATCTCATTCGGTTGCTTGGAAGACTGAAATTCCGATCCAGTTTCGGGCAAAATGTGCTGAAGCACTCCATCGAAGTAGCTTATCTTGCAGCAGGCATGGCAGCTGAACTGGGCGCCAATGTCATGGTGGCAAAACGCGCCGGTCTTCTCCATGATATCGGCAAAGCCGTTGACCATGAAGTTGAGGGACCGCATGTGCAAATAGGGGTGGATATCGCACGAAAATATAAGGAATCCCCTGAAGTAATTCATGCAATTGCTGCTCACCATGGTGATGAAGAAGCCCGTACAATCGAAGCTGTTCTTGTTCAAGCTGCAGACGCGGTATCTGCAGCGCGCCCGGGCGCCAGGCGCGAAACCCTGGAAGCGTATATGAAGCGTCTGGCCAGATTAGAAGAAGTTGCAGACTCCTTTGAAGGAGTTGAGAAGTCCTTCGCAATTCAGGCCGGTCGGGAAATACGGATAATGGTAAAACCTGATAAGATTGATGACTTAGCAGCCGTCCGACTTGCAAGAGACATTGTCTCAAAGATTGAAAAGGAGTTAGATTACCCCGGGCAGATTAAGGTCACTGTAATTCGTGAGACCCGAGTGGTGGATTACGCAAAATAAAACAACATTAGGAGTTGGGGCGAGCGAAGCTCGCCCCAATAAGGTATCTCGTACTTGACTTAGCAGGAGTTTTTGCCCCTATGGCGAATTCTCAGTTGAGCTGCAAGGGCAGGTCGCAAGGAGGGGTGGTCACAGTGGATGACGCAAGCAATCAATTGGAAATAATTTCCGACAGCACAGCAAACAGTGTAAGCCTTCTCATTTCCATACTGGTGCGCTATCCCGAAATAGCGACGGTGAACTTCGTTCCGGAAGGCAAGATCCTTAAGTTCACATTCATGACATCATCTTCTATTTCTGACCAATTGTGGAATGCTTTTTGCCAAAAACTCTTTGAAAGTGTAGAAGTGTACGCCTCCTTAGTCCATAGAGGAACTCCAAGAATTAAAGCCGAGCGACTGTCGTATGACTGCGTGTCAATTGTGGAAATATCGCGGGACGTAGCCACACTGACTCAAGAAGAGATTTCTCTCATAATCGAGCTTGCAAGACACGCGTTGGGATCTGAACTTATAACTGAAGTAAGCAGCAACGACGACGAATTCGAAGAAGAATTGGTATATCAAGACGAAATGATCGAGACTATGCTTTACGACTTAAGAGAGTCTGTACAGCAAAGAAAGCTCATCGGGTTTCGCGAAGAAGGACGCGTTCTTGTCTTTAATAAGCAAACTGAACGAACAAAACCTTAAGACTTAAGGAGGACGCCGGTTGAATCTTATTTTTATAGGCGATATCGTAGGCAGACCCGGGCGCCGTGCAGTGAAGACTGTTTTACCTGAACTCGTACATACTTACAAGCCTGACGCTATAATAGCTAACGGGGAAAACGCAGCGGGAGGCCTTGGGCTTACTCAAGATACGGCTGAAGAGTTGCTAAACCTCGGAATTACAGTTCTGACAACCGGGAACCATGTCTGGAAGAAGAAGGAGTTCTATAGGTTCCTTGAAGATAATATGCGCGTTTTACGCCCTGCCAATTACCCGCCTGGGGCTCCGGGCAAGGGAGCTACAGTCATACAGTTGGCAAATGGAACGAGACTCGGTGTTGTTAACTTGATTGGCCGGGTCTTTATGTCTCCTCTGGATTGTCCTTTTCGAGTCGCAGATTCCATCGTCACTGAGCTCGAAGAGAAATGTGATTTGATCGTAGTGGACTTTCATGCTGAGGCCACATCAGAGAAAATTGCTATGGGCTGGTTCTTAGATGGAAGAGTAGCGTGTGTTGTCGGGACACACACCCATGTCCAGACTGCAGATGAAAGAATTCTTCCAGGAGGCACAGGGTACATATCTGACTTAGGCATGACAGGCCCGATAGACTCCGTGCTAGGAGTAAAAACTGATATTATTATAGACCGGTTCCTCAAAGGATTACCAAAGCAGTTTCAAATTGCGCAAGGTCCGACTGAACTGTGTGGGGTGGCGGTCACAGTCGATGAAAGCACCGGTAGGGCCAAAGCAATTAATAGGATCAAGGAAGCGGCTCTTCTTTGATATTAACCTACTGACAGCCTTTCCAATGCCGGTGCAGGCTTTCTATTCCATCCGGGCAATTCACGTCTTTTGCATTTTATATAAGAATATGGCAGGAAAATAATACCTTGATATCTAATACTTCATCCAAAACCGGCATTCTCGACCATACAAGGAGGAATTTGCTATGGAAGTCCTCAAGGTGTCAGCAAAGTCGAATCCCAATTCCGTGGCAGGAGCGTTGGCGGGAGTTGTAAGAGAACGGGGAAGCGCTGAGGTTCAGGCAGTGGGCGCAGCTGCACTGAATCAGGCTGTCAAGGCAGTTGCAATTGCCAGAGGGTTCGTGGCGCCGAGTGGGATAGATCTGGTAATGGTTCCCGCATTTACTGATGTGCAAATCGACGGGGAAGAAAGGACTGCTATTAAGTTAATTGTGCAGCCAAGGTAAAATCACAAGAAATACTAAATGGTCATGGATGCCGAAAGCGGATGAATATACCTAGAGGTATTATGCGGGTCAAAGGCGAAGACTCTTTCCGACAAGTGGGGGGGGTGGACCGGAAAAAGAGGTGTCAAGCAAGTGGTTAGAGGCGAAAAGACTGTACTTCGTCCGCTTAATGACGCCGATATCGAAGTCATATGTCAGTGGGAAGCGGATCAGCATATTGCCACTGCAGCATTTGAACATACCGATAGGCGTCTTTCGGTAAGCGAGGAATACATGTCTCGGGTACATGCCCGCACCACAAGGATGTTCGCGATAGAAGCGAAAGACGGTGTACTGATCGGAGACATTGGCCTTGTGGAAATCAACTGGCGTAGAGGTGAAGCTGAACTCGTGGTTCGTATAGGGCACCCGGAATACCTTGGCAAAGGCTATGGGCATGACGCAGTTTCATCCCTCTTGGGCCATATGTTTTCCACTACAAAGCTGGACCGGGTTTACCTCCGAGTGCTGGCAGACAACGTACCGGCAGTAAAGTGCTTTGAAAAATGTGGATTCAAGAAGAATTGGGTAATGACAAGGCAAATCACAAGGGAACAACCTCCCAAAAAGCTGTTTCTGATGGTAATTGAAAGAGACGGTAGAGATAGCGAAATCGGTTCAAACAAGGCATCATAATACATAACAGGAGTTTTCAATCAGGTAGAAGGCTGGTCGTTAGTCTGCCGGTCTCCTACCTGATTGATTTTCATGTATTTCCCTATCGAATGGTGCGCTTTCTGTGTCTTCAGTACCGCCTCGGTGATTGCGTCCGGAACAACCCCGTTTCTCCTGCTTATTACCATCTCATACCGAACAGAACCTCTTTCCAGAGAACTCCTGAGACAATCCTATAAGAGAACACTTCTCATTCGCCGGGACTATCAGCGCCATACAGGCGTCACCAGTCGAAATGCTTGTCTAGATAGAATGTGATGACCACGATTATTGTATTGTTTTGACAGATTAACCGGCCTACACAAACTGCAAAAAAGTCTTCATTCAGAAGAAGGAATTCACAGATAAATATAGAAGAGAATTGTTACCAATGTGGGACAAAGTGGGGAGAAGTGGTGAATCCAGAGATTCCTATGTTCATCGGAACCTATGAACATACTATCGACGATAAAGGCAGACTGGCTATCCCTGCAAAATTCAGAGATGGGCTTGGAGACCGCTTTTTTGCCACCAGAGGGTTGGATAAATGCCTATTCATATTCCCAAAGAATGAATGGGAAAGACAGCTTGCTGAATTTGCAAAACTCCCCCTTACAATGCGGGATGCAAGAGCATATAGCAGATTATTCTTCTCGGGAGCATGTGAATGCGAACTGGATAAGCAAGGCCGAATTAATATTCCCGCCTATCTCAGAGAATACGCCGGACTTGCCAAAGAAGCGATAGTAATCGGTGTCATGACGAGAGTTGAGATCTGGAGTCAAGAGGTATGGATGGGTTACTCAAGCGAAGCAGAGGAATCCTATGAAGAGATAGCGGAGAAGCTGTCTCATGGCGGCGAGAGTCGTAAATCAAATAGACAGGCTGATGACGCAGATGAAACCAAATGCCAAAGATGAATATCATACGCCTGTGATGTCAGACGAGGTAGTCTGGTTAATACATCCTAGGCCGGGCGGAGTCTACATTGACTGTACCCTGGGAAGCGGGGGACATGCCCTCGGCTTGTTGGAATTCGCCGGCGCCGGAGCTCAAGTTATAGGGATCGACAGAGACCAAGATGCGATCTCAGCTGCGAAGGAAAGATTGAACATCTTTCGTGATACAGTCACTTTTGTGCACGGAAACTTCAGCGACTTACAGGATATTGTGAAGAACCTTGGGATTTTGAAAGCAGACGGAATCCTGTTCGATCTCGGAGTTTCCAGCCACCAATTGGATGAGGCTGAAAGAGGCTTCTCATACATGGAAGACGGACCTCTTGACATGAGAATGGGGCAAGAAGCAGGACCGTCTGCCAAAGACCTTATAAACACCCTGTCAGCCGAAGAAATCGCATCCATACTTAAGACTTACGGTGAAGAACGCTGGGCAGATCGTATAGCGGAATTCATAGTAAAGCGGCGTGATAAGGCGCCGGTGACTACAACCGGTGAACTTGCAGATATTGTTAAAGCTGCTATACCGGCAAAGGCCAGAAGATCCGGCCCTCATCCTGCACGTCGCACATTTCAAGCTCTTAGGATTGCAGTAAACCAAGAGCTGGACAATCTACACGCAGGCTTGGATCAAGCCATAAGAATCCTTCGTTCAGGGGGACGACTTGTGGTTATCTCTTACCACTCCTTGGAAGACCGGATTGTAAAGACGACATTTCTTAAGATGTCCAGCCCGAAGGGTCAAGACAGTCTTCGAATCTTAACTAAGAAACCCATAGTCCCATGTATGGAGGAGATTATTGCTAATCCCAGGTCCCGGAGCGCAAAGCTTAGAGCAGCAGAAAAGTTCTAAGCGACTTGGGGAGGGAATACAGATGGTACCAGCGACAGCTAAGCCTTTACCGAAAGCAAAAAAAGGAACTAAGCAAACTCAACGAAAACCCAAAGAGACCTGCAAAGAGCCGAAAAGAACTGCAGGTCTGGGCAAGCGAATGCTTACAGCAATACTCGTTACCGGACTTCTTATCGGAAGTTTGGCGCTACGAGCTCAAGTGCTTGATGCAGGTTACGAGTTGCACACTCTTGAGCATCTGCTTGCAGCCACTCAGACGAAATACGATCGACTCAGTTTATCAATAGCCCAGTTAAGCTCACTTACAAGGATTGAAAGGGACGCTATGGTATCTCTTGGTATGACAAAACCCGAGAAGACTGAATTCATCATGGTAGCGTCTGTGACTAATCGCCCCCCTTTGGCTGATGATTCTCACAGAGAAGTCTCTCGGAAACCTTCAGGCCTGGCGACGCAGATCTCAGCTCGAACTGAGGATATCCTCATAGGCCTTATTTCACCTTTTGTCGCCAGATGGTTCTACGATATTCCCAAGAACGACCATCCAAGAGTCAGGCCTAAATAGACTATTAAGGCAGGGAACAGTCTGTGTCTATCCACTCGAGCATTACCATGAAAAAGAGGGTAGGCTCGCTTTTTCTTATGTGTGCAACAGTCACCCTTTTTCTTATTGGGAGACTCTTCTGGGTGCAAGTTGCGAAAAATGAGCATTATCGCAAGCTGGCTCTGGATCAACGGCTTTATCCAGTTCCTGTAGACGCCCGCAGGGGAACTATCCGAGACGTCAAAGGCAGGGAACTGGCGGTAAGTGTCAGCGCTGATGCAGTATATGCAATCCCGGCTGACATAGATGATCCATTGGAAACCGCCAAACAGGTCTCTAGGATCCTAGGGCTTGATGCAGAAACCGTAAGAAAGAAACTCTCGGAACCCCAAGCCACGGTATGGATAGACCGCAGAGTGGATCCTGAAAAAGCAGCCTCTCTTCGAAAACTCAATCTCAGAGGGATCGGATTTGCAGAGCGTGGCCAAAGATTCTACCCAAAAGACAAGCTTGCAGCCCATGTCCTGGGCATAGTGGGAATAGATAATCAGGGGCTTGAGGGGATTGAAGTGCAGTATGACTCCTTCCTGCAAGGAACCAGGGGGCAGGTGAGGTCGGAACGCGATGCAACAGGGAAAGAGATCCCAGGTGGAGTCACCGAGTTCATACCACCTGTAGACGGCAATGACCTGTATCTTACCATAGATGAAGTAATTCAGTACATCGTCGAGCGCGAGCTGGATAAAGGAATGGCAGAACTCAAGGCAAAGCGAGGAATGATTCTGGCCATGGACCCGAAAACCGGGGCTGTGTTAGCTATGGCTTCAAGGCCTGCTTACAATCCTAACCGGTATTTTGAGGAATCGGACTCCTTGCGTAGAAACCCAATAGTATCAGACGCGTATGAGCCCGGATCCACCTTCAAAATAGTTACAGCTGCTGCAGCCCTGGAAGAAGGTGTTGTACGGCCGGATGATACCTTCTTCGACCCAGGATTCATAAAGGTGGGTGATAGGCACTTAAGGTGTTGGCTTGCGGGAGGCCACGGCAGTCAAACATTTACCGAAGCTACTGAAAACTCGTGTAACGTAGTGTTCGCAACTCTAGGCGCCAGGCTGGGGCAGGAACGCTTCTATAAGTATATTCAGGCATTCGGATTTGGAAGCCCTCTAGGAATTGACTATCCGGGTGAAGCAACCGGCCTTCTCCAACGTCCGAAGAGCGTCGGTCCCGTAGAGCTGGCCAATATCTCATTTGGGCAAGGGATTTCCGTAACTCCCATTCAGTTATTGTCTGCGCTTTCGGCAATCGCAAACGGCGGCACTCTAATGCGTCCGCAGCTTGTCTCGAAAATTGTTGATCCTGAAGGGTTTGTCGTGAAGGAATTCAAAGAAGACCCCATAAGACAGGTTATTAGTAAGGACACGTCAAAAGAGCTTTCTCTGATACTGGAGTCGGTGGTAGTCAACGGGTCCGGATTCAGAGCCAAGGTACCCGGCTATCGTGTGGCAGGTAAAACAGGAACCGCAGAAAAGCCTGAAAAAGGTGGATATTCAGATAAACGAGTCGCTTCTTTCTTGGGATTCGCGCCTGTTGAAGACCCGAAAATAGCAATCATCGTAATCTGGGATGAGCCGGATGTCGGCACAAGCTACGGCGGAGTTGTGGCAGCTCCCACATTCCAAGCGATACTAAAGGATGTCCTGAGGTATATGGAGATTCCACCAAGCATGCCCCCTGAGGAGAAGGAACAAAGCCAGGAGAGCCAACAAGTGATTGTGCCGAATCTTATCGGCCGCAATCTTGACGATGCAGCAAGACTCCTCGTAGCCCAGTTCGGCCTTGATGTCTCAACAAAAGGCCAAGGTGTTAGAGTCGTTCATCAGATACCTGCCCCTCAGGCTAAGGTCACAAGAGGCACTACTGTCATCCTTTACTTGGATCAACCTGAATCCTATAATGTAGAGGGTGAAGTCATAGTTCCCAATGTTATAGGCAAGACCATGAAAGATGTTGCAGTTATTCTATCGGACTTAGGCCTTCGCATGGAAGCTGAAGGCACTGGGGTGGCTAAGAGTTCCCAGCCTCAACATGGAACGTCTGTCAAGCGTGGAGCAGTCGTCCAGGTCAGGTTTGAGCCACTCTCACATGACCGATAGCATGAGTTGCAGATGATTATCTGATACTTGTCATATTAGGCAATCATAGGCGAAATAATGGTAATAACTATGTCCAACGTTGACGCCAAGAAATGATAGGTGGGCGTGCAAGTGAAAAGACTCAAAAGTCTTATTGTACAATCAGGAGTAAGGCCATATAGCTTGACTGGAAATACTGGCGTGGAGATTCAAGGAATCACTTATGATTCCCGCAAAATCGCACCCGGATATTTGTTTGTATGCATACGCGGTGAACACCATGACGGTCATGCCTATATCCCTGAAGCAGCATCAAAAGGCGCAGCAGCAGTTGTTATAGACAGCGACACGGAGATTCCGGATACACTCAGCGCTGTAAGAGTCAGCGATTCCCGAAAAGCTTTAGGTGATATTGCCAAAGCTTTCTATGATAACCCATCAGCATCTATGTTTTGTATCGGAGTAACCGGCACCAAAGGCAAGACCACTACAACGCATCTTATTAAGAGCGTACTGGATGAAGCAGGAATGTCCTGTGGAGTCATAGGTACTCTCGGCTGCATTTCGCGGAATCTTGTAATTCCTGCAAAACACACTACCCCTGAGTCATCAGACATTCAGGAATTTCTTGCGAAGATGCGAGCCTCTGAAGAAAAAGCGGTAGCGATAGAGGTTTCATCCCATGCCATCGATCTTCAGAGAATAAGAGGAGTGGACTTCGATGTAGGAGTGTTCACTAATATCGGCCATGATCACCTGGATTTTCACGGTTCATTCAGCGACTATCTTGCCACAAAGGCGTCTTTCTTTGAAAACCTTGGGACAATTCCCGATAGCCGGAAGAACGGTGAAGAAGCCAGGATTTCAATTATAAACGTGGATGACCCCAACTCCGGTTTCATCTTGTCGAAGACACATACACAAGTCCTGACTTACGGGATTTCTGACGCTTCAGCCTCTATAACCGCCAAAGAGATCAGGTTGTGCGGGAAGACCACTTCTTTCGTAGCCTCTACGCCGCATGCAAGTTTCCCTGTTTCTCTTAATCTTAAGGGGATCTTTAATGTATATAATGCCCTTGCCGCGATAGCGTGCGGGCTTGCAAAAGGACTGGATCCTGACACAATAAGCTCAGGGCTTCGATCCCTGAAAGGGGTGCCCGGCAGGTTCGAGGCGGTAGATGAAGGCCAGCCCTTTTCGGTTATAGTTGATTATGCCCATACCCCTGACAGCCTGGAAAGCGTCTTGAGGGAGGCCAGGCGCCTTGGATCCGGCTGTCTGACTGTCGTATTTGGTTGCGGGGGAGACAGAGACAGGTCCAAAAGGCCTGCGATGGGAAAGATCGCAGCAACCTTAGCGGACCGCGTAATAGTTACTACAGACAATCCCAGGACGGAAGAGCCCTATGATATTTGCAAAGAAATCGAAAAAGGCATCCTTCAAGTGGGAAGGCCACGCCTGGGATATGAAATAATCCTGGATAGGGCCTCTGCCATACAAAGTGCAATTTTCTCGGCGCAAGAAGGCGATGTTTTGATCATCGCAGGCAAAGGGCATGAAACATATCAAATATTCCGTGATACAACCATCCATTTTGACGACAGAGAAGTAGCAAAGAGTCTCTTGAGGGAGCGTATGGAGAATGCCTGAATTCACAGTAGACGAAGTCGTAAACGCAACGTTAGGACATGTCGACATCCGGGGAAAAGACGACATATTCCTTGGAATTGCCACTGATTCACGGAAAATCAAAGAGAGAGAACTCTTCTTTTCCCTGGTAGGTCCCAACTTTGACGGACACAGTTTCGTCCATGAGGCAGTGGCAAAAGGCGCCTGCGGAATAGTGATCTCCCGAACAATTGAAACCCGCAATCTTCCTCGCGGGGTATGGGTCATTCGAGTGGACGATACGTTGAAAGCCTTGCAAAGGCTTGCACACTACAACAGATGCCGCTTCGGAACTTTTGTTATTGCGGTAACAGGGAGCACCGGCAAGACCTCAACAAAGGATATGATCTACTCTGTTTTTTCCAGGCGCATGAAAACTGCCAGGACTTATCAGAATTTCAACAATGACATCGGAGTCGCTTTGACTTTGCTTGAACTCGAGAAACACCACGAAGCATGTGTCGTCGAACTTGCCATGAGAGCCCCCGGCGAAATCCGGGAACTTTCCAAAATTGCCCAGCCGGATGTGGGGGTTATTACAAACGTCGGAGAAAGTCATATAGAGCTTTTGGGTTCGCCGGAAAACATCGCAAAGGCCAAAGCGGAACTCATTGAAGTCTTGGGGGAAGACGGTTTAGCTCTAGTAAACGGTGATTGTCCTTATACCGCTAAAATGAGAGACATGGTACAAGGCCGTGCCGTTCTTTTCGGACTGGAAGCTTCCAATGAAATCAGGGGACTGGAGGTAGTGAATCTCGGCAAGAACGGGACCGAGTTTACTGTCGAGTATGGAAGGAGATCCTTCACAGTGCATGTTCCTGTCCCGGGTATCCATAATGTCTACAACGCGCTGGCTGCAGCTGCGGCTGCACTTGTGTCAGGCCTAGATACATACGCTGTTATCGAAGGTCTTGCCAATCTTGAATTGACTTTCCAACGCATGGACATTATAGAAACCGCTTCAGGATTCACTCTGATTGATGATACCTATAACGCAAGTCCTTCATCGGTGAACGCAGCCTTACATGTGCTTAAGGATGTCAAAGGCAGAGAGGGGAGGGGAATCGCCGTCTTAGGAAACATGCTGGAACTGGGCCATATCGCCTATACTGCCCATGAAAACCTAGGTAAAGCCGTCATTGAATGTTCCGTGGATATTCTCATTACCGTAGGGGATTTAGCCTGTCTTGCGGGACAAGAGGCTGTTCGCCTAGGCAAGAATCCGGATACGGTCTTTATGTTTTGCGAGAAGAGTCAGGCGATAGATACCTTAAGAAGTCTTGTGCGCCCGGGTGACGTAATCTTGATTAAAGGCTCCAGGTCCATGGAGATGGAGGAGATCTCCAAGGCCCTCTTGGAAAACACCGGAGGCGAGCCCCATGCCTCATGAGATTTACTCAGCTTTACTGGCTTTCGCAATAGTGCTCACAATCGGCCCTACATCTATCAAGCTCCTCAGGGCCTTGAAATTCGGACAGTCCATACGGCAAGACGGCCCTTCCACCCACCTCAAAAAGGCCGGCACGCCTACAATGGGAGGAATCATGATCCTCCTGGGCGCTACCTTGTCTACGCTTCTCTTAGCGCCCAGGACCATTAATGTGGCGTGGGCGCTCTTTATTACTCTGGGATTCGGGGTAATAGGGCTGGCTGACGATTTCATCATAGTTGCGCTTCGCAGGCCACTCGGGTTGCGGGCAAGGCATAAGCTTATCTTCCAAGCCTTATTGTCAGCTCTCTTAGGGCTTTATGTGGCTACAACGCCTGAACTTGGAACAGCGGTGGATATTCCGTTTACCTCTTTCAGACTTGATTTAGGAACAGTCGGGTATTCATTGTTTGCGGTTTTTGTTATGCTATCCATATCCAATGCAGTGAACCTTACTGACGGCCTGGACGGACTTGCCTCAGGCACAACAGCGCTGGCCGGCATTGCCTACAGTATAGTTGCCGCCTTTTTGAAAAGACATGACCTTGCTGTTTTCGCTTCAGCACTTGCAGGCGCTTGCGTGGGTTTCTGTTGGTTCAACTGCCACCCCGCAGAGGTAATAATGGGAGACACAGGTTCTCTGGCTCTTGGAGCAGCCTTAGGCAGTCTGGCGATTCTCACGAAGACAGAGTTTCTCCTGGTTATCATAGGCGGGGTTTTTGTCATTGAGGCATTGTCTGTAGTAATCCAGGTCTCCTATTTCAAGCTCACGGGCGGTAGGAGAGTCTTTAAGATGAGCCCTATTCACCATCATTTTGAGCTGTCAGGATGGAAAGAACCTAAAGTAGTGACTCGATTTTGGATCCTCGGACTCGTTTTCTCAGTGCTTGGGTTCTTAGCTCTTTTCAAATACTAGAGATATTCGAGGGAGGGTAGTCTTCATGAACCGTGAACGAAAACCGCGCGCGAATCACTCGCCGGACACAGTGATCTTCCTGATTACTCTTGCCCTGTTGAGCATAGGAGTAGTCATGGTCTTCAGCGCAAGCTCCGTAAGCGCGCGGACAGTCTTCGGCGACACCTACTACTTCCTCAAACGTCAACTTGCATGGGCAGGTCTAGGCATCTTGGCAATGATCATCACAATGCAGATCGACTATAAGGGCTGGCAGAAACTGGCTTGGCCTGCTCTTATAGTAGCGCTCCTCCTGCTCGTTGCTGTTCTTATCCCCGGGTTTGGTGTTGCGATCCGGGGTTCCCGTAGATGGATTGACATAGGCCCTATTCCGTTCCAACCTTCAGAGGTCGCAAAAATCGTCATGGTTCTTTTCATGGCAAGCTTCCTCGCAAACCGTACAGAAAGAATACATCAATTCGCAAGGGGGCTACTGCAGCCCCTGATCATACTGGGGATAGTCTTCGTCCTGATAGTGCTGGAACCCGACTTCGGCACTGCCGGCACCATCGCCGCGGTTTCTGTTGTTATGATGTATGTCGCAGGAGCCAGCATCACCCATCTTCTGTCTTTAGCTGCCATAGGAGTTCCCGGGCTTTGTGCTATGATTATTGTGGCCCCTTACAGAGCCAGACGCTTTTTGGCGTTTCTTCACCCATGGGAAGACCCGTTAGGATCGGGTTTTCATATAATTCAGTCCCTTCTTGCATTGGGATCCGGTGGTTTATTCGGTGTGGGGCTGGGAAGGAGCAGGCAAAAATTTCTTTATCTCCCCATGCAGCACACGGACTTCATTTTTGCTATTATCGGAGAGGAACTGGGTTTTGTAGGAGCTGCCTCAGTGCTTATATTATACTTCCTGTTTGCCTGGCGTGGCCTACGTATAGCCATAGCCACGCCTGATGCCTTTGGGAAGCTGCTTGCGGTTGGTATTACAACCATGATAGTATTTCAAGCAATAGTCAATATCGGAGTCGTTTCAGGGACCTTACCGATAACAGGTATAACATTGCCGCTTGTCAGTTCCGGTGGGTCTTCCATGGTAACGACACTAGCTGCCATAGGAGTGCTTCTCAATATCTCGAAGCACTCAACTTTGAGGTGAGCCAGGTGAGAGTGATAATTGCCGGCGGGGGCACCGGAGGACATATATACCCTGGAATAACAGTAGCGAAAACCATCCTTGAAAGAATACCTGATGCCGAAGTTGTGTTTGTCGGCACAGAAAGGGGATTGGAAGTTGATGTTGTGCCTAAGGAAGGTTTCGAACTTCTTCTGATAGACGTTACAGGATTCCGGCGTAAGCTGTCATTGGATACACTTATGACTTGTTATCGTGCCGTAAAAGGCGTGTTTCAGGCAAAGGCAATAATGAAGAGGTTTCGACCTGAGGTTGTAATAGGAACAGGAGGTTATGTGTCAGGGCCTGTCGTGCTTGCAGCATGGCTCTCAGGCATACCTACTTTAATCCACGAACAGAACGCGTTGCCCGGGTACACCACGCGAATTCTTTCGCATGTCGCAGACATGGTGGCATTGACGTATCCCGAGTCTGTTAAGTATTTTCCTAAACGCGTAAAAACACGGCTGACAGGAAATCCCGTAAGACGTCAAATACTGGAAACAACGAGGGCTGAAGGGTTGGCTGCTTTCAGGCTTAATCCGAAACTGCTAACGCTCTTGGTATTCGGAGGCAGTCAGGGCTCAAGAGCCATCAATAAGGCAATGGTTCAGGTTTTGCCCGAATTACTGGAGTCTAAAAACGTTCAGGTAATATATCAAACAGGTAAGCATGATTACCATTGGGTTACAGAGGCGCTGGAAGCCAATTGCATGGCTGCCTTGAGGGCGCCGCGTCTTGTGGTAAAGGACTATATTTACCGCATGGACCATGCCATGGCCTGCGCTGACCTTGTAGTGAGCAGAGCAGGCGCCATATCAATCGCAGAAATCACCGGGCGAGGCTTGCCTTCAATCCTTATCCCCTTTCCGAGTTCAGCTGAAGGCCATCAGGAGAAAAACGCGGAAGCACTTGAACTTGCCGGCGCTGCTTTCGTAATTCACGAGAAGGATCTTGGCCCGGAATCTTTGCTCCGAGCCATCAACCGAATCATCGATGATGAGAACCTACGTGAACAGATGGGGAAAAGATCCTGCAAACTGGGTAGACCTGGGGCCGCAGATGACTTGGTAGATATTGTAATTTCATTGGCGAGGGGACATGCTTGAAGGTTTCCGGGTTTGCTGCAAGTAGCAGAGAAACCTAAAGCAGCATAGGATTAATATGCATAGATCTACGCTGCTTTGTCCGAATCCTCGGAAGGTAGGGTGTAATTTGGGAGAACTTAATTTCGTAGAACGAGAAGGTAGAATACATTTCATTGGCATCGGGGGACATGGAATGAGTTCCATAGCCAAAGTCCTCCTGGAAATGGGTTGCTTCGTAAGTGGGAGCGACATCTCGCCATCCCCGCGACTTCAATATCTTCACCGTCTCGGGGCTCGCGTTTCCGTAGGCCATGACCCGTGTAATGTGGCAGGCGCAAGTATTGTAGTAGTCAGCTCTGCGGTTCCTCCTGACAACATAGAGGTCAAAATCGCAAGACAAAGCGGAATACCGGTGATGACCAGGGCTGAAATCTTGGGGAAGCTCGTAGAATCTAAATTCGGAATTGCGGTTACAGGCACTCACGGCAAGACTACTACATCATCGATGATAGGGGTAATGATGATCGAAGCAGGCCTGGATCCCACAGTTATCTTAGGAGAAGAGACTGAGCTGGTGCCTATGGGCGGTAGATGCGGACAAGGCGATCACATTGTGGTGGAAGCGGACGAAGCTTACGGATCTTTCTTAAAGCTTAAACCCAAAATCGGAGTGGTAACTAATATTGACGATGACCACCTTGATTACTATAAGAATTCAGATTCCATTAACAATGCGTTTACCTTATTTCTCCATGGTATAGACAGCAATGACTTAGCTGTCCTTTTTGCTGACGACCCCCGCATCATGTCCATAGAAAAAACCTTGGAATGCAGAAGACTGCTGTTTGGGCTCAAAAACGGTGACTTAAGAGCCGATAACCTTGTGTCAAGAAGCGCAGGCTTTGCATTTCAAGTAGTCTTCAGAGAAACTCTTTTGGGGAGTGTGGAACTTGTTGTGCCCGGGAGGCATAATATATGCAATGCCTTAGCCTCCATTGCAGTAGGGCTTGAACTCGGCATTCCATTCGGCAAGATCAAGGCTAGCTTAAGTAAGTTTACAGGAGCAAGAAGACGCTTAGAATTCATAGGTGAAGTTCAAAACATCTTGGTGCTGGATGATTATGCTCACCACCCTACGGAAATTGAGGCAACAATATCCGCTCTCAAGGAAACCCGGAACGGACGACTTGTGGTGGTATTTCAGCCTCAGAGGTTCACTAGGACCCAGTTGCTTTTTGACTGTTTTGTAAAAGCGTTTTCCTTGGCTGATCTTGTGGTAATAACTGATATATATCACCGGGGCACCGGTGAGCAGCCGATACCCGGCGTGACCGGTGAAAGGCTTGCCGAGGAAATCAGAAAACACAGCAATCCTCAGACAATCTTCATCAAAAATACAGATGAAATTGCCGGGAAGCTGACTGATCTTGTGAAATCCGGTGACATAGTCGTGACAATGGGCGCGGGCAACATAGACTCTGTAGCCAGAGAACTTGTGCAAAGGATGAGAGATGAGTGGAAGGAATAACCTTGGCATTACAGCTGAAAGACAAGGTACGCGGACAGATATACGCTGATGAACCTATGTGCCGCCATACTTCGTTTCACATTGGAGGCCCTGCTGATGTCTTGGTTATACCCGAGGACATCCCGGACCTTTTAGAGCTCATCAGACTCTTATCTGACCTCCAAGCGCCTTTCTATGTTATAGGCGCAGGCACTAATCTCTTGGTAAAAGACGAAGGAATACGAGGAGTCGTAATAAAGATCGCAAATACCCTCTCCCATATTAATCGTTTAGGCGACGGCATATTGCGATGCGGAGCAGGCGCACTCTTACCGTCAGTATGTAAGAACGCTGCTCTTGCAGGACTTTCAGGCCTGGAATTCGCCGGTGGGATACCAGGAACGGTAGGCGGAGCTGTAGCAATGAACGCTTCGGCTTTTGGTGGGTTCATGGCTGAGATTGTTGATACAGTGGAAGTCATTACCTACGATGGACAGCAAGTAAGATTGGGCCGTGATGATCTTGAGGCCGGAACAAAAACCACCCGCATTCTCCTGGAACCCTTAATCCTTGTTGAAGTGGATTTTGCCTTGAAACAAGATGACCCTGAGCGCGTCCGAAAGCGCATGGAAAAGTACTTCAGGGAACGCGCTCATCGTCAACCTTTGAATCTACCGAGCGCCGGATGCGCATTCAAGAACCCCACCGGCGAAGGAGCGGGTAGATTCATAGATGCAGCCGAACTCAAAGGAGTCCGTATAGGCGGCGCTGAGGTCTCTCGCCTTCACGCAAATTTCATAGTAAACAACGGAGGCGCCACCGCGGAAGATGTAATTTCCCTTATGAAACACGTCCAAGAAGTAGTCTACTCTAAGTTCCAAGTGATGCTGGAACCTGAAGTAAGAATCCTTGGAGGGTAAAGATGTGGGGGTGACTCCGCTGTGAAATTGAAGATTACCGGCCCAAGACCTCTCAGCGGATTGGTTAAAGTAGGCGGCGCAAAAAACGCAGCCTTGAAAATAATGGCAGCGTCTCTGTTGGCAGGTGGACCATGCAAACTCATAGGTATTCCAAAGATCGCAGATGTGAATACCATGGCAGGTGTCTTAAAGGGCCTAGGAGCGACAGTCGAGTTTCAAGAGGATGGATGCGTTGTCATTGATCCATCCGACGTAAGCAAACTGGAGCCCTCTGAGGAACTGGTAATAAGAATGCGCGCGTCAATACAGGTTATGGGACCGCTTCTGGCGCGATTCGGATATGTGAAGACAAGACAACCCGGGGGATGTAATATCGGGCCGCGTCCTATCGACCTGCATCTGAAGGGCTTCTCAGCCTTGGGTGCTGAGATTAGAGAAGAATATGGTTATGTATCCGCAAGAGCGCCTGTACTGAGAGGTGCGGAAATTCTCCTTGACATACCCAGCGTAGGAGCAACTGAGAATATAATGACTGCAGCCTGTCTTGCTGAAGGTACAACCATTATTCGGAATGCGGCGCGAGAGCCTGAGATAGTGGACGAACAGAATTTCCTTAATCGTTTAGGCGCAAACATCAGAGGGGCAGGCACTGACACAATTAAGATAGAAGGCGTGAAAGAGCTTCGCGGAACTGACTACACAGTAATTCCTGATCGTATAGAAGCAGCCACCTTCATAACTGCAATAGCGGTAACAGGAGGTGAAGCCCGTATTGAGAATACCATCCCTGAACATCAACAAGCCCTCATTGCCAAGCTTCGAGAAACAGGAGTGGAAATCATAGAAGGAGATAATTATGTGATTGCCAGGAGACCTTGGCAAAACCGATTGCAAGCTACCAATATTCGAACCTTACCTTATCCTGGGTTTCCCACAGATGTGCAGCCCCAGTTTGTTGCTGCGATGAGCTTGGCGGAAGGCACCTCTGAGATTATTGAAGGCGTTTTCCCATTACGATTCAAATATACTGAAGAACTGACAAAAATGGGGGCCAAAATAACAGTGGATGGGAAGACGGCTGTGATAACCGGGGTGCATACTTTGCACGGCACTACTCTCGAAGCACCGGATCTTCGGGGAGGAGCTGCGCTAATCCTGGCAGCGCTGGCTGCTGAAGGGGTTACTGAACTCAGTGGCATAGAACATATCGACCGGGGATATGAGGATCTTCCGGGAAAACTGAGCCAATTAGGCGCTTCTATTGAAAGAATAGACTCAGCAAGAAAGCGCCAGGCCGGGTAAACAGGAGTTGCACCGTGGACGAAAACCTTCTTTCTGAAGAAAAGAAAAGAACGCAGTCCCGACTGATGCCTATCGCCCTCATTTTGCTGTTCTTAGCAGGGACAGGCTTTGGGTTTCTCAAATCTTCATATTTTCTCGTAGATCACATAGATATTTCCGGACTTATGACTGTTTCGCCTGACGAAATCATGACAGTCGCAAGTTACGCCAAGAACATGAACATTTTCGATGTAGACCTGATTAAACTAGCAGAAAGGATTGAGGCTAACCCAAGAGTGGATAAGGTTACAGTAAAACGTAAACTCCCTTCTACACTGATACTGGATATCACAGAACGAGCTGCTGTTGCAGTCATGCCCTATTCCGGCTACTACGTCTTGGTGGACAGAACCGGCTTTGCCATTGGAATTACCGAGTCCTATAAGGCAAATGACCCCCCGTTGATTACAGGTATCAAGCCACAGCAGGTATTGGTTGGAAAACGAATTGATCTTTCAGAACTTGATTCTGCGCTCCTTGTCGCAAACATTCTCCCCCCACATCTTGCGAAAGAGGTTTCAGAAATCAACTTCACCGAAACCGTCGGAATCTCCATCTACCTGCAATCCGGCACTTGGGTAGCGCTGGGGTCAGGGACAAAAAATGAGTATCTGACCCGCATCGATGTTTTAAGCTCCTTGCTTCTCAGGTTGGATAAAGAAAACCGACGCGCCTCTTACATTGACGTAAGATTCCCGAAACGGCCTGTAGTAAAAGACCGCAAATAGTGACAAATTCCCAAGCTATAGTATAATTTACAGAGGAGCTGACGTTCTTGGGGGGTAAGAGGTGAAAAGAGCTCGGGAGTTTGAGTTGTATGTCGCAGGAGTATGCGTTATCCTTGGCATATTGCTTGTAGGACAAGTCAGAACTCAGGAATACATCGGGGAAAGCCAGATACCGTCAAGACGACTGGAAGATCTAAGCGATATGCTCCGAAGATCTGACGCGGAAAGGATGATCCTGGAGAAGGAAGTTGAGGTTCTCAGGGAACAAGTATCTAAAGTCGTAGAAGGCGAGAAAGCCGCTGAAACCATTCGGGCTGAACTTGTAAAGGCAAGAATGTTCGCCGGAATTTCAACAGTTGAAGGTCCCGGCGTAATTGTCACATTGAATGACAGTAAACGCCAAGCCGGACCCGGAGAAAGCGTTGAGCTTTTCCTTGTTCATGACAACGATATCCTCCAAGTAGTTAATGAACTGTTTGCAGCAGGAGCTGAAGCCGTATCCATAAACGGCCAAAGAATGGTTGCCACTTCTGAAGTCAGATGTTCCGGCCCTGTAATTTCCGTCAATAATGTCCGGATTGCGCCGCCCTATGAGATACACGCGATTGGCAACCCTGACGCACTGGACAGCGCGTTGCACATGAGAGACGGGATTCTGGATACTCTTAGAGCGTGGGGTATCGAGGCGAAAGTTCAAAAACTGCCTGTCGTCCAGGTTCCAGGGTACAAAGGCGGCTTGTATTTTCAGTATGCAAAACCGGTATCGGAAGGAGCACAGAAATGATGCTGCCTATCATCGGACTTGTTGCAGGCATTATAATTGCTTTGTTTACACCTTTGCGTTTTCCGATAGACTACTCACAGTATATTGCCATTGGTATTCTCGCAGCGTTAGACTGCGTCTTTGGCGGCATTCGAGCAGGATTGCAAGGGACATTTGACAGTACTGTTTTCATATCCGGATTTTTGCTAAATACAGCCTTGGCGACAGCTCTAACCATGGTAGGGGACAAACTCGGTGTTGACCTCGTCCTAGGCGCAACTGTTGCTTTCAGCATTAGAATCTTCACGAATGTAGGCATCATCCGGAGACATATTCTTGATAAGTGGTTCAAGAAGTCTCTTAAGTGAAGAGGAGTCACCTGAGATACGTTGAATTCTTTGTGTAATAGGCGCGGGAGGTAATCCATGTCTGATAACAGCATTATTGCAGGCTTAGATATCGGCACTACCCGAGTGACAGAAATTATAGCTCGAGTAAATGCAGAGGGCGAAATTGATATTCTGGGGGTCGGAGAAGAACCGTGTCAGGGCTTTCGCCGCGGATTGATTGTTGATATTGATTCAGTCTCCTCTGCAATAGAGGCTGCCAATAAACGCGCAACGCGTATGGCAGGTCATAACATACCCAGTGTATTTGTGGGAATCCCTGTTATTCGTGTATCATGTGCCACAAGTCACGGTATGACAGCTACCTCAGGAGATGACTGGCGTGTGACTGCTTTCGATGTGAAGAAAGCGCTTGACGCAGCTAAGGTTCTTGCTGTCCCGCCTGACCGGGAAATAATATCAGTCTTGCCTCAAGAATACATAGTGGACGGACTAGGCGGTATCCAAGATCCCGAAGGGATGACCGGCATCAGACTGGAGGTCAATGCCAAGGTTATTATGGGACAGGTGGCAATGCTCGAAAATATCGCAGAAAGCGTGGAACGGGCAGGGCTTAAAGTGGAGGGACGAGTCTTGGAGCCCGTAGCTGTCGCGCAGGCAGTTCTCACGGACGAGCAGACTCATAGAGGAGTAATGCTAATTGACATCGGCGGGCAGATAACCCAAGTTGTAACATTCTATGAAGGAACTCCAATCCAATTTCTATGTGTACCTTTAGGTGGTACGCACATTACAAATGATATAGCTATCGGCATGAAGATTCCGTTCGAAGAGGCTGAAAGAATAAAGCACAGAAACTCCTTGGGCGGACAGAACGATAGAAACAATGATGAGTTTATCCGTGACATAATAGACGCAAGATTGCGAGAAATTATTGAACTTATCGAATCGGAAACCCGCGAAGTTCGGAATAGCGGGCTTGTACCGTGTGGCGTGGTTTTTGCCGGAGCAGGCTCATCTGTCCCCGGAACTATAGAGCTGGCTTGTGAGATCCTTGACTTGCCTGCGCAAATTGGTAAGTCTCGCCTGATTCAGGCGCCAAAAGGAATTGAGCCACGCAACCTGTCGCAAGTGGCTTTGGGAATTATAAGGCATGTGGCAGGGGATTCCCGCTTCTTCCTTGCAAGGGAATTTGAGCCTTCCACATTTCGGAAGGTCCTTTCCAATCTCCGAGGATGGTTCGATGGGTTCTTAGAAGACTTCTTCTAGATTGAATTTGGCGGTTACCGCAGGAGGGATAATACGTGTTCAACCTGGAACTTGAGATGGAGCAGTTCACAAACATTAAGGTGGTAGGGGTCGGAGGAGGAGGTTCCAACGCAATAAACCGGATGATAATGGCAGGATTATCAGGTGTAGAGTTTGTAGCAGTCAATACTGACGCACAAGCGCTGGCCATATCTGACGCAAATATAAAAATCCAGGTTGGAGAAAAACTCACAAAAGGCCTTGGCGCAGGTTCAAATCCGCAAATTGGGGAGCAGGCAGCGCAAGAGAGTTACGATGTGATTAAACGGGCACTGGAAGGAGCTGACATGGTATTTATCACTGCAGGCATGGGCGGTGGAACAGGTACAGGGGGCGCCCCTGTCGTTGCTTCTATCGCAAAGGAACTGGGCTCCCTTACTGTTGGTGTAGTAACAAAACCTTTTACCTTTGAAGGCAAGAAGCGCATGGCTCAAGCAGTGGTAGGCGTCGATAATTTAAAGAGCAAGGTAGACGCCCTTATTGTCATACCCAATGACAGACTTCTACAAGTCAGCGAGCCTGCGACCTCAATTCTTGATGCTTTTCAGCTGGCAGATGATGTGCTGCGCCACGGAGTCCAAGGTATTTCAGACCTGATTACTGTGCCCGGCCTGATTAACGTTGATTTCGCGGACGTAAGAACCATTATGTGTGACGCAGGTTCCGCCCTGATGGGTATAGGCATAGCCTCAGGAGAAGGACGTGCTGAGAAAGCTGCAAAAGCTGCCATAGAAAGTCCCCTTCTTGAAACAACTATTAACGGTGCCAAAGGTGTGCTCATGAATATTACGGGAAGCAGCAATCTGGGTCTATTTGAGGTGAATGAGGCTGCAGAACTTATTGCGCAAGCCGCTGACGCTGACGCGAATATCATATTTGGCGCCATGATCGACGAAAACCTTACAGATGAAATAAAAATCACCGTCATAGCCACGGGTTTCGAAGCAAAAGCCAAAGAAAAAGTGGGTCTGGAAGCTGTAGAAATCAGCGATTTCGCAGGCAGTGAAGACCTGGATATACCTGCTTTCCTAAGACGAGGGAGAGGCCAGAAGCGTTAACTTGTATTATGACATCGCAATTTTGTCCCCAATTCTGACATAATTCTCAATACGAAGTTTGTATACTTAATAAGGAGATGAAAGCACATTGTAGTATAGGTAATGATACATCTTGCGCCAGGTATCCGATATCTATGACAAAGCGGCGTTCGGGGGTGGATCTCATGCCTTATAAGACTGTCGTGAGTGCCGCTGTGATGACTCTGGCTATGCACTGGCTCACCCTGTGGGCAACCGGAGAGGTTCTCGGCTGTAAAGTGAGACACCGGAGACTGCTTATAGCGTCAATCGCAGCAGGACTCATGGATGCAGTCATCATCGTTTCGCTGCTCTTCGGATATCTGCCCGCGTATCTCGCAGTCCCTTCAGCAATTCTTTCAATACTGCCTGCAGTCAGAATATCCTTCGGTCCTTTGCCATTATCCAAATTCACCATAGTCTCCGGTCATGTGTTAGGAATCAGTGTCCTGGCATTCGGAGGAGCCTCAGCTACGGCTTACCTCACAGGACGGCGGCTCATACCCACACTTCTAGGCCTCCTAGGGACCGTCCTGGTAACTACAGAAATCGGATGGGGCTATGTCCGTCGTAGGTTCCGGGAATGGCTTTTATATGTGCCAATAGAAATCCGCTTCGGCGATATTCAGTTTGAAGTGAACGCTTTGATCGACACAGGCAACAGACTCAAAGACCCTCTTACAGGCCTTCCTGTGATTCTCCTGGAATACAACGCAGCCGCAAAGTTTCTTCCCGAGGAAGTCAGACGAGCGTTTATGGCCTTCGACGCAGGCGATTTAGGGCTCATCTCAGAACTTCTGGCGGATTCAACATGGCTCGCAAGGTTCCGGGTAATCCCCTTTGTCTCAGTCGGCGAGGAAAGAGGTCTCCTCCCTGGGTTCAGAGCAGATGAAATCCTTATCTCAGACGGGACGCGAAACTTCAAAACGAAGAATGTCGTTGTCGGAATACACGTAAGCAAGCTTTCCAATGAAGGCGCATTTTCTGCGCTCCTTCATCCCGACATTTTGACGAAAGCTTCTTGAACACACGTACGTACAGCAGTCCGCTAATATTGCCTAGGAGGAGACTAGGATGAAAATGGGTCTCCCTTTCATGAATCGACTCCTCTGTCTAAGGCTGAAGAGCATGCTATGGGCAATTGATTCAGGCCTTATTCGAAGCCGCTCCGTCCTTTATGTAGGTAATGGAGGAGAGGTCTTACCACCGCCCCTTTCAACCAGTGAAGAAAGCGAGCTCCTAACACGCCTGGAAATGGGAGATACACAGGTAAAGGGTGAGCTCATCGAGAGAAATCTAAGGCTTGTAGTGTATATAGCAAGGAGATTTGAGAATACTGGAATAGGCGTGGAAGATCTTATATCTATTGGCACCATTGGTTTAATTAAGGCTGTCAATACCTTTGATCCTTCCAAAAGAATAAAGCTGGCTACATATGCTTCGCGCTGCATAGAAAATGAAATCCTTATGTACCTTCGCAGAAGCAGCAAAGTCAGGTCTGAAGTGTCATTTGATGAACCCCTCAATGTAGATTGGGACGGCAATGAACTCCTCCTGTCTGACGTCATGGGAACTGACAGCGATATTGTATATAGATGCATCGAAGAACAAGTAGATAAGTCGTTGCTGGACGACGCTATGCAACGATTGTCCACGAGAGAAAAGAGAATAGTCGAGCTCCGATTCGGACTTGGCGACGGAAAAGAAAAGACGCAAAAGGAAGTTGCGGATTTATTGGGCATATCTCAATCCTATATATCCAGGCTGGAAAAGAGAATTATAAGAAAGCTGCGGCGCGAAATCAGAAAAGTAGAGTAGACTATAGCAATTTTAAAGGGGGACCTTAAGTTGAAGACATATGACCTTATGAAAAAGTATGTAGCTTCGCAAGTCATAGACTATGCTTTGTCTCTTCTGGCCAAAGATCCTCAGCGAAACTTGGTGACCTTAACCAGGATTCTGGAGCTATTTGCAGGAGGTCCCAACGAGAAACAGCAAATCCAAACCGCAAGACAAGCATTTAAAGACCCAAATCATGTGTGGACCAAACTGGCAGAACGAGGATTCTCCCAGCTTCATCCAAGTTATCGAACGCGAGGGTTGGTTAATCTCTTCATTAACGAAGCGTACATGGGTCAGCAGGAACGGAAACTGCATTCTGAGGAGTTAGGCACACCGATACCTTCCCTAATCGTGATAAGTCCGACAATGCAGTGTAATCTGAACTGTACAGGATGTTACGCAGGACGTTATTCAAAAGAAGGCGAAATCGACGAAACCACCTTAGACAGAATCATTACAGAAGGGAAAGAACTTGGCATTTATTTCTATGTAATATCAGGAGGCGAGCCGTTTCTGAGGGACGATCTTCTGAATATCGCAAAGAAACACGATGACGCAGTTTTTATGGTATATACTAACGGCACTCTCATAGATCAAGACTTAGCCCAGCGCCTTGCTGAACTGGGAAACATCTCACCTGCACTTAGCTTGGAGGGGATGGAAGCGCAAACAGACAAAAGGCGCGGGCCCGGAATGTTCGAGGCAGTTATGAAAGCAATGGATCACTTAAGAAAAGCAGGCACGGTGTTTGGATTTTCAGCGACGTATACCAGAGATAATATTGAGGCTCTTACCGATGAAGCCTTTATTGATATGCTGATTGATAAAGGCGCGTTGTATGGTTGGTTCTTTATGTTGATCCCAGTCGGAAAAGATGACGACATAACTCTCATGTGTACTCCTACCCAGCGTGATACTATGAGAAGGCACGTAATCTCTCTTAGAAAAACAAAACCCATCTTTGTCATTGACTTCTGGAATGACGGCCCGATGGTATCCGGTTGCATGGCAGGTGGCAGAAGTTACCTGCATATTAATGCGCAAGGAGATATTGAACCGTGCGTCTTTGTTCACTTTGCAGTGGATAACATAAAGAACACCACCTTGAAGCAGGCTTTGACATCGCCATACTTCATGGATATAAAGGCGAGGATGCCACTTAATGAGAACCACCTAAGGCCGTGTATGATAGTGGATAATCCCCATATACTGAGAGAAGTCGTGTGTAGGCACGGTGCAAAGCCTACCCATGAGAAAGCTGACTCAATCATTACCGTTCTTGCCGATGATTTGGATGAATACGCCAATGAATATGGCAAACTGGCAAAAACAGCTTGGGAAGAGGAATACGTTACTGGGCAGGTTCAGCGTACTCATTCGCCTCAACAAGAATAACATCCATTCCTATTCTCTTGATTCTTGACCAAGGAATCACATAATCATTGTAGCGTCCGAGGATACCCATGAGCTTTGAAGGGCCGGGCACCATAATAGATGTTACCTGGCCTGTGGTAAGATCTATTTCCATGTCACAGATAGGTCCTAACCTCCGTCCGTCGACAACGTTGACGACCTCACGGGTTCTTAGGTCTGAAACACGGACCAGCATACATATCACCCCCTGCATCTCCACAAACCTATTATATTCGAGACTTGAAGATTGTGTGCAGGGGGATACCTCACAAGAGGTCTCTCAGCGACAGAGATAAAGAGGTCAAGAGTGGAGATGATTCAAGAATAGGGACTCCAATAGCAGTATAATAAGCCCACGGAACGCTAAAGGATGTCTTGAGGTTCACATCCAACCTGAGGAGGGCTTCACCGGGGGAAGTATTTGAACCCAACCCTCGTATTCTGCCGTCGTCTGCAACTTCAATGAAACATAACGGCGGAAAAAGTACGCACCACCAGTTCTGCCCTATTCCTCTACCGAGAACGACTCGAATAGCGTCATAGTCTCCGGCAGGTACTTGAAGATTCCCATAACTGCACGGCGGAAACGAAAATGTTCCGAGCTCAACCGTAACGTCATAACCCCTCCCTAGTCTATCTACCTCATCCCTGGCTGCATCCTCGATCCTGCTGATGCTTTCAGACAGCACCTGCCATACTTCAGTCTTTGTAGTGGCTTCTGTGAGAAGCCCTTTTACTTCCCTTAAGACAGTGTCGCGGATTGCCATTTTTAAAGCTTGATCATCCGGACTGTCGCTGTTTGCCATAATATGCAATCTAATGAGATTTGTGGTGTTAAAAGCTGTCTTCGCATCTTGTGGCAGTGCAGCGAAACCTGCCCCAAAAAACACTTCCGACATCATCATCGCAACGAGTATGAGTAAAATTGTGAGTGTAGGTTTTACGGTCCTTTTTTGCAACAACGCCACCTCCGAAGCTTGGAATCCTGCCAGAGACGTTAGACAAAGCGCCTCATGTGTTTTAGCGCAGCCTTCTCAAGTCGCGATACTTGAGCCTGAGATATGCCTATTTCATCAGCTACTTCCATTTGGGTTTTTCCTTCGAAAAACCTCAGTCTCAGGATTAGTCTTTCCCTTTCGCTTAGCTTTCCCATGGCTTCTCTGATAGAGATTCCTTCAAGCCAAGTAGAATCTTGGTTCCTCTCATCACTAACCTGATCCATTATGAAGATGGGATCCCCGTTGTCATGATAAATAGGTTCAAACAGTGAAACCGGCTCCTGAATAGCGTCCAGTGCATATACAACCTCCTCGCGAGGCAGTTTCAACTCATCTGCAATCTCACTTATTGAAGGTTCCCGTGAGTTTTTACTTATCAGCGTGTCACGGACTTGAAGGGCTTTATACGCTACATCCCTCAATGAGCGAGATACGCGAATAGGGTTATTGTCCCTGAGATACCTTCTGATCTCTCCGATTATCATAGGAACAGCGTACGTGGAGAACTTCACGTTTTGTGACAAATCAAAGTTATCAATGGCTTTCATGAGGCCTATACACCCTACCTGAAACAAATCGTCTACACTCTCGCCACGGTTATTGAACCGTTGTATCACGCTTAAGACCAAACGAAGATTACCATGGATCAGCTTGTCACGTGCGTCGTTGTCTCCCTCTCTTACACGCTGCAAGAACTCCCGCATTTTCTGGTTGGAGAGAACAGGTAATTTTGACGTATTTACCCCGCAGATTTCGACCTTGTTTATCATCATAACCGGCCCCTTGCGTTTCCAAAATATCTCAGCCTTAATAAGATTATTGCCTTCAAAACGAAGTTTTATTCCGAATAGGCCTTGACTGACTCAGGAATGAGCGATAGACGAAAACTACATGGATCAAGTCCATAAGTGTGTGTAAAAT